>JBBQYO010000313.1:0-1563 GCA_038208605.1 Gemmatimonadales bacterium | reverse complement strand
GAGCGCGGGCTCACTTGAGCTAAAGGGAATCACCCGGCGTTTCGGCGACCATGTTGCCGTAAACGACATCTCGATCGAAGTGCCGTCCGGTGAGCTACTTGCACTCATCGGTGCGTCGGGTTCAGGAAAGACGACGACGCTGCGTATTGCAGCGGGTTACGAGATGCCCGATAGCGGTGAGGTGGTGTTCGATGGCAAGGACATCACGCAGCTTCCGCCGCAGAAGCGCGGTTTTGGAATGGTGTTTCAACATTACGCGCTGTTTCCTCACATGACGGTTGAGGAGAATGTCGGCTTCGGACTCGAGGCACGCGGCGTAGCAAAACAGGCTCGCTTGACCAAAGCGCGAGCGGCGCTCGATTCAGTCGGACTCAACAACGCTGGCCCGCGCAGCATTCAATCGCTCTCAGGTGGCGAGCAACAACGTGTGGCTCTCGCGCGTGCACTTGTCATTGAGCCGAAGATGCTCCTGATGGATGAGCCTCTCTCGAACCTCGATCCAACGCTCCGACAGTCAACGCGCGACGAGCTGAGATCGATGCTTCATCGCGTGGGGGTTCCGGCGCTTTTTGTGACTCACGACCAGGAGGATGCGTTCGCGATCGCCGACCGCATCGCCCTCATCCGCAAAGGAATTCTTCTGCAGATAGGAACGCCGGAAGACCTGTACGACAGGCCTGCATCACTTGCGGTCGCGAGCTTCATCGGCCGCGCGACAATTCTTCCTGCTGAAGACCTCGGCGACAAAGTCGCGGTGACAATTGCGGGGCAACGGCGCGAATTCGGGGCGACCCGTCCGGACGGAAACGGCCAGCGACTTGGAAATGCGCGGGTCGTCCTGCGACCCGATGCGCTCGAGATCGCCCGCGATGGGAGCGACTCTGCATGGAGAGGGCAGGTGGTGAACCGCAGATTTACCGGTGGCAGCGCGGTGTACCAGGTGCAGGTCGCGGATGGAATCGTAATGGAAGTTGAATCCGGAGTGATGGGCCTGAAAGAAGGCGACGTGACGGGCATAGTGGTTGCGCGTGAGCCGCTGCCGATGGTGGGCGCCGAGTGACGAGCGGGCAATGAGGGAAGGGGATGGTCGTCGGAGCATGTTGCTGGCGCTGCCGGTTTTCGCTCTCCTGCTGTGGACAGTAGCCTACCCGAACGTCGCGGTCATTGCCGGAAGCTTCGAGAATGGACTCGGCCATTGGCGCGAATTCATTTCGAGCCCCGCCGATCGCGAAGCACTGACCACGAGCATCGTCATCTCGCTTGCGTCGGTAGTTGCGTCGCTCGCGATTGGAGTGCCGCTCGCATTTCTGCTGAGCCGCTTCGAATTTCCGGGCCGACGAATTCTCCGCGCCGTTGCGACATTGCCTGCGGCGCTGCCTCCGCTTGTCGGCGTTATCGCGTTTCTCTTTCTCTACAGCGAGAGCGGCGTAGTCACTCGAGCAATTCAGCACATATTCGGAATGGCCGAAGCGCCGTGGCGTCTGCAGGGCGTATCCGCGATCATCTTCGTTCACGCGTATACGATGTACGTCTACGTGTTTCTGTTCGTGTCGGCCGGTCTCG
>JBBQYO010000312.1:0-1774 GCA_038208605.1 Gemmatimonadales bacterium | reverse complement strand
CAGGGGCCGATTGAGTGACGCTCCATTTCGCACTTCCAAGCGGTCCGACTCCGAAGGCGTGAAAGAGCGAAAGCGGATGAGCAAGCACGTCGAGGATGATCTGTTGTCTAACTTCATTCGCCCTGCCGTCGGCTCCGGCAGTGCAAATCTCCGCCGACAGATGGCAGATACGTCCGACCGATCCCGGTGCGTCGAGCAATCGCTGCACGCCATCCTGAAACGGGAACTGATGCACCGCGCAGACGAGTCTATTGTGTGCAGCGGCAAGACGAAGCAGCTCGTGAGTTTCCGATGCAGTGGCGGCCACGGGTTTTTCGCACACAGCATGGGCGCCGTGTTCGAGCACACGACGGCAAACTGACGCGTGAGCCTCTGGCGGCGTGCAGATGTGCACGACATCGAGGTCCGCCATCTCGAAGAGATCATCAATCGAAACCGCTCTTGCGGAGACACCGGCAGCAGCCGCAAGCGCTCGCGCATTGCCGACATTCGTGTCGGCAATCGCAACCAGCTCACCTCCGTTACGGAGGGCCGCCGAAGTGTGAAAGCGGCCCATTAGTCCTGCTCCAACGACAGCGACTCTCAATGGACGCGCTGTCACCGGGTCACCTGGAAATCGAAACGCGCGTTCCGGTAGACGCCGATGCGTAGCAGGCATCAACTACTCGAAGCGCATCGAGCGCGTCACCCGCCGTCGTCGGCGGACGGGATCCGGTTTCGAATGCGCGGAACGATTTCTCGAGCACGTCGCGCGTAGCTGCGACCCGAGGATTGCCCGGATTTCGCGTGAGAACTGTACGCTTGGCTCCCTGCTCGATCCACGAAAGCCCGGAAGCACCGTACTCGAGGCGAAGATGAGGCAGCGTGCTTCGGTAGAGTCCGGTCGTCACGCGGGCACGGCCGCCGAACGATGCGCGATACGATGCCGACGGCGTGTCGGCGCGTACTTCGAAGTACTGCGCAGCGCCCCTCGACATCCGGTTCTGAATCAGCTGCGCGACCCGGCCGCCCGCGAACTCGAGGGTGACGGTCACAAGTCCGTCGGAACCTCCGTCGCTGAGCCCTCCGCTGGTCATCGTCGATGATGCAAATTCGGGGACCTCGCCAAACAACCCGAGGATCAGGTCCACCATGTGGATGCCTGCCTCGTAAAGAGTCCGCCGTTCCAATGCACCGCGCCAACCACTTTCCGCCCCCGGAGGAAGGTTGATGTTCTGCCAAAGCTGCGCGAAGTAAACGGGTTCTTCAGGCTTCGCCCGCACGGCGTCGATTACCGAGCGGAAGATCGGCATAGCCCGAAATTCATGATTCAGCGCGAGCGACACTCCGCGAGCGTTCGCCGCGCTGATCACCCTCTCGCCTTCGTCAGAAGTCACGACAAAAGGCTTCTCGCAGACGATATGGCATCCGGCGACGATGCCCTGGAGACAAACCGCCTCGTGAGAACTGGGTGGAGTTGCAACGATCAGAACGTCGGGCTTCGCTTTGGAGAGCATCTCGTCAACTGTCGGGAAGACCGCTGTTCCGTATTTCCCAGCCGCGCGCTGCCGTCTGCCTTCGTCGCTGTCGCAGACCCCAACCACCTGCCGCTCTTTCATGGTACTGAGAGCAGGAAGGTGAATATCGAATCCCGCTTCGCCACATCCCACGATGGCGACTTTCTTGATTTGCACCGATCTCCCGCTCATGCGTGGCGCCTCTTGACTGTGTCGGCCGGCTTTCGGCACAGCGCGATGATCGCTCTCCCAAAAGGCAGCTCTGCTCCGTTGGCAAT
>JBBQYO010000311.1:0-1985 GCA_038208605.1 Gemmatimonadales bacterium | reverse complement strand
CTACACTCGGCCTGTCGCTTCCCGTGATTGCAAACGTGTCGGAGCTTGTACGCGGAGCCATCCAGTCGATTCAAACTACGCAAATTGAATCCGCCGCGACGCTCGCCTTCAATCGCCGGCAGACGCTGTCGATGACCATCTTCCCCCAATGCATCAAGCGCATGCTGCCGCCGTGGATGAACCTGTATGCGATTCTCACCATGGCGACGGTACTGACGTCGATCGTCGGCGTCAACGAAATGATGGGACTGACACGGCAGGCATTGAGTGCGGAGAACCGACCGGGCCTGCTGCTCGCGTTCTACAGCTATGTCCTGTTCTGGTTTTTCCTGTATTGCTATCCGATCGCGCGCTGGACCGTGCGTCTGGAAGCGCGCTACGCCGTCAATCATTGAGAGCCTCCGTGTCTGAAATGTCTGCGGCCAGCGCCGGACCCATTGTCGATATCCGCGACGTCCACCAGTCGTTCGGCAAGATCGAAGTGTTGAAGGGGATCTCACTTTCGGTTCCCAAAGGCGGCGTCGTCTGTATTATCGGACCCTCAGGCTCGGGCAAGTCGACCCTGCTTCGGTGCATCAACGGTCTCGTGCCGATCGACCAGGGCAGCATTCGCGTGGCGAATTTCTACGTTCACAAGCTTGTGACCGACCAGGAGAAGATCGAGCTGCGCAAGGAAGTGTCGATCGTCTTTCAGCAATACAATTTGTTTCCGCACAAGACCGCGCTGGAGAATGTAATGATGGCGCCGATACACGTCCTCAGGGAGAACAAGGACGAAGTGCGCGTGCGGGCTGTCGCGCTGCTCAAGAAGGTCGGGCTGTCCGCCAAGGCGGACGTCTATCCGGGCGAGCTCTCGGGCGGCCAGCAGCAACGTGTCGCGATCGCGCGCTCGCTGGCGATGCGGCCCGAAGTCATGCTGTTCGACGAAGTGACGGCTGCCCTCGATCCGGAGACGGTCAAAGAGGTCCTCAATACGATTCGCGAGCTCGCGCAGGAAGGGATGACCTGCATGCTGGTCACTCACGAGATGCGCTTCGCGAGGGAACTCGCGGACGTCGTTTATTTCACCGACGGCGGCGTGATAGTCGAATCCGGACCGCCGGCGGAACTGTTCGACCGCCCGGTCAAGGAAAGGACGCGCGCCTTCCTGTCACAGATTCTTTAGCGCGACCCCACGCCACCCATCAACGCCATGCGCTATTCGATTTTCTCCCTCGCTCGTAATGCGTTGCACTATCACGAGCATTGGCCGCTCGCCTGGCGCAGCCCGCCACCCAAGCCGCGCTACGACGCCATCATCATCGGCGGTGGTGGCCACGGCCTCGCGACGGCGTACTACCTCGCCAAGGAGCACGGCCTCACCAATATTGCCGTGATCGAGAAAGGCTGGCTGGGGGGAGGCAATACCGGGCGCAACACGACGATCGTCCGCTCGAACTACCACCTCGACCCCAACGCGTACTTCTATGAGTTCTCGCTCAAGCTGTGGGAGGGTTTGTCACAGGAGCTCAACTTCAACGTTATGTACAGCGCTCGTGGCGTGCTGAACCTGGTTCATTCGCCCGCCGACATGGATTCCGCAATCCGCCGCGGCAACGCGATGCGGTTGAACGGCATCGACGCGAAGTTCCTTACCCGCGACGAGATCGCGCGCTGGATTCCCAATCTCGATTGCTCGCCCGATGCGCGTTTTCCGATTCTCGGCGGGTTGCTGCAGCCGCGCGGCGGGACAGTGCGGCATGATGCGGTGGCGTGGGGTTATGCCCGCGCGGCGGACGCTCGCGGCGTCGACATCATTCAGCAATGCGAAGTGACCGGGATCCGCGTCGACCGCGGCGCGGTTCGGGGCGTCGAGACAACGCAGGGCTTCATCGCGACGGACAAGCTTGGGGTCGCCGTCGCGGGACACTCCGGCCACGTCGCCGCGATGGCGGGCTTACGGCTGCCGATCGAATCGCACGTTTTGCAGGCGATGGTTTCGGAGC
>JBBQYO010000310.1:0-2056 GCA_038208605.1 Gemmatimonadales bacterium | reverse complement strand
ATGGCGAGCTCGCGGCGATGTATCCACGAGCGGGCGGCCAGTACGTGTTTCTTCGAGAATCCATGGGCCCGCTCATGGGTTTTCTGTATGGATGGACACTTTTCATCGTCATTCAAACCGGAACCATCGCCGCTGTCGCTGTCGCGTTCGGACGGTTCCTTGGAGTGTTGTGGCCTGCGATAACGCCCGACAGGTTCGGATGGTTTCCGCAGATCGACATCCACACGCCGGGCGGTCTGATCGAGGTCGGACTCACTCCGCAACGCCTCATCGCACTCATCACGGTCTGGATTCTCTCGTGGATCAACCTGCGCGGTGTGCGCGAAGGCAAGCTCGTCCAGACGACTCTGACGATCGTAAAGACTGGCGCTCTCGCGCTGCTCATTCTCCTCGGCCTGACGATCGGTCGTAACGCTACCGCGATCGCCGCGAACTTCGGCGCCGGTAATTTTGTCGGGCATGTCGACGTGACGTCGGCATTCCTCATTGCTTTTGGGGCTTCGCTCGTCGGGTCTCTGTTCTCCAGCGATGCATGGAACAATGTCACGTTCGCTGCTGCCGAAGTTAAGAATCCGCAGCGCAATCTTCCGCTGGCTCTGTTGATGGGCACCGGTCTCGTGAGCTCGCTCTACATCCTTGCGAACGTCGCCTATCTCAACATTCTGCCGATGCACGGCACGAAGGACGCGGCGGACGTTCTGGCCCGCGGAATTCAGTTCGCGACCCAGGACCGGGTTGGAAGCGCCGCCGCTGAGATGATATTCGGAGCCATCGGGGGCACGATCATGGCGACCGCAATTCTCGTTTCTACCTTCGGCTGCAACAACGGACTCATCCTCTCCGGCGCCCGTGTCTACTATGCGATGGCCAAGGACAAGTTATTCTTCAGGCGGGCTGGAAACCTGAACAAGAATCATGTTCCGGCAGCCGCGCTGATTGTGCAGGCCATCTGGACGAGTTTGCTATGCCTGACTGGCACCTACGGTCAGTTGCTGGATTACGTGATTTTCGCTGCGCTGATCTTCTATGCGCTCACGACAATCGGCCTGTTCATTCTGCGGTCGAAGCGGCCGGACGCCGAGCGTCCGTATCGCGCGATTGGGTATCCGGTTCTGCCGGCGCTCTACATCGTGCTCGCTTCGACGATCGCGGTCGTCCTGCTCATCGCTGACAAGACGCGCGCTCAGGCGCTGTCGGGTCTGGCGCTGGTGGCGATCGGAGTTCCCGTTTTCTTCCTCTGGCGCGCTGTCGAGTCCGATCGGTAGTCGCCTCCGCGGATCTTCCGCAAAGCAGTACCGCAACATGCAGTCGTCGTACTTCGCGTGGCGCCCGTCATTGTACGGGCGCCGTTTACCCTCAGGAGAGCTTCAATGAGCTTGATGCACCCGTCGTTTTTATTGCAGGCTGCACAACAACGGCCAGGTGGCGAGGCAAACCTCGTCGTTCCCGATCTGTCGTCGGTTTCGTTTCTCGGGATGCCCGGCAGCACGCTATTGATGCTCGGGCTGATCGTTTGCGCGGCCGGTCTTGTCTTCGGAATGGTGATCTACAACCAGCTGAAGAAGATGCCGGTGCACAAGTCGATGCTCGAGATTTCCGAGCTGATCTACGAGACCTGCAAGACGTACCTGATCACGCAGGGAAAGTTCATCCTGATTCTCGAGATTTTCATCGGCCTGATCATCCTGCTGTACTTCGGCTTCCTGCTGAAGTTCGAGGCGGTCAAGGTCGCCATCATCATTGGCTTCAGCCTCATCGGTATCGCGGGAAGTTACGGCGTTGCGTGGTTCGGCATCCGCGTCAACACGTTCGCTAATTCGCGCACCGCGTTCGCCAGCCTGAAGGGCAAGCCGTATCCCTGCTATGCGATTCCGCTCAAGGCGGGCATGAGCATAGGAATGCTCCTGATCTCGGTCGAGCTGTTCCTGATGCTGCTCATTCTGCTTTTCATTCCCGGCGACTACGCGGGATCATGCTTCATCGGCTTCGCTATCGGAGAATCGCTTGGCGCGGCAGCATTGAGAATCGCTGGCGGAATCTTCACGAAGATCGCCGA
>JBBQYO010000309.1:0-2518 GCA_038208605.1 Gemmatimonadales bacterium | reverse complement strand
GCGATAGCAGCGAGCGTGGCGCGCATCGCATCGCGCGTGAGGTACATCACTACCCCTTCCCAGATCCAGCAAGGTTGGCAACGATCGATCGTGTCCCGCTCGTTTCAGGACGGTATCGAGCGACTCCCGCTCGAAATCGATCGGGACGAAGCTGACAATTCCGGTTGCCGCTGGCAATTGGCCAAGATGTGCGCGTTTGTTACGCTGCGTCGCCGGATGATCGACCTCGAAAACCTTCATACCGGCAAGCTCCGGCATGCCCCAGGCGCGGCCGTCGTAACCGGCGCCGAGTATCACGAGCTGCGTCGCGCCCCTTGCGATCGCGCCGCGAACTGCGGTATCGATGGCTTCCGTGCGAAGAGCAATCATGTCGGCCATCACGCGCGCAGCTTCGAGCCGTACCCCCGGCTTCGCTTGCCGACCGGCTTGTTCGGTCCTGGCGAGACTGCGCTTTCCCTTCTCGCTGAGAAAGACGCGCGCAGTCGGATCGTGGAAATCCGGCACGTGCGAAAGACCGGCGTCGGCGACGGCGCGGCCGAGTGCGACGAAATGGGCGGTCTGGCTTGGGCGCTCAGCTTTCACACGATTCGTCAGGCCTCAGCGTTTTTTTTGATATTCGCAAGTGTACAAAACCTGCCTCCAATTCGCACCTCGCGGCAGCAACGCTATTGTTAAGAGATGTCGCCGACATTGCAGACGGTTCAGGTCATCCTTCAGGCGCTGTCATCGTTCGCAATTGCGGGAGGGCTGATCTTCACCGCAATTCAATTCAGGCAGGCCCGCAAGGCCCAGCTCGTCGCGAATTTCTCGAAGCTGGTCGAGCTCCAATCGCAGCTCCGCTATATGCGCGTGGAGCGGCCCGACCTCGCATCGGTAAGCCCCGACGATGTCGCGAACCTCAAGTCCGATCGCGAGATCCAGGAATACTTCCTCAACCTCATTCAGCTTTCGCTCTTCGAGATCGCGTGGTATGCCCACAAGCTCGGCCAGCTTCCCCCGGATTATTTCAATTCGTGGACAACGCGAATGTGGGGAGTGGCACACGAGAAATCATTCCGGAGCATGATCGACAACCCCTCGATGAAGATCATGTATGACGACTTCGACAAGTACGTTCATCGATTGATCGACGCACCGGAGCCTCCAGGTAAGCGGAAATAGCAACGGGCTGCGGGACGACCCACTACGGGGTGCGTTCACCGAACGACAAACTCATCAATGAGCCGCCTCTTTTTTGTCGCTCCCGCGATCGTGCTCGAGGGAAAACATTATCTCGACACGTTCACCGCGGAACAGCTCCACTCCATCGCGCTCCTGTTCTACAATCTGAATGAAATGGGCGCCGCAATCGCGGTCGTGTTCTTCGGATTTTCTACATTGATCACTGGCTGGCTTATCATCCGCTCGACTTATCTGCCGCGTGTTCTTGGCTGGCTTGCAGTCCTTGGGGGGATTGGTTGGCTTGCGTTCCTGTGGCCGCCACTCGGCTACCGGCTCAATCTCTACATCGCGGCGGTTGGAATACTCGGTTCGCTCGCAACAATCGTGTGGTTGACCGTCTTCGGCGTGGACGAAGCGCGGTGGACGGAGCAGGCGCGCGCGGCGGAAGGAAGTCCTTAGGCGGCGCGTCCTGCCGCTCCAACGTAGCGGCCAGGGCTCCAACTTCCGCAGCGTCGCGCCGAGTCAGTAGCCCACCGCCATCCCATCCTTCCTCGGATCACTCCCCGCGGCGAACCCCCTCGGAAGTCGCACGATCGCCTGCGCCCCGCCGAATACGGCCGTCGGCTGATCGATGACCACGTGCCCCATCGCCGAGAGTGCCGCGCGGACGCCGTCGCCGATGGGTGGTTCGAGTGCCACCCGCTGCCCGTCGTAGTGTCGGAAGCGAGGCGCATCGATCGCCGCCTGCACATCCATGCCGAACACGAAGTAGTTGAGCAGGAACTGCACGTGCCCCTGCGCCTGCACACCACCGCCCATCAGTCCGAAGCTCATGTACGCCTCGTCGTGCCCGTCCACTGTGCGTGTCACGAAGCCGGGAATCAATGTGTGAAACGGCCGCTTTCCGGGCGCCACGGTGTTCGGTCGATCCGGCGTCAGCGTGAATCCCGCGCCGCGGTTGTGCAGCGCGAAGCCGGTGCCCGGCACCACGATCCCCGAACCGAAGTAGTCGTAGAGCGAGTTGATGAACGACACCATGTTTCCCTCGGCGTCTGCGACTGTCAGATAGATGGTCTCGCTTTTGGTCCGCAGCGGACCCGGGTCCACGCGTTCGTGCGCATGCGCGGGGTCGAGGTGGCGTCGCCGTTCAGCAATGAACTCGTCGGTGAGCATGCGCTCCGCCGGCATGTCCAGATGGTCCGCATCGCCGACGAAGCGGTCGAGGTCCGCGTAGGCGAGCTTCTTCGCCTCGATGAGATGATGCAGATACGCCGGTGAGTTGTGCCCCATCGCTTTGAGGTCGTACGGCTCGAGAATGCGCAGCATCTCGAGCGCCGCGATTCCCTGATTGTTGGGC
>JBBQYO010000308.1:0-2690 GCA_038208605.1 Gemmatimonadales bacterium | reverse complement strand
CTCTCCCGCGTCGAGAGCGGTGCGCGGCGAATAGAACACTATGAAGTCGCCGCTTGACAACCGCTTCAGCCCCGAATTCTTGCCGTGCCCCGCCTGAGTAAATCCCCCCGCCTGTCCGATCATCACATGGTCGCGTGAGATGGTGTTGATCCAATAGCGGAGTCGATTAGAAGTGTCTGCCATTCGATGGGATGTGAATGCGCCCGGGTCGCGATTCCCGTCTCGCCTGAATCTCTGAAATGCTGCTTCGAAGCCGTCCCCCCGCCTGCCTTCGCGATGGGAAATATGCCGCCAATCGCCGCGTTTTGTTCGGCCTGTTTTCGGTATCAGGCCTATATTACTCCCGATGAGTGAAGCGCAGGCTCCCCGAGTTTATCCGGCACGCGAGCGCGTCGTAACCGCCGACGCTCCTCGCGACTTCGCCGCGGAGCTGAACCCTCAGCAGGCGGCCGCCGCAACCCACGGCGACGGTCCCCTGCTCATTATTGCCGGAGCCGGCACCGGCAAGACGCGAACACTGGTCTATCGCGTTGCGCACCTCATCGAGCGCGGAGTGCGGCCCGACCGAATTCTTCTGCTGACGTTCACGCGACGCGCCGCGCAGGAAATGCTCAACCGCTCCGAGCGACTCGTCGGTGCGACAAGCAAGAAAGTGCATGGCGGAACCTTTCACGCCACTGCTCATCGCTTGCTTCGTCGGTTCGGCTCAGCGGCCGGACTCGCGAAGGATTTCACGATCATGGATCAGGGCGACTCCGCCGACCTCATGCAGCTGTCCCGCTCGCAGCTCGGCTACGCGCAGAAATCGAAGCGCTTTCCGAAAAAGGAAACGCTGCAGTACGTCTACTCGCGGCACATCAACACCGGCTTCTCCGTCGAGGACATCATTCGCG
This sequence comes from Gemmatimonadales bacterium, assembly GCA_038208605.1. Lineage (GTDB taxonomy): Bacteria > Gemmatimonadota > Gemmatimonadetes > Gemmatimonadales > Gemmatimonadaceae > UBA4720. Next base: position 1,797 of record JBBQYO010000308.1, on the reverse strand, counting down.
ACGGCTATCCGCAGTTTCTCGACTACCTCGGCGACTTCGGGAAGATCTTCGCCGACTATACCGACAGGAAACAGCAGCGCAATCTCGTCGACTATGACGACCTTCTGCTTTTCTGGGCGCTGATGCTCGAGGCGTCGCCGGAGATGGCCGCGAAAATCGCAGGGCTATACGATCATATCCTCGTCGACGAGTACCAGGACACGAACGTTCTTTAGGCACGCATTCTCCGCGGCATGTGCCGAACGCATTCCAACATCACTGTCGTCGGCGACGATGCGCAGAGCATCTACTCGTTTCGCGGTGCGAACTTCCGCAACATCCTTGGATTTCCGAAGCAATTCGAAGGCACAACGATCGTCGCGCTCGAGCAGAACTATCGGTCGACTCCGCCTATCCTTGAAGTCACCAATACGCTGATCTCCCGCGCGACGGAAAGATTCACGAAGAACCTCTGGACCGAGCGCGACGGCGGTGAGCCACCGTGGCTCGTGGCCGCGCACGATGAGCAGCAGCAGACTCAGTTCGTCGTTGATCGCATTCTCGAGCTGCATGAAGAAGGCACTCCGCTCAGGGAAATCGCAGTGCTCTTTCGAGCCGGCTACATGTCGGCCGATCTCGAGATCGAGCTGACCAACCGCAAGGTTCCATTCGAGAAGTGGGGCGGCCTCAAATTTCTCGAAGCTGCACATGTAAAGGATGTTCTCGCGTTCCTGCGGATTCTGGAAAATCCGCGCGACGAGGTGAGCTGGTATCGCATCCTGCTCCTTCTTCCGGGCATCGGCGACGCGACCGCCCGCTCCGCAATAGAGACAATGGCGAATGCGGCGTGGGAGTCCTCAGCATTTGGTCGTTACACCGCTCCGACCCGCGCGCGTTCGGCCCACGCCGCACTGGTGACCCTCCTCGACGAGCTGCGCTCGGGACCATCGGCAGATCAGGCGAAGGTCGCCGCAGACATCGCTCGCGTCCGTTTGCTCTACGACGACATTCTGCGCGAGAAGTACGATCGAGCCGAGCCGCGCATTTCGGATCTGGATCAGCTCCAGGTAATTGCGGCGGGTTATCCCGATCGTGCAGCCTTTCTGTCTGCATTGGCACTCGAGCCTCCGCAGGCGACCCAGGATCTTGCCGGTGCCTCATCGAACGAAGACAATGACTGCCTCGTCCTCAGCACCGCCCATTCTTCCAAGGGAAAGGAGTGGGAAGCCGTGTTTCTGATCTGGGCTGTCGACGGTTGGTTCCCTTCAGCGCGCGCCCTCGGCAGCGACGAAGAGACCGACGAAGAGCGACGCCTCATGTACGTCGCGATGACGCGAGCGAAGAATTATCTGAGCGTCACTTATCCGCTGAACGCTTATTCCACCCGGCGCGGTTCGAATTACTCGCTCGATCAGATATCGCGCTTCATCGACCGCGGCGTGCGTGACCGAATGGAGCGCGTCGCGGTAGGAGTTCCTCCTTCGCCGAAACAGGCCGAGCCGCAGACTTCGCCCCTGCTCGACCTCCGAGCGCTCCTGCGGGGCTGTTTCGGGCCGTAAGAGCCCCACTGGTGTGAAGGCGTGCTGTCTGCCACCGCGGGTCACTTCGGGCCACTTCGGGTCACTTCGGGTCGTTCGTACCGAGCCATTCTCTTCTGCCATTAGCGTCTTCGCGGCACTGCCCAGGACAGTCGCTTCATAAACAACAATCGGGGGCGCAAAGTACGCGCCCCCGATTGAATTCGTGCCTTGCTCAGCGAAGTGCTACGCCTGCGTTGTCACACAAGCAGACGGATTGAAGTTGGTATTGTTCTGCTCC
>JBBQYO010000307.1:0-2778 GCA_038208605.1 Gemmatimonadales bacterium | reverse complement strand
CATGTCCCGGATGACACCTGCTTCCTCGTAATAACGGCCCCGTGATTCGATTCCCACGGACTCGGCCACAGTTATCTGTACCTGCCTGATGTACTGCCGGCTCCAGAGTGGCTCGAACAACGGATTCGCGAAGCGAAACACAAGAATGTTCTGAACGCTCTCTTTACCCAGGTAGTGATCGATGCGATACACCTGGTGCTCAGCGAACTTTTCGAGAACTACGCAATTGAGCTTTCTTGCCGTTTCGAGGTCGCGTCCAAATGGTTTCTCGATTACGACGCGCGCGTATGGACGCTCTGTTGCGTCCGTGATTTTCGGAGCGAGACCGCTCGCAGAGAGATGCTCGAGCGTCGTTTCAAATACGCTGGGGGGAATGGCCAGATAAAAAAGGCGGTTTCGCTCCTCCATCGGAACATGAAACTCGACTTCATCCAGGCAGCTCTTCACCGCCTGGTACGCTTCCGGACTCGACAAGTCGCCGTAAGCGTACCGAATTCGGCCAGCAAACCACGTCCATGTTTTCTCGTCCACCTTCTTGATCTCGTCCGAAGTGTCGAGCGCGGTGCGCATCGCCGCGGCGAACGCGCCGTGCTCCATTGGGTCGCGCCCAACTCCGACAAGTGTAAATCCCGCCGGCAACAGTCTCTGCTCCGCGAGATAATAGAGCGCCGGCATGAGCTTTCGCTTCATCAGGTCGCCGCTGGCTCCCATGATGATTGCGGTGCACCGGTCCACCTTGCCGCCAGCCTGCAATTCCACGGTGAGCATTCCCTGCGCGGGCATTGCAGGCATCAGGGTCACACGAGGTGCGGTCACGCCTTCGTTACCGCGTGGCCGCCGAACTCGTTGCGCAACGCAGCGATCACCTTTCCGCCGAAGGAATCTTCCTGGCGCGAGCGAAGTCGCATCAACAGCGACAGAGTGATCACGGGCGCCGGCACATCGAGGTCGATCGCTTCCTGAACTGTCCAACGTCCCTCGCCAGAGTCGGCAATGAATCCCTTCAGATCCGCGAGGTCGTTGTCTTTCTTGAAAGCGATCTCGGCCAGTTCGTTGATCCATGAACGAACCACACTCCCGTGGTTCCACACGGCCGCGATCTTGTGCAGGTCGAGCTTGAAATCCTTTGAAGCATGAAGGATCTCGTAGCCTTCGGCATACGCCTGAAGCATTCCGTACTCGACGCCGTTGTGAATCATCTTCACGTAATGGCCCGACCCCGTCGGTCCCATGTGCGCATACCCATCGGGTGGCGCGAGGGTCTTGAAGATCGGCTCGCACAATGCGAACGCTTCGTCGGATGCACCAATCATCAGACAGTATCCGTTCTCGAGTCCCCAGATACCGCCGCTCGTGCCGGAATCGACAAAGTGAATTCCCTTCCCGCCGAGCTCAGCTCCACGCCGCATCGAATCATGAAAGTTCGAATTGCCGCCATCGATGATCACGTCGCCCTTTGTCATACCCGGCAGCAGTGCAGCGATCGTGTCGTCCACCGGTTTCCCTGCGGGCACCATGATCCACACAACTCGCGGGGCTGCGAGCGCCGCAACCATGTCAGCCGCGTCCTTCGATGACTGCGCGCCAATCCCGACGTAGTGCGCAATTGCCTCCGGGCTGCGGTCGAATACGATGACCTTGTGACCGTCGCGCATGAGGCGCTCAGTCATGTTGCCGCCCATCTTGCCAAGTCCGATCATGCCGAGTTGCATCGCTAGCTGTCCTGGAGGTTGAATTTTATTCCGAGCTGCCGCAGCTCGGTCGTGAGCTGCGCGGCGGACTGATAGTGAATCACGTTCATGCCGAGCTGCCGGGCGGGAACGATGTTCTGCTCCCGGTCGTCGATAAATACTGACGCCTCGGGAACTGCCTGCGAGATACTGAGCGCGCGCTGATAAAAAGCGAGAGTGGGCTTTCTCAGCCTGAGCCAGCAGGATGTGAGAAACGCATCGAAGATCGAATCGAGCCCGAACGCGTTGATGCGGTACCGGTTGAGATCGTCGGACTCGTTGTTGAGCGTCATCACCCAGTAGGAACATCCCTCGGCGACAGCGCGCGCGATTGCGATTGTCTCAGGGAATGGCTTGCTCTGCGCGTGCACGAAGTCGACGAACTCTTCTTTCGAGAAATCGCGCGGCCGGTCGAAGACGGTGAAACGAAGGTATTCATCGAGCCCAATGGCGCCTTCTTCGAGCGGGCCCGCCATTTCTTCGTGACGCGACTGGAATGCTTCGGCATCGAGGTGGAAGTGCTCAACCGCAAGCTTGCGCTGCTCGCGGTCCCAGCCATTGGTCGCGAGTACGCCACCGATGTCGAAGAACACATGCCGGATGGTTGTCGTCATCCAATCAGGAGTGCGCGCGCGGGAGCGCCGTCAAGTCCCTCGAGGCGAAGCGGAAGACAGATGAGCTCATACTGGCCAGGTTCCGGCTCCGACAAATCGAGACCTTCGACAATCACGACATTTTTTTCGAGCAGGGTCCGGTGGGTTTTGTGATGCCCCGAATGAAATTGTTCGATCGACAGGTAATCCACTCCGACCAGCTGCACTCCCAGCGACACGAGATATTCAGCTCCGTCGGGAGCGAGGAAAGCGTAGGCTTTGTCGAATTCCGGATTATCGAGGCGCTGTGAATTTCGGGTGCGAATCAAAACGCGCTTCTGTCCAGTGAGATCGTGTCTTTGCAGATCCGCCGCGGCCACCGAAGCGCGTTCGGCCTCATCAAACGCGATCTTGACGGCCGGCCCGACTAACCGATCGGGCGGGATCTCTTCTAC
>JBBQYO010000306.1:0-2891 GCA_038208605.1 Gemmatimonadales bacterium | reverse complement strand
ATGTGTTCTCGATTCACTGGGGCTACGGAATCTTTCCTCCCGGAGCCGAGCAGGATTCAATGCGCGCGATAGTTGCCGACGGACTGCGAAGAGGCATGTTGTTTCTCTCCGATGCCGATGCCCGTCCTGACTATGCGTCGGATCCGCGAGTGAACCTGTGGGACGACGCATCGACGCCGACCGAATTCCTGAATCATGAGATGGCGGTTCGCCGAGTTGCGCTGGCGAAATTCGGAGAGCGCAATATCAGAGTTGGTGAGCCGGTCGCGCTGCTGCAGGAGCGTTTCGTTCCGGTTTACCTCTTCCATCGATTCGCGATCAATTCACTCGCGAAGACAATCGGTGGAATGGAGTACGCGAACTCGATTCGCGGCGATGGCACTGTCGCGACACATCCGGTTGACGGCCCGACTCAGCGAAAGGCGCTCTCTGCACTCATAGCGGCGATGAGTCCGTCCGAGCTCGCGATTCCGGACACAGTCCTTTCACTTCTGGGACCTCGCCCGTTCTCGTACAATCCTTACGTCGAGCTGTTCAACAGCCGCACACGTCCCGCGTTCGACGAGCTTGGCGCAGCTCGCACACTCGCGCAGATGATCGTTGACGGAATCCTCGAGCGCGAGCGCACCGCGCGCATCGTTCAATTCTCTGCACGCGGTGCATCACCGCTGTATCTCGGCGAAACGATCGATGCACTTGCTCGCGGTTGGACTGCGGCGGGACGCGAATCAGCGAAGATGGCGGCTCTCAGGCGTGTTTCGCAGCGTGCAGTTGCCGATCGTCTGCTCATGCTTGCGGCGGACAAGGAAGCGGCGCCCGAGGTGCGGTCACTCGTCGAGCTCAAAATGGGCGAGCTGAGGAAACGCGCTCGATCGCTGTCGTCATCGGGGAGCGAGGGAGCACGCGCGCATTGGACAGCCATCGCCGCTGATTTCAATCGGTGGCTCGAGCGGCGGGAGCTGCCAAGCCCGAGTCCCGCGCTGAAGGCGCCACCGGGCGATCCGTTCGGTATCGACTGGTGATGTTTGAGCTCTGATACAGGAGCTCCGCGCTGCCACAACTGCGGCGCGGAGCTGTCGGGCGCCTACTGTTCGCAGTGTGGGCAGGAGGACAACGAGCTAAGGGTGTCACTCCGCCGGCTGGCAAAGGATTTTCTCGCCGAGCAGCTCGGGCTCGAATCGAAAGTGCCGGTCACGCTGTGGACGCTGATCAGGTACCCCGGTCGTCTGACGAAGGAGTATCTCGCGGGCCGCCGTGTGAGATCGCTTCTTCCGCTTCGCCTGTATTTGTCGGCAAGCGTCGTGTACTTCCTGCTCCTGTCGCTCCCCGGAGTCGGTGCGCTCCGGATCACGACGACCAGCACCGACAAAGCAGCTCTCGATGCGTCAGGCTTCAAGATGACAACTAGCAGGTCCGGTTCCAAGGACACCACGAAAGTCGTCGTTTTTGATTCGACCGTAACCAACAGTGTTGCAAAGAATCTTCCGCAGAATCGTGCCGGCCGGTTCGCGACGAAGCGACTCCGGCGGTTCACCGGGATGAAGCCAGGCGAGATCGCGTCATACTTCAAGGAGCGTTTTGTTCGCTATATGCCGAACGCCGTGTTCGTTTTGCTGCCGGTGTTCACGCTCATTCTGTATTTGCTGTATCGGAAGAGCGGGCGGTTCTTTGCCGAGCACCTGATATTCACGCTTCACATTCACGCGTTTGCGTTCGTCGCGCTGATTCTTCTGCTGTTTCTGCCCAATGCCGTCGCGTGGCCAATTCCGGTATGGATGCTCGCGTACATCTACATCGCGATGCGCCGGGTGTATGGGGAATCGAGGTGGCGCACCTTTGCGAAGTTCGCGGTGCTGATGATCGGCTACAACGTGGTTCTGCAGCTCACGATGCTGACGGTTCTCGTCGCGATATTCGCGACAGGATGATCGCTAATTCTGCTGTTGCGGGGGCGCGGGCGGTTCGGGCATTTCTGATACTCGTCTCCTGAACGCCGCGTAGCTCGGGAGATCCTGAAGAAGCCCGCCCTTGTGATCGGCACCTTTGACTGCGATCAGGTGCCGGGCTTGTTGAATTCGCGATTCCTCGAGAGGGTGGGTCGAGAACCATCCCGCGACCTTTGAAGGCTGCGTCTTTCGCTGCTCCATCAGCACCTCGAATAGCGCGGGAATTCCCTCGGGATCGATATTCACGTGAAGCACGTTCTCCACGGCTTCTGAATCTGCCTCGAGCTCATCTTTCCGGCTGTAGCGCGAGATTAGCGCGCTGCCTCCGATGTTGATCGCAGCCTGTCCGATGCCATTGTTGCAGATGTTCGTGAGCGTGCACGCCAGCGATGCGACAACGCCGATTTTCTGCTGTTGCTGCATCTGCTTCACCGAGTGACGCTGAATCACGTGACCGATCTCGTGACCCAGCACTCCCGCAAGCTCGTCCACACGGGTAGCTGATTCGATCAGGCCGCGGTTGACGTAGATGTAGCCGCCGGGCAATGCGAACGCGTTTACTTGGTGCGAGTTGACGATGTAGAAATGCCACTGGAGATCCGAGCGGCTGGTGTGATTCGCGATAGTGTCGCCGAGCTCGTTGATGTAGCTCGTGATCTGGGGGTCGTCGGCGATGGGAAGCTGCGCTTCGACCTGGCGGGCGGTTTGTTCGCCCATCTGAGCTTCCTGATCGGAGGAGACCGAGCATCCGGCAAGTAAGGCGAGAAGAGAGAGAGCGGCGATTTTTCTCATGAAGCCAGAAAAGGCAAAACGGGTGCCGGACACTCTGGCACGCGCACGGAAAACGGGCGTCGGACGTCGGACACGGGATGTCGGATACCGGACGTCGCCGGGTACCGGAGGTTGCCGGATACCGGAGGTCGCCGGGTACCCGGTACCCGATAC
>JBBQYO010000305.1:0-2916 GCA_038208605.1 Gemmatimonadales bacterium | reverse complement strand
GGCACATCGAGATGGGTAAGGATCACATGACCGCCGCGCACGAAGGCACCGATGAGATCGGACTCGCAGTTGCCGCGACGACATTCTCCATCGTCGCCGTGTTCGTGCCTGTCGCATTCATGTACGGAGTTGCAGGCCAGTGGTTCAAGCCGTTTGCTCTTACTATTGCGTGTTCCGTGCTCGTGTCACTGTTCGTGTCGTTCTCGCTCGATCCGATGCTTTCCGCCTACTGGGCAGATCCGCAGGTCGAAGCGCACGAGCGTCGCAATCCAATCGCACGCACGCTCGACAAGTTCAACGTGTGGTTCAACAAGCAGGCAGAGCGATACAAGAAGGTAATAGGCTGGGCACTCGACCATCGGCTTGCCATGGTCGGCCTGGCCCTGGTGTCGTTCCTTGGCGCGCTTGCGCTTCCCGCGGTTGGACTGGTCGGTGCGAGTTTCTTCGGATCAGACGATCGTTCGGAGCTCAACATCGGCATCGAGACGCCACCGGGATCAAACCTCGACTACACACGCATCAAGGCCGAAGAGGCCGGACGTATGGTCCGCGCACACAACGACATCGTCGAATACACTTACACAACTCTTGGCGGCGGAACGGGCGCCGTAGATGTCGGCAACATCTACGTTCACCTCGTCCCTAAGAACAAGCGCAACATCCACGCTGAGGATTTTGGCAGACAGATTCGCACCGAGGTGGGCCGTATTGGCGGCGTAAATTTGAATGTGTTCACAAGTGATTTTCAGGGAGCGCAGAAGCAGATCCAGCTTCAGCTGAGAGGCGGAACTCCGCAGTCGCTTAGTATTGCTGCCGAAGCAATTCAGGCGCAGGTGAAACAGGTGAAGGGCGCGGTGGATGTTGGCCTCTCGACAAAGGGACAAAAGCCCGAGCTCCAAATTCAGATGAACCGCGGACTCGCGGGCTCCATCGGCGTCACAGTGGGTCAGGTAGCACAGTCGCTGCGTCCGGCTTTTGCCGGAATCAAGGCTGGCGACTGGGTCGATCCAACGGGAGAGATGCGCGACGTCAACGTGCGCCTTGCTCCCGAGGCGCGCCAGCGCGCAAGCGATCTCGAAAAGCTTCCGCTTGTGATTCCTACAGCCGGCGGTGGAACGTCGACTCTGCCTCTTGGCCAGATCGCGACTGTCACGCAGGGCCTCGGTCCAGCGCAGATAACGCACCTCGACGCTGATGCTGTGATCACGGTCCAGGCGAACACCTCCGGGCGCTCGCTCAGCGAAGTGATGAAGGACATCAACGCACGCATCGCCAAGGTCAACATGCCCCCGGGCGTCAGACTGACGCAGGGCGGAGAAGTGGACAGTCAGGCCGAGGTGTTCGGACGAATCTTCACAGCACTCGGAATTGCCGTGATGCTCATGTACCTCATTCTCGTGGTGCAGTTTGGATCGTTCATCGAGCCGCTCGCGATCCTGATCTCGCTCCCTTTGTCTCTAATCGGCGTGATGCTCGCGCTCATGATCACGGGCAGCACAATCAACATCATGAGCCTCATCGGGGTGATTCTCTTGATGGGCATCGTGGCGAAGAACGCAATTCTTCTCATCGACTTCGCAAAGTGGGCGCGAGAGAAAGATGGATTGTCTCGACGCGAAGCAATTATTCAGGCCGGCGCGATTCGTTTGCGACCGATCATGATGACGACGCTCGCCCTGATCGCCGGAATGATCCCCGTCGCGCTCGGACGCGGTGAAGGCGCAGAGTTCCGCGCCCCGCTCGGCCGCGCTGTAATCGGTGGTGTGATCACGTCAACGCTTCTGACCCTTATCGTGATCCCGACTTTCTACGAGATCATGGACGAGTGGCGGGAGTGGGTGTTGGGGAAATTCGGACTGGCTCCAAAGGGAACAGCAGAACATCGCGTGCCCCCGGGCACCGTCACGCCACTTCCTGAGGGGGCGATGAGCTCCGTGCAGTCGTAATTATCACGACTGCTCCAATGATGATGGCTGCGGCGATCGCCGTGCGAAGCGAAAGTTCTTCGCCGGCCAGCGCCCAGCCGAGGAAAACAGCGACCACGGGATTCACATACGCATAGGTGGCGACCCGGGACGGCGGTTGGTTTTGGAGAAGCCAGCTGTAGGCCGTGAAAGCAACCAGTGAACCAATTGTAGTCAGGTAGATAAACCCCCATATCGACCTCGCGGAGATTTTCGCGAAGTCGAAGTGCATTGGCTCTCTGCTTGCCACGGCGGCAATGACCAGCAGTGCGCCACCGCAAATCATTTCCATTCCCGTAGCCAGAATCGCCGACCTCGGCAGGACGGCATGCTGCGAAAAGATCGACCCAATTGCCCACGACAGCGACGCCAGTAACAGGACAATCGTTCCCACGAGCTGCACGCGGCCGCCCAGGGCCAGTTGTGCTGACGGCTGGAATGCAGCTGGACCGATGAGAACGACCACGCCAATCAAGCCGACGATCAATCCGATCATGACGCCCGTGCTCGGACGCCGTCCGCGCAGCCTGATCCACTCGATGATGGCAATCCAGAATGGCTCAACAGCGATGAGCAGAGCCGCCATTCCCGACGGGACGAATGCTTCGGCCCAGACAACGCCTCCGTTGCCGCCGAGCAGAAGGCAGCCGCCGATGATCGCGGTGTTGCGCCATTCGAGGCGCGATGGACGTGGAGCTCCGCGCGACCTTGCCCAGGCATAGAGCGCGATGCCCGAGATGAGGAAGCGCGATCCGGCCATAAGAAATGGCGGCAGTGTCTCGATCGCGAATCTGATGGCAAGGTAGGTCGAGCCCCAGATGATGTAGATGGCCGCGAACGCGGCGATGACTCTACTCCGCGGTGCGTCTGTTTCGTTTCTTGTCAGAGTGCTTTTTCTTTTCTGTGAGGCGAGCTTCGTTTGCTGCGCGCGGTTTGCGTGTGGGCTTTCGTT
>JBBQYO010000304.1:0-2974 GCA_038208605.1 Gemmatimonadales bacterium | reverse complement strand
TGAGATACGACGAGCGCTGCAATGAAAGCGGATCAGGTCGTGTCGCGCGTCGATAAGAAGTAAATGAGCGCTCCACCGAGTGTCAGGATTCCGATCGCAGGAAATGAATGCGACAGCATCCCTGGAGTTGCGTTCCTTATTCCAGCGAGGCAGAGAGTTGCATCAGTCCAATCGGGAAGCTGGCTTGCGACTATCAACAGCCAGAGAGGCAGCCTCTCTCTCAATCCTTTCGCACCAAGTGCGACACCCACGTGACCAGCGTACACTACTTGCGCGCTCTCCAGTCCATCACCACCGTGATGAGAAGAATTCCGAGTGTTGCGAGAACGAGCCTGACTGAATCGCGCATCGTCTACGCGTACGAGACGATGACTCGCGCCGCGAGCAGCAGCACTATCACGAGAAGCGTCGGTCGGACGACTCGCGAGGCTCTCGTACTCGCCAGGTTGGCGCCGAAAAAGCCACCAGTCAGCATTCCGGCCGCGAGCAGCAACCCCTCCCTGACGTGTACGTGGCCCGCCATTCCATAACTGACTAGCGCGACTGATGCTGCCGCGGAATTCGCAAGCTTCGACGCTGCCAGCGCGGCGAGCAATGGAAGACGAGCGAAATACAGAAGAGCGAGAAACATGAACGTTCCGCCGCCTGGCCCCCAGACTCCATCATAGAAGCCAACGATAACGCCGGATAAGACTACCGCGAACGGAGAATGCCTGGACGAATGCTGGGCGCGCGACACCCACAGATCCTTGTTCCATACGAAGTAGAGAATCACTGGACACGTTGCAGCCAGCAGCCATGGAAACGCCGCGGGTGGTACATGCGGGCCCACGAGACTGCCACCGAATGCACCCGCGCCAACGGCGACGGTGAACAGAATGCTGTCTCGCCACTGCACATGCCCTCGCCGCCAGTAAACGAGAAAGGCAATTCCTGCCGCAGCAAGGGAAGCGATCTTGTTTGTCCCGATCGCTTCGGTTCCGGGCCCTACGATCAAGCTCATCGCCGGCAGCGCGATGAGACCGCCGCCTCCTGCTATCGCATCGATGAAGCCCGCCACCAGGCCAACGGCTGTGAGGAAAACCAGCGGGTTAGAGAGGGCCACGATTTGAAATCAGTTGAATGAGCCGGAGTGGTCGAAGCGAGGCGGGTCCAAGGTTGCGGCGGAGGCTGCCGCGATCGCGTAACTTAGCGGTCCATATGAGCAACGTCACCCATCTCGAATGCTCCGCGTGCAGTACCCAGTACGCCGCCGGCATCCTGCACAATCTCTGCGAGAAATGCGGCAAGCCGCTCCTCGTTCGCTACGATCTCGAGCGCGCGTCGAAGTCGCTCACCCGCGAATCCTTGCCCGGGCGAGTTTCCAGCATGTGGCGCTATCGTGAAGTGATGCCCGTCAGCTCCGACGACAACGTCGTCACGCTTGGCGAGGGATGGACACCTCTCCTTCGGGCGCACCGGCTCGGGAAAGCAGCCGGAATCGACGAGCTCTACATCAAGGACGAGTCGCTCAACCCCACCGGGAGTTTCAAGGCGCGCGGCATGTCCGCGGCCGTTTCGATGGCAAAAGAGCTCGGCGTAAAAAAAGTTGCGGCTCCTTCCGCTGGAAACGCCGCAGGCGCGCTCGCTGCGTACGCCGCGCGGGCCGGAATGGAAGCGCATCTGTTCATGCCTCGCGATACGCCGCGCGCGAATATCGTCGAATGCATCGAGCTCGGCGCGCATGTCACACTCATCGACGGACTGATCACCGACTGCGGCGCCGAAGTGGCGAAACGAAAGGACGCGGAAGGCTGGTTCGATGTCTCCACTTTAAAGGAGCCATACCGCGTTGAAGGCAAGAAGACCCTCGGTTACGAGCTGGCCGAGGCGTTCGACTGGACCCTGCCTGACGTCATCGTCTATCCGACTGGCGGCGGAACGGGGCTGGTGGGGATGTGGAAAGCATTCGACGAGATGGAGCAGATGAAGCTGATCGGCTCCGACCGTCCGCGAATGGTCAGCGTTCAGTCAGAAGGATGCGCTCCAATCGTTGCCGCATTCGACAAAGGTGAGCGGTTCGCTGACATGTTTCCAAATGCTGCAACGGTCGCATCTGGACTCCGTGTTCCAAAAGCGATCGGCGATTTCCTCATTCTCGATGCGATTCGGGCCTCACGCGGCAGCGCGATCGCAGTAAGCGACGCTGAGCTTCTTGCCGGCGTGCGAGAGATCGGATCGCTCGAGGGCGTGTTCGCGGCGCCGGAAGGTGGCGCGTGTCTCCCAGCTTTGCGGAAGCTGATCGAGAAGGGGGACGTTCAACGAAGCGATCGCGTCGTTCTGTTCAACACCGGGACGGGAGTAAAATACATCGAGGCGTTTGACGCTTAGCGCTCGTCGCGCGGATTCGTGAGTTCCGCACAGCGGCGTGTTGTCGCGGCATACAGTCCGCTGAATTCTTTCTCTGGAAGCCGAGCGGAAATTATGAGAGTCAGAAGCTCGCGGAGCTCCTCCCTCGTGGCGCACCGGTCGATGCTCTTCGCATAACGGTCCGCGCGCGGATCGGGCGTGTTTCGTTTTTCTTCTGAATATGCCATTGTCTGTTAACCACCCGATAACGGCATTTTAGCGGCCACCTGTGCCGGAAAGCGCCGAATCTTTTCTCGCCGTAGGTAATGAACCCAACTGACTCGCTTGCGCGGCAGCGCACATCAATCGGTTGGGGCAGGTGGACGGCGAAAGTTGTGCCTTTCTCGTTCGAAGACTCAACATCGATGTGGCCACCATGGGCGTTGACAATCCGCTCGGCGACATAGCGAAGCAGCCAATCGCTGCGGGGGGTTGGCCTGCATCAGCTCACTGACCGCACCCTGTTGAGCTTCGACTGCGGAACAGTGATTCGTGGATGCTCCGGATCGGTCAAATCCATCTGTTCCCACGGAACACGATACGGCTTCGACTTCTCGCGGACTGGAATTGATTTCTGCATCGGGGC
>JBBQYO010000303.1:0-2977 GCA_038208605.1 Gemmatimonadales bacterium | reverse complement strand
TGCCCTCGTCACGATGGGACTCAGTCCCAGCTTTCTCCGCCGCACCGCGTTCGGCGCCCAGATGCTCGTGGCACCGAAGGGCAAGACGCTGATATGCCTCTTTCAGCGCGGTGCCGCGGACGCACTCAACATCGTGGTGCCACACGGCGACAAATCGTATTACGACCTGAGGCCATCGATTGCGATTCCGCGTCCGTCAGGACTCTCGCGAACGGTCTCGCGGGACGCGGCAATTGATCTCGATGGATTTTTCGGCCTGCATCCGTCGCTCGCTCCATTCAAGCCGTTGTACGATCGCGGATTGCTCGCGCCGGTTCATGCGGTCGGAAGTCCGAGCACGACTCGTTCGCACTTCGACGCGCAGGACTACATGGAAACCGGCACGCCCGATGTAAAAGGCACGCCCGATGGATGGCTCAATCGCTACCTGGCCGCCAAAGGGACGTGCGATGAATGCAAAGTCACTCCATTCCGTGCGGTCGCGCTTACGCAGCAGACACCGCGCATCATGGAAGGAGCGAACGAAGTCGTCGCGATGAACAGTCTCGATGAATTCACCGTTCGCGCCGCCGGATCGCAGGCCGATCGACTCGAAGCGCTCTATCGCACCGGTTCGGCCGATCTCGTTCACGGCACTGGAACCGAAATGTTCGAGGCTGTGAAGATGCTCAAGGCGGCGAATCCGCAGAAATATCTACCGCGCAACGGGGCAGTTTATCCGAGATCGCAATTCGGCCAGCGTCTCATGCAGATCGCTCAGCTCATCAAGGCCGACGTGGGAATGGAGATCGCATTCGCCGATGTCGGTGGATGGGACACACACGTGAACCAGGGCTCGACGAGCGGGCAGCTTGCCGCGCGCCTCGACGATTTCTCGCAGTCGATCGCAGCGCTCGTCACCGACCTCGGCGACAAGATGGGCGACACGTTGATTCTCACAATGTCGGAGTTCGGAAGAATGGCAAGGGAGAACGGCAACCGCGGAACAGATCATGGTCACGCCGGCGCGCTGTTCGTAATTGGAGGCGATGTAAAAGGCGGCAAGGTGCATGGCAAATGGCCGGGTCTTGCGCAGGAACAGCTTTACGAAGGACGCGACCTCGCGCTAACGACCGATTTCAGGTCGGTTTTTTCGGAAGTCACCGCGCGCCATCTCGGCGCAACGAAGCTCGACAAGATCTTTCCGGGCTTCTCCGCTCCATCGAGCGCCTGGCTCGGGATCGTCTAGAGTCGGCCGGCAAACGCTCGGCTAGAATCTGAAGATTCTGCCGAGCGCCTTGCTGATTTTCTTGCCGAGATTGTCGGCGGCGTGCGCGGCCCGTGCTGCGTCCCGGCCGATATCAGGCTGATTCGGATCGGGCCAGCTGGGTTCGACTTCGGGTGGCCCGTGTTCCGTGCATTCAGTGCGCGGCCCGGTTCCCGGCTTGAAGTATTCGACTTTGCGTGCGGGACACCACTCGTTCGCGATCCAGCCGGTTGTCGGATCGATCGTCACCGCTTCCGAAACTCCTGGCGGTGGTGCCCACGAACCCGCCGGCACCGGCTCACGCCATCCCGTCGTATAGAACTCGGCCCACGCTGGTGATGCGAGTCGGCCGCCCGATGCATCGCCGCTGATCGCGTGCGGATCGTCGTAACCAAACCAGAATGCGGCCACGAGGTTCGGCGTGTATCCCACGAACCATACATCGGTTCCGTTGTTCGTCGTGCCGGTTTTTCCGGCGATCAATCCTTTTGCACCGTAGTCGCGCACAGGGCGGCCTGTGCCGTAGTCGACGACAGCGCGCAGCATCGATGTGAGCTCGTACGCGTCCGCGGGTGCGATGACGCGCTCGGGTGCAACTGTCTCGCTGCTCCATAGCACGTCGCCATCGCGCGACTCGATTCGTTTCACGAGGCGCGGTGTGACCTTGTAGCCGCCATTCGCGAACGGAGAGTAAGCGCGGACGAGCTCGATTGGCGTCACGTCGATTGCACCTAACGCGATTGCCGGAACATTGGGAATGTTGCTCTCGATCCCCATGCGATGCGCGTTCTCGATGATCCGCCCTGTCCCCACCATCTGGCTCACGCGAACAGCCGCTACGTTCGACGACTTCATCAGCGCCCGGCGAAACGTGATGACCCCGATGTAATCGTCCTTGTAGTTCGATGGCGACCATACTTTTCGCCCCTGTACTACTTCAACCGGTTCGTCTTCGACTTCGGAGGCAGGTGAATATCCTGCAGCCAATGCTGTGACGTAAACGAACGGCTTGAATGCAGAACCTGGTTGACGGTGTGACTTGAGCGCGCGGTTGTAGTTGCCGCGCTCGTACCGGCGTCCACCGGTGAGCGCGCGAACGTCGCCGTTTCGCGGATCCATTCCGATCATGGCCCCTTGAATCAGATGACGCGAGCCGTTGTAGTAGCCGCTCGATTCGTTCTGAATGGCTGCAGCACGCCGCGCGACTGCTTTATCGGCCGCGACTTGCGCTCTGTTGTCGAGCGTTGTGTAAACCCGCAGATCCGCTGCGTCGGCATCATCGGTATGACTGAGAACCGAGTCAGCCAGCGCGCGAACCGCATCGAGCGCAAACGAATCAGCGCGATCGTCGGGACGCCACTCCTCGCGCGTAATGCGGAGACCTGTGGCTTGCAACCCGGGGAGCCGGCCAGCTGACACGTATCGTTCGTTGACCATCAGCTGCATCACGAGATTACGGCGGTTGATCGCGGCTCGCGGATTCCGTCTCGGCGTGTAGAAGGACGGAGCTTTTGGAAGGGCGGCCAGCATCGCAGCTTCAGGAAGCGTCAGCTTGTTGACGCTCTTCCCGAACAGATCACGGCTTGCCGCTTCCACGCCGTAAACGCCATTGCCCATGTAGATGGCGTTCAGGTAGAGCTGCATGATCTGATTCTTTGTGAGCGACCTTTCCATGAGCCGGGCAACACGCAGCTCGACGAGCTTCTGCGGCAGCGAGCGGTTCTTGTACCG
>JBBQYO010000302.1:0-3131 GCA_038208605.1 Gemmatimonadales bacterium | reverse complement strand
TACAATCAGAACGCAAAGGACCGCACCACCTGCTCGGCCTATTCGATCCGTCCGCTTCCCGACGCGCGTGTCTCGGCGCCGCTCTTCTGGGAAGAGGTTCCCGATTGCGATCCGGCGGATTTCACGGTGCTGACCATGCCTCAGCGCTTTGAAACGATCGGTGATCCGAATGCGGGAATGGACGATGCGGCTGGCTCACTCGATCAACTTCTCGAGCTCGCGGCGCGCGATGAAGCGTCGGGATTGGCTGATGCACCATGGCCGCCGCACTTTCAGAAAATGGAAGGCGAAGCAAAACGCGTCTCTCCGTCGCGCGCGAAGACTGCACCTGAGGCCGCCGGAAAGACTGCGGCGAAGAAAGCCCCCGCGAAGCCGCGAGCCAAAATGCCTTTGATCACCGTTGCGAACTCGCCCGACAAGGAAGCTGCACTCGCAGGTCTCGACCGATGGAAGGCACAACATCCCGATCCGGCGTCGCATCTCGCTGTGGGCGATGTGCTCGTGGATTCCATGCGCGGGCGGTCGTCGACGTGGACTCGCATTCGCATCAACCTTCGCAATGTTCCAGTTGAATTGAGGCCTGGGCAGGAAACTCCGGATCCCGACGATGACCCAACTCGCGTCTGGCGTGAAGCTCGCGCAAGGGGCGGCTAGGAGGTGATTGCAAAGATCCTGGATAACTGGATCACGTGACAGCAACAGTCGAGGATGTCTGAACTCGATTTATCTGGTCCCAGTCGCCGTTGTGGTACTGTCGAGCGCGCAGTACATCGTTCGCCGAGCCAAGGCGAAGGACCGCGCTGAGGAATGGCTGCGACAGCATCACTACCGAGTCACGTCGCTGCGCATGGCGTGGATCCGCGCAGCGACGCCTGCCTCGTTCTTTAGAAATAGTGACCGCGCATTCGATTTCATTGCCGAAGTCCAGGACAGGGAGCTCGGCGGGGCGGGAACGCTTCGCCTTCGAATATGGACCGACTGGCTAGGCATGCTCGACCGGGAGGTGGAGACTGACTGGATTCACATGCCCGCACGTGGATCGCCAACGGACCTGCCGTTGATGGAACGACTCGCCAACGCGCAGCTTGATATTCTGCGTCGCGTTTCGTCGGGCGAAACAACGTTCTACGCGCCTCGGTCACGCGAGCAGGAGGCCGGCGCATTCGATCAGTCAATCGAGCATGTCTATGCGCTCGAACGGCGCGGGATGCTCACACACGATGCGCCGGTGGAAGACTGCCGGCGCGGACGACCCAGGTATTCATCAATCGGGTCGCTTGCGATAACGGCGCAGGGGCGGAAGTGGCTGGACTCGCAACCACTGCAGCCAAATGAGCCGAACCTCAACGGAGTGTAACGGCGCTTCACGGTGCGCCGTCGACATGCCACCGTAGTAAAGCAACCCGAAATTGGCACCTTTGTGTTGACCCGCATCGACTATCGAGACGTTGGCGCAGCAGATCGGGGAGCGGTGAGGGCGCGCGCATGCCCGGCCCGTGTTTATTGTTCCTGGATGAATGACTTCATCAGACCGATTTGTCGCGCATTTCGTCTCATCGCGGCGTTCGCGATCGCCGGAGCTGTGCCGCTCTGCATTGCGACAGCGCAGGCGATACCGAAATCGGGCGCCGCTGGTGTGCCGAAGGTACACGCTTCGACTGTACTGAACGAGGCGACGGTGGAGACAGCTCCGAGGCGCTTTCCTTTCCGAATTCCACAGAGCGGGCCAGTCGCACTTCAGCTCGAGATTCTTCTCGACAGAGCGGGTTTTTCGCCCGGGGTCGTGGACGGCAGCTGGGGCAGGAACGCGACAAAGGCCGTCACGTTTTTCGCGAAGCCCGATGACAGGGCGCGATTCAACGGCGACATGCCCGCGTCTGTGATCTCGATCGATCGGGCGACATACGAGCGCCTCCGTGATGCAGGACAAACCCGGCCAATGCTCCGTTGGTACGCGGTGACGGCTGCGGATTTGAAGGGACCGTTCACGACCATTCCCGAGAGTGTCTACAATCAGGCGAAGCTTTCCTGTCTTTGCTATTCGTCAGCGGCCGAAGAGCTCGCGGAAAAATTTCATACGTCGCCGAAATTTCTTGCACAGCTCAATCCGCGGGTAAAGTTGTCCGCGCTCGAGCGCGGGACGAAGCTGCTCGTCCCGAACGTCGATGACGATGGATCCGCAACTCCGCAGGATATGGCACTCGCTGCGCGCCTGATCATCTCAAAGAAGGGCTACTGGACGCAGGCCATCGACGCGCAGGGAAAGATCATCTACCATTTTCCGTCGACCCTCGGCGCAGGGTACGATCCGTCCCCGACCGGGGACTTCAGGGTCACCGACAT
The DNA here is from genome assembly GCA_038208605.1 of Gemmatimonadales bacterium. GTDB lineage: Bacteria > Gemmatimonadota > Gemmatimonadetes > Gemmatimonadales > Gemmatimonadaceae > UBA4720. The sequence goes on along the minus strand of JBBQYO010000302.1, from coordinate 788 downwards.
CTCGTTCGATCCGGCGTATCACTACCAGCCGAAGCTGTTCGCGGAGGTTCCGGACGACCAGCCGAACGCGCATCTCCCTCCCGGGCCGAATTCCCCCGTCGGAGTCGTGTGGATGTCTTTGTCCAAGCCGCACTACGGAATTCACGGAACGCCGACCCCGGAAACGATTGGCTATGCCAATTCGCACGGCTGCGTGCGGCTCACCAATTGGGATGCGATGCGGCTCTCGTTCATCATCGAGGACGGAATACCGGTCGAGTTCAAGTAATTCCTGACTTCAAAGACAACTACTACCAAGAAGAGCCAAGCTTTACAGCTCTCAGTGACTGCAGCGGTCAGCCACTGGGTTAGCCAGTAGCTGGTGGCTGCTTTCGCTATGTGCTGTTAAGCTTGGCCTCTCTTGGTTGCAGTCGCAGTTGTAGTTGCAGCCAGCCGAGCCGGTCTTCCCTTTCGCGAGCGAGCTTCAACCCTGGCCTCCGACCTCCAGCAGCGTCTTCAGGAAACCGTCGGGGCCGCGTATCGCATTGAACGAGAGCTGAGCGGCGCGGGCATGTCGCGCGTGGCGATCCTGAACAGCTCACACGAAACGCATACGATGATTTTCATCCGTCGTGGTCACCTGACGGACGAGAGATCGTTTTCTACAGGCATTTCACTGATCCAATGCGGCAGCTATACCGGTCTACCTTTGATGTTTTTGGCGGGCGATTTTATTTCACGATCGGCGATCGGCAGAGCGACGGTATGGACGATGGAGCTGGGCAAGCGATAGCTGAGAGCGACGATGG
>JBBQYO010000301.1:0-3143 GCA_038208605.1 Gemmatimonadales bacterium | reverse complement strand
TAACGGGACAGGCTCCGTTCAGCGGCAGCTCCGCGCAGGCGCTGATCGCAAACCGCTTCACGTACAAACCGCCATCTCTGCGCGCCACTGTGGCAACGGTCTCCGACACTGTCGCTTCCGCCGTCAGCCGCGCGTTGTCGCTGGAGGCGAAAGACCGCTATCAGACGGTCGCGGAATTCGGAGCGGCCCTGACTGCAAAGGAAGGTGAGCCCGCAAATCATGGAGGAAAGCCGTCAGTGGCCGTGCTTCCCTTCTCAAACATGAGCGCCGAAGCCGAGAACGAGTTTTTTTCCGACGGGGTGACCGAAGAGATCATCAACGCGCTCAGCAAGATCCAGGCGCTCGAGGTCGTCTCGCGTCGCTCTGCGTTCACTTACAAAGGCAAGGATCTCGACATGCGCGAGATCGGCCGCGATCTCGCCGTTCGTCATCTGCTGGCGGGGAGCGTGCGCCGATCGGGCAACCGGCTGCGGGTTTCGGCAGAGTTGATCGACGTCGAGACTGGCTATCATCTCTGGTCAGAGCGATTCGACCGCGAGATGCGTGACATCTTCGCGATCCAGGACGAGATCGCTGCGAATATTGTCACCGCTCTTCGGCTTGTCCTGACCGATCGCGAACAGGTCGTCGTAAAATCAGCGCGCACAAACAGCGTTCGAGCGTACGAGTACTACCTGCGCGGCCGGCAACTTTGCCACACGTTCCGCCCCGAATCTTTCGAAGCCGCGGAGGAAAGTTTTCGGCGCTCGATGGCGCTCGACCCGAATTACGCTCTTGCTTATGTGAGTCTCGCCGAAGCTTCCGCGACTCGGGATCTGTACTTCACGACAAACGCAGAGGCAGTGGAGCAGGCCGACTCCGCAAGCCGAAAGGCGGTGGAGCTCGACCCCAATCTCGCCGAAGCGCGTTCGGCTCGTGGTCTTGCACTGATGAGCCTCGAGCGCCCGGATGAAGCTGAGGCGGAGCTTGTCATCGCGATGGAGCTCGACCCCAGCCTGTTCGAAGCGCCGTACACGTACGCCCGGCTTCTGCAGCTGAAGGGAGATTCCGAAAACGCGGTGAAGTACTTCGACATCGCGGCGAATCTAAATCATGATGATTATCAGGCGCCGACGCTTGCCGCGGGGATTTATCGAGGCCTGGGAAGAGCCGAGGATCTGCACCGCGCTTCGCTCCAGGCCATCGATGCAATGGAGCGGGCTCTCGCGTCCGACCCGCGTGATGCTCGCGCGCTCTATCTCGGTGCCGGGATTCTCAGCGTGATTGGACGGGATGACGAGGGAAATGACTGGGCGCTCAGGGCCGAAGCGATTTTCCCCGACGATACCCCGACGCTCTACAATCTCGCTTGCTTCCATGCGGTCGCCGGCCGCGGAGAAAAGGCGCTCGATCTTCTCGAGCGCGCCGCCGATCATGGTTGGAATCGCTCGGAGTGGGCGAGCCACGACCCGGATCTCGATTCACTAAGGTCGAATCCGCGATTCATTCGACTGCTCGCGCGTCTCAAGGCAAGCGTCGAGGCAGCGCACAAGACGAGTCGCGATTCTGGCGAGCACCCGCCGCATGAGACCGTCATGCCTGCAAAAGAAAAAGGCCACTGAATTTCAGCGGCCTTTTCTTTTTTCACCCCGGGCTTGAGGTTGGTCGGCGCCTGCTTGAAGATCGTCACCCCACTCTGGCTCGTGCGGGTCTCGACGAGATCCTATTACAGATCTCCCTCTTTTTCTTCGACGGGATTTCACTTTTCAGCTCATACACTTCACGCACCCGATCCATTGGGAATATGGCACATGCTTCGCGATAGACGTGAGCAGATTTCGTGGAAATTGCACCCAGGTGCATCGGAGAAGTCGTGGAACTTCCATCACCGCTCGTGGATTGCCGTATGATGGAGCTAACACTGAAGGAGACGACTACCGTTTGCCCTGACTGCCTGGAGCGAGTGCCGGGTACCGTCGTCGGGCGGGACGCACGTGTCTTTCTTAAACGCGCATGCCCCGTCCATGGTGAAAAAGAAGCGCTGCTGGCGAGCGACTCGGCGCTGTACTGGAATCAAAGCGACGTAAAGGCCTGCGGTACGTCCTGTTGCGGGACTGCTGACAGCCACAGCTGTTCGCTCATATTCGAGATAACGGAGCGCTGCAACCTCACCTGCCCCACCTGTTTCACCGCTTCCTCTCCGCTCCTCAACTGGTCAATGCCTTTCGATGAGTTCGCGGCCAAGCTCGACCGACTGCGCGAAAACGGGAAGTCGAACGCCGACATCGTGCAGATCTCGGGTGGGGAGCCCACTACGCATCCAGAGCTCGAGCGAATCGTTGCGTATTGCTTCGAACGCGGTGTGGGCAAGGTATACATCAACTCGAACGGCATACGACTCGCGCAGGACAGCGCGTTCGTGGAGCGCCTCGCGCAGATCGATGCCGGCAAGGAGCGGCTGCACATCTATCTGCAGTTCGACGGCTTCTCGGAATCCACCTACGCGCAGATCCGCGGTTCCAGGAATCTTTACCCCGTCAAGCGGCGGGCGATCGACAATCTTCTTGCAGCCGGCCTGTTCGTCGTGCCCGTCATGACCGTGACCCGCGACATCAACCTTGGCGAAATGGGTGAAGTCATTCGCATGGCGCGCGCTCATCATCCGAAGATGAACGCCGTGATGCTTCAGCCCGCCTTCTACGCCGGACGGTACGAGAACGATAGAAGCGGAGCTCATCTGACAATGGCAGAAATTGCGCACGGCGTGGTCGAACAGACCGACGGGATGTTTTCGCTCGAGGATTTCGGACCCATTCCCTGCTCCAACCCCAACTGCTTCGGCATGGCAGTGGCACTTGTGCGCGACGATCGTACGATTCCGGTGTCGCGTTATTTCCCCCGCTTCGAGACGTGGACCGCGCCCGAAGTCGCGCCGCTCGTCGCCCAGGTGCGGGACCGTCTCCCCGCGACAATGCTGGACGCGGTGGCAGAAAGCGACACGCTCGATCTGCTGCTCGATCTGCTGTCGGAGGATAACGACTCCACCAACTGGGCGAGCTATCGCGATTTCTTCGTCGTCGGAATCAAACCTTTTATGGATGCGCTCACGTACGACCAGCATCGCGTTGATGCCTGCTGCGTCCACGTTGTGGATCGTGCCGGCA
>JBBQYO010000300.1:0-3162 GCA_038208605.1 Gemmatimonadales bacterium | reverse complement strand
AAGCGCGTTATTCAGAGCAGGAAGCCGGAATTCTTGGGCTCGCAGAATGTGAGTGACACTTGACCACGCCGTTCCCGAAAACCCTTTTCGTTTACAAGCGCGGCGGACTCGACACGGCCGAGATTCGCGGCAGGCAGATCGCCCGGGAGCTGGAATGCGATTCGATTCCCTTGCGTGAGCTTACTGCCGAGATCGGCGCGCGATACGGCGCGATCATTTACGTCAAGAGAATGCCGGAAACAAAAATCCTGGCGGAGCTGAAGCGCAGGGGAGTCAGGCAGGCGTTTGATGTGCTGGACAACTACTCGGAGCGAACGGCGAGGAGTGCGTCAGATCACGTGGATGCTTTCATTGGAGCGAATCTCACGCAGACTATTCATCTTCAGCGGCGATACAGCGCAGCTGCCGTGGAGATACCGCATCACCACTGCAACTTCGACAACCTTCGAATTCCCCGAAGAACGGGTCTTCCAGTGATCGGCTTTATCTCGACGCCAGATCGCTGGTCGAGGAACCTTAGACTTGCGAAGAAGACGGGATACGCTCTCGTCACCAACGTTTCTCGAAAGGGCCCTCGCGGATTTGAAGCAATGATCGAGGCGTACATGGGTACCGACATCGGTTTCGCCTATCGCATTACTTCCGACAAGCTGCGTTTCAATTGCGCCAACAAGCTCACGAACTTCATGAGCTTCGGAATTCCATCCGTGCTCACTCCTGAAAGTGGCTACCTGGAGTATGGGAGACACGGCGAAACCGTCTTGTATGCCTACACGACCGAAGACTTTGTGGACATGATTCGCTGGCTCGGACAAGACATCGATCTCCGCGCCAGAATGGGCGACGCATGTTACGAAGCCGCAAAGCCATTCCATATCACGCGTATCGCCGATCGATATCGCGAATTCCTCAGCGGGCTATAGCCTGAGAGATCCAGCGACTCCCCGCAGCATCCGCGTCGTTCTCCTCTCCGGGCTCGGCGATGTTATTCACGGTCTGCCGGTCGTCAACGCAATCAAGGCTGAAAACCCCGACACGCATATCACGTGGGTCGTCGAACCAATGCCAGCGGAAATTCTCCGCGGGCACCCTTCAGTTGACGATGTCATAGTCTTTCGCAGGAAGGACGGCCTGACGGCGGCAAGGCGGTTGTGGCGCGACCTGAAATCCGCTCCACGCCCCGATGTCTCGCTCAACTTCAACGTCTACCTGAAAAGCGTGTGGCCGGTTCTCGCGTGCCGTGCGCCGAGGCGCATTGGATTCAATCGTGCCCGCTCGTTCGACGGTGTCTCGCTCGCGGCGAACGAGCATCTCCCTCCGCGCCCATGGGCGCACACGGCGGACATGTTCCTGGAGTTCGCCGGGCAGCTCGGGATCAGAAAGTTTGAGCGTGAGTGGCGGATCGAGTTCTCGCGGGAGGAGCTGGAGAGTCAGTCGGCCTTCTTCTCGCGAATTTCTTCTAAGCCTGTAGCCACCATCGTGCCCGCGAGCGCGTCGATCAAGAAAGACTGGATTCCGGAGAAATGGGCGACAGTCGCTGATTCCCTCGCATCCGATTTCGGATTCCGCGTGGTGATCGCCGGTGGACCCGGCGAGCGAGAGCAAACGATGGCGAGAGAAATTATCGCACACTCGTCGGCCGCCATCGAATGGGCGATGGGAGATTCGGTGCGACGCCTCGCATGGATTGTCGGCGGCAGCGATCTCGTGCTCGCGCCTGATACGGGGCCTGTTCACATCGCCCGTGCGCTCGGCGTGCCCGTGATCGGCATCTATGGTCACACGAATCCGTGGAGAGTCGGCCCGTGGCGCGCGTACTCGGATCTGTGGGTGGACAAATACACTGAGCCCGGCACGTTGCCGGATCCATCCAACAGAACTCCGCGCTGGCATGTCATGCCGACAATCGAGCCGGAGGATGTCATCGCCCGGATTGCGGTCGCAGTCGACAAGTACGGAGTGACGCGAACTAAATCGCGCGCCCTTTAGATTCAGCGTATGGCGTCCCGCTTCTCACACGCAGCGTTCCGAGATGATTCAGGTGCAGGAACGATGACGCATCTAATCGAGACCGGGGCTATGGTCGCTCGATGACGCGGCCGTCGATGGATAACGCACGCGCGGCGCTCAAGGCGTCGTTTGGATACGAGCAGTTTCGTCCTGGCCAGGAAGCAGCGATCGAATCCGTACTCGCGGGCAACGATACTCTCGTTGTCCTGCCCACTGGCGGTGGCAAGTCCGTCTGCTACCAGATCCCGGCTCTGATTCTCCCTGGCCTCACCGTCGTTGTTTCGCCGCTCATATCTTTGATGAAAGACCAGGTCGATGCGCTCGAGGCCAGGAATCTTCCGGCTGCGTTCATCAACAGCACGCTGACGTCAGCCCAGGTGTCAGACCGTTTGTCGCGCGCATCGCGCGGCGAGATCAAGCTGCTCTACCTCGCACCCGAGCGGTTCGATTTCGGAAACGTGGCAACCCGGCTTGGCGACATGGGCGTTAGTCTGCTGGCAGTCGACGAAGCGCACTGCATTAGCCAGTGGGGGCATGATTTTCGTCCCAGTTACCTTCGTGTCGCGGAAGCGAGAGCGAAGCTCGGCGAGCCTCCGACGGTTGCGCTCACCGCGACTGCAACACCCGAGGTGCGCGACGATATCTGCAGGCAGCTTACACTCACGAAACCTCGAACGATCATCACCGGTTTCGACAGAACGAATCTCTCGTACAACGTGCTTCCCGCACGCAATGACGAAGAGAAGGATGATCTTCTTGTCGAAACACTGAAGCATCACAAAGGCCTTGCGGTCATTTACGCCGCAACCCGAAAGTCTGTCGACCGGTTGAGCTTCGTGCTGGAGCAGCGGGGAATTCCGTCAGCTGGATATCACGCCGGTCTGGACGACGCACACCGGCGCGAAGTGCAGGACTCATTCATGAGTGAGCGAATCCGCGCCATTGTCGCGACGAATGCGTTTGGAATGGGAATCGACAAGCCCAACGTGCGTGTCGTGATTCATCATTCAATGCCTGGAACTCTCGAAGCTTACTATCAGGAAGCGGGCAGGGCCGGCCGGGATGGGAAACACTCCGACGTGTTCCTGCTGCATTCCTTTCCCGATCGCTTCACACACGAGTTCTTCATTCGCGGAGCGTACCCCGAGCGAA
>JBBQYO010000299.1:0-3196 GCA_038208605.1 Gemmatimonadales bacterium | reverse complement strand
AGTTCGAGTCGTTCCTGGCCGAGCTTACGCCTGCCCTCGAGAACAGCGTCAGCCGCCTCGGCGTGGCAGGCTCGCTCGGCAATCGCACTCCCGTGATCGACGTCGAGAAAATGATTCTCCTCTGGCCCGACGCGGCCGATCGCATCGTCGAAGAGCTTCGCTGATGGCGATCCGCGGCAATCTCAGCGAAGCCAGTCTGCCCGATGTGCTTCAGCTTCTGGCAATGGGCAACAAGACCGGAACGCTGAGTCTCAACGAATCCGGTCTCGCAGGAACGATCTGCTTCGAGAACGGAAGAATTTGTCATGCTGCAGTCCCTGAGCGTGGCATGGGTACCGAGGACGCTGTCTTCGCGATGTTCAAATGGACACATGGGCATTTCAGTTTTGAGCCCGGCATTCAGCCTCCGGAGGGGGCCGATCTCGTTTCGGTCGATCCACAGGCTCTTCTTCTCGAGGGTGCGAGACGCGTCGACGAATGGTCCCTCATCGAGAAGCGGCTTCCTACGTTCGATATCGTGTTTGCGCTCGATCGCCAGCAGCTGCTGAAGAACAGCATCGCTCTTTCCGACGAGCAGCAGAAACTTCTTCCGCTCATCGATGGATTCCGCGATGTGCATGCACTAATGCATGTCTCGCAGCTCGGGGAATTCGACATTGGCAAGGCTCTGTTCGGATTGCTCTCCGGTGCGTTCATCGTTCCGGTTGGATATCGAGCCGAGGAACAGCCGGTCGTTGCGGAGGGTGTCATCGCAGAGCACCGCAATCTCGGCATCGCGTTTTACAAGGCGCGCATGTACGGGGATTCGTCGCGCGAATTCAGACGCATCATCGAGCTGCGGCCGAACGACGGGTCGGCATCGTTCTACATGGGGTTGATCGCGCTGCGCGAGGGCCGATGGAACGACTCGGTCACCGCGTTTCAGCGCGCGGCGGTTTCCGCGCCGCGATCGAGCGCCGTGCTCGTCAACATGGCGTATGCGTACGAGCGGCTTGGCCAGCTCGAGAAGGCGCGCCTGGCGCTCGAGCTCGTCATCTCGCGGGCAGCGAAGGCGGAGCCGCTCGCTCATCTGGGAATCGCTTCGCTCTCGCTTCAGCGCGGCGATCTCGAATCCGCGGCGCGTGCGCTCGAAGCTGCGCGTGCTGCGTGGGGCCGAAGCGCGCCGTCCGCAGCGTGGTTTCACTACTCAGGTGTTGAAGCGTCGATGCGCGCCGACGTCGACCGCGCAGCGGGACTCCTTTCTGAGGGCGTCGAAGCGTATCCCTCGTCAGCGGTATTGCTCAACAACCTTTCTGTCGCGCAGGAAGCCGCGGGGAATTTTGACGCAGCGAGGCGTTCTGTTGAGAGAGCAGCGGAGACAGATTGCGTGATGCCTCAGCTCTACAGGAATCTTGGGGACTCACTCGGGCGCCAGGGCCGGGCCGAAGAAGCGAAGGTGGCTTACAGCCGGGCGGCGATGGCGAGTGCAGTCAACTCCGGGCGCTGACCAGCAGGGATTCATCGCGCTCTGCAGAAAAATCGAGCGTGACCGGCGGTTTCGCTGCTGGAACTACAAGGATAGCTGCCTTCGCAGGCGCATTTCGGCACGGATGCGCGCGCAAGGCGCAACGTCGTTCGCCCAGTATGCCGGCATTCTCGACACTGATCAGCACGAGTACGACAAGCTCGTCGACGCGCTTACGATCAACGTGTCGAAGTTCTTTCGGAATCCCGAAACGTTCGCCTGCGTTGCGTCGAGAGTCCTCCCCGATCTCTGGTCGTTTCCATCTCCGCTCATTCGCATCTGGAGCGCAGGCTGCGCGACTGGCGAAGAGGCCTATTCACTTGCAGTGCTGTGTCGTGAATACGCAGCGGCGCACGGCGATCCGCAGAAACTCGAGCGCCTGAGAATCATCGGAAGCGATCTCGATCGAGAGTCGGTTTCCATCGCCAGCCGTGGGCGCTATCCTGCCGCCGCATTCACCGACACCGCTCCCGCCGTTCGCGAGAGATACTTTCCGCTCGAGAACGGTTTGTTCTCGGTGTCGCCTGAGATTCGCAACCTTGTGTCGTTCGAGCGCCGTGATTTACTGGAAGGCGATGGCCCTGGCGGAAGACTTCACATGATTGTCTGCCGAAACGTCATCATCTACTTCACACGCGAAACGCAGGAGCGGCTCTTCGAGCGGTTTCACGATCTGTTGCTGCCGGGTGGTTTCCTCGTCTTAGGGAAAGTAGAGACGCTGCTCGGAAAATCGCGCGAGATGTTCGCGCCCGTCAGCTCTCGGGAGCGCATTTTCCGCCGCCTCTAGGGCGGCACGGACATCTCGGATTCCATTGCGTCAGACAAAGCGAGTGCTGGTGGTCGATGACAGCGCATTCATGCGCCGGCTCATCACTGAGATGATAGAGTCCCGCCGCGAATTCCTGGTGGTGGGCACCGCCCGCGACGGCGGCGAAGCAATTCAGAAAATCAGAAGCCTCCGCCCCGACATCGTCACGCTCGACATCGAAATGCCGGGAATGGATGGGATCGCGACATTGTCACGAATCATGACGGAAATGCCCCGGCCTGTCGTGATGCTCAGCGCCGCCGGATCGGAAGCTGACAATTCTCTGACCATCCGCGCTCTCGAGCTCGGTGCGGTGGAGTTCGTCAGAAAACCATCTGGCCCCGTGAGCATTGATCTTCTGCTCGTGCGCGCGGAGCTCCTGCGCGCGCTGGCGGCTGCATCGGTCGTGAGAGTTGCACCGCCCGCCCCCCCGGCGCGGCCCGTTCTGACGGAGCAAGTGGACACTCGCGTCACAGCGCCATCGCCCCCTGCACCGGCCGTTGTTGTGATTGCTGCGTCGACTGGTGGGCCGAAAGCGCTTGTCGACGTCGTGTCGTGCATTCCCGCATTTCTCGATGCAGCGATTCTCATCGTTCAACACATGCCGGTCGAATTCCTTCCATCGCTGGCGAGACGTCTTGCGCAGCTCTCGCCTTTTCCTGTCACGGTCGCGCGCGATTCAGAAGAAGTCATGTCCCGCCGTGTCTATCTCGCCCCGGGCAACGTGCACATGTCCGTAACTGTCGATCGCGATATCGTCAGGATTCGAACGGACGCGGGGCCGGCGATCTGCGGAGTACGCCCTTCGGCCGATCCACTTTTTATGAGCGCGGCGAGAGTCTACGGCGAGAGTCTCGTCGGGGTAGTTCTGACCGGGATGGGCC
>JBBQYO010000298.1:0-3231 GCA_038208605.1 Gemmatimonadales bacterium | reverse complement strand
ATGAGACTCACGACGTTGATCTCGGCATTCAGCATCATTCTGGACCGGTGACGTCTCACCTAGATGCGTCCCTCGCGTACCATGAGCGCGATGAGCTCCGACCCGAATCCGTCGAGCTCGCCGTCGATGCGATTGAGGCGGTGCGCAAAGATGTTATACCCGAACACCGCTGGAATCGCGACGCTGAGAGCCGCCGCGGTCGCGATGAGCGCCTCCGCGACACCAGGCGCAACAGCCCCGATGTTACCGGAGCCCTTTGTCGCGATTCCGATGAACGCCTCGATGATGCCGAGCACCGTGCCGAGCAGCCCGATGAGCGGGCTGACCGATCCTATCGTCGCGAGCGACGGAACGAATCGGCCAAGCTGATCGCGAACACTTCCGCTCTCGGAATCCAGCACCTGTCGCAACGCTTCCACCTGCGACGCGCTCAGTCTTGCCCGGCGGTCACCCTGCGGCGCCAGTGCGGGCGTTGTTTCAGTGATGAATCTCAAGGCCCGTGTCATTACACTCTTCTGGGGACTTGCCGGCGAGCGCTCCGAGACACTCACCGCCTCGTCGAGACTGTGAGTTCGCTCGAACTGCTCCATGAATTCCCTGCCGGCAGCTCCAGCTTTCTTGAACTCGATTGTCTTGGCGACCATGATGGTCCAGCTGACGAGAGACAATATCGCGAGGATGAAGAGAACGATCTTCGTCGGTCCGGTGGAGCTCGTGATGAGCTCGACCGGGGAAGATGGAATCGCTCCACCGACCTGCATCATCAGGTGAATCATTGCGAGCTGCCAGCGGCGGCAGAGCTGGCCCACGCGAAAGTCGCGGCCAGTCCATCAGCAAGCGACATCTGAGGCTTCCATCCGAGGACCGTCTCCGCCTTGTCAATATTCAGGAAGCTTTCCTGCTGCTCGCCGGGGCGTTTCGGCGCGAACAGTATTTCGGCATCGCTTCCCGCCGCCTTCTGGAGAAGTTCAGCAAGGTCTACAACCGACGTACCGACCCCGGTGCCAATGTTGAATGCGCGTGCATCGACTTTTTCCGCGGCCGGAATATCGATCGTCGAGGCGAGGAACACGGCCCGCGCTACGTCCCCGACGTACACGTAGTCGCGCGTCTGGAGTCCGTCCCCGAATATCGTCAGCGGCTGCGCGTCGAGAATGCGATTGCAGAAGATCGCCACCACTCCGGCTTCGCCGTGTGGATCCTGACGGGGTCCGTAAACATTGCCGAAGCGGAGCGCTACATGCTCGAGACCATGCAGCCTGCCGTAGTACGCGAGATAGTATTCAGCCGCGAGCTTCGAGATTGCGTAGGGCGACTCAGGATCCTTGGCGTAGGTCTCGATGTTCGGCGGAGTGTTGAAATCTCCGTAGATCGCGCCTCCCGTCGAAGTGAAGACGATTCTCGAGCGTCGATCCGCCTTTTTCATGGCTTCGAGGATATTCAACGTTCCAACGATATTGGTTGTTGCGTCGAATACCGGATCTGCAACGCTTTTGCGCACGTCGATCTGCGCGGCAAGATGAACGATTTTGTCGAACGATCCTTTCGCTATGATCGCGGCTGCGTCCGGAGAAGCCACGCCGACCTCGTGAAGAACCGCTTTTTCCGGGACATTACCGCGCTTGCCGCTGGACAAATTGTCGATGATCTCGACCTGATACCCATTTTCCAGAAAGAGATCGGCAACGTGCGATCCGATGAACCCGGCGCCTCCCGTAACGAGAGCGCGAGGACTCACGATTGTCCGTCCTTTCCGGCGCCACCGTCATGCTCCAGCGCGAATAGATATCTCGCGGCATCGACAACACCCAATCCCCGTCCATTCGCAGCCGCCGCTCGCAGCCGCACACTCGGCTCGTGCAGAAATTTGTTCATCAATGCCCTGGAGAAATGTTCTAGACCCTCTGTCTGTTCTTCCGACAGCCCGCCGATGCGACGCAATGCCGCGGCGAGCTCGTCCGCACGTACACGGTCCATCTGAGACCGGAATTCTGTCACGACGGGTACTGCTGCCAGACCGGCAAGCCACTGCCAGTACTTTTCAACTTCACCATCGATGATACGCTGCGCTGCCGGAATATCCTCCCCTCTTCGCTCGAGGTTTGCCGCAGCCGCCGCTTTCAGATCGTCGAGATCGTATAAAAAGACATTCTCCAGCTCTCCAACGTTTGCTGTCACATCGCGCGGAAGGGCAATGTCGAGAATGCAAAGCGGCTTGTCGCCGCGCATTTGGAGCGCTGGAGCAACGTGGGCTACTTCGACAATCGCGTGTGGCGATGCAGTGGAGCAAAGGAGAATGTCGACCGCATGCAGGCTGGACCAGCATTCGTCATAACGCATTGCCACCGCCTGATGCTCGGCCGCGAGCGTCTGGGCTCGCTCGAACGTGCGGTTTGCAACGATTGTTACGCGAACTCCCTCGTTTCGCAGGCATTCGAGCGCAATAGCAGCAACGTCACCGGCGCCGAGGACCATGGCGCGTCGTCCGGTGAGTGAGCCGAAGATTTTTTTCGAGAGCTGAACTGCCGCCGAGCTCACCGAAGCCGCGCCCCGGCCAATTCCTGTTTCTTCCCGAACGCGCGAGCCGACGAGCAATGAAGACTGGAACAGGCGGTTGAGCGCGGCGCCTGACTCTTCGTGGGATTCTTCCCACGCGTCGCGAACCTGCCCATGAATCTGCGCCTCGCCCAGAATCATCGAGTCGATTCCCGATGCGACCGAGTAAAGCTGCCGCGCGGCATCGCGATCGCGGTGCACGTAAGTGTATCGGCTCGAATCTTCGCCCAGCCGTGACGTCAGGAGCTCGCGAACGAGACTGATCGAGTCGTCAGAATTGTCGACGAGATAGAGCTCGGTACGGTTACAAGTCGAAAGCATCACTGCTTCCGACACCAGTCCCGTGTCGCGAAGCGACCGGAGAGCCTGTCGTCCTTCGGTTTTGCCGAAGCAGATCTTTTCGCGGACTTCCACCGGCGCTGTGCGGTGGCTCACTCCGACGACTACGAGCGACAAGCTGCGATCTCCTCGCGAAACGTTCCGCTCTCGACTCTCGAACAAAAGTCGTCGGCAAAAAGTTTTCGGTGCAGCCTCGCCCATCCTTCCGAACCTTCAGCTGCGAGTGTGTCGGAGCGAAGCGCAGCGGAGTCCGTCACCGCATCTGCGTACCGCCGATCGAAGCGAGCTGCGATCTCATCGCGAATGCGCGCCGCCGCAGATGGGACGCTGCCTGTG
>JBBQYO010000297.1:0-3259 GCA_038208605.1 Gemmatimonadales bacterium | reverse complement strand
CCCTGCACTCAAGGCGACGATCGCGCGCCACAGCGAAAATGCGTCGTGGGCGAAGGTGCGCCCGCCGCTGGTGGAGCTGACGAACGATCAGGAGGCTTCGTTGGCTCGTGAGCTCGATGCTGCTGCTTTCACGATGCCTGGCGTTTCGTGAGCGCAGCACATCCGCTCCTCGCGCGCGACGCGACATCACTGCAAATGCCTGCTCCGGCCTGTGGCCGGGTCTGCACGCATCTTCCCGACCCGTCCCTAATCCGTAAATTCCGCCCAATCCGTGTATCGGCCAAAGGCCGTCGTTGAATTCGAAAAAGTCTTGAGGAAACGACGACGGTCTATCCACCGATTCGGATATTCACCACTCTGTCACCACCACCTTGCGCGAGCGAGTGAACATTGAGGCTGATGTAATCGCCTGCCTTCAGCTTGCTCAATACCGCCTGAAGGTCAGCGGTTGATCGAATCGCCCTTCTCGGTGCCGGATAAAGAACCTCGAAAATCACATCCTGCGGGCTCGACTTCCCATCGCCAAGCTTTCCGTACGACGGTCCGAGCGCGACGACATCAGTGACCAGCAGACCGCGACGGTTTTCCGCCAGCGACGCCCGCGACGCTAGCTCGGCCGGCACTGCCTGGAGCGAAACACCGAGCTCGCTGCTTGCCAATCCCGTCGCGGCGGCCGGCACCAAGCTACTGGATACAGGTTTGAGTGCGGCGGCGTCCGCGAGCTCAGTTAACCTGACGCTCACGCTCTTCTTCTGACCATAGCGCATCACATCCAGCTGCACGTTCTCGCCAGGCTTATGGTTGCGAACGATTCTCTGAAGCCCGCTCACGCGATCGACCTGCTGGCCATCGGCGCTGATGATGATGTCACCGGCCTGCATCCCTGCGCGCTCAGCGCCACTGCCGGCATTGAATCCATCGACCTTCACGCCGCGAATATCCTTCATTCCGGCGACAGCGGCGTCTTCAGGCGTGACCTCGCGAATCTGAATGCCAAGCACGCCTACCCTCACCCTTCCGTGAGCGATGATGTCGTCCATGACTTTCTTCGCGAGCGTGATTGGAATCGCAAACCCATATCCGGCGTTGACGCCAGTCGGACTCGCGATTGCACTAGTGATGCCGATGACTTCACCGCGCTGGTTTACGAGTGGCCCGCCAGAATTGCCCGGATTGATCGCGGCATCTGTCTGGATCAGGTCGCTGATCGAGTAGTTATTGTCGCCGCGGCGGCTCAGCAAGCCCGGAAGGCTTCGGCCCTTCGCGCTGATGATGCCCGCGGTGACAGTGAAATCGAATCCGAGCGGATTGCCGATTGCGAGAACCCACTCTCCAACTCGGCTCTTGTTGTCGTCACCGAGCGGCAGCGTCGGAAAATTGTTTCCCTCGATCTTGATCACGGCAATGTCAGTCGTCGGATCATTTCCAACGACGCGCGCCTTGAAGACTCGATTGTCGAGCATCTGCACGTTCACGCGATCACCGACCGTGGTGCGGTCGTCCTGCGTGACAACGTGGTTGTTGGTGAGAATGTAGCCATCCTTTGTAACTATGAAGCCCGTTCCGCCCTGCGTCTGAACCTGCGGAGCCTGCTGTTGCTGCTGGTTGAAAAAATCTTCAAATCCCGGCGGAAGCCCCTGTATCTGCTGGCGCGATCGAGCGTTTGGCCGGCTCTCGACCGAAATTGCAACGACGCCCGGTGTCACGTGGTCTGCGATCTCAACGAAAGCGTTGCTCGCCTGAATGAGCGGCGCTACGGCGCCAGCGTCAGGACGACTTTGCGCGAACCCAAACTTCGAAAGGTTGAGCCCGCCGGACGCGATGATCAGCCCGCCAAGGAAAGCGACGACAACCGCCACTCCCCATCGGGCACGCGATGATAGTGAAGACATAAAGCCTGAAACCCTCTGTGTGAAATTCCCTTGTAAGTAAGACACCGGCCGCCCCCTGTAGGTTGCGGCCGGTGCTCACTTCATGTGCTACTTCTTGTCGTCTACGATCTCGTAGTCTGCCTCGACCACGTCATCCGCAGGCGGTGCGGCAGAGCCGTCTGTCGGCGGGACGCCGTCGCCGGCATCCGCCGGCTGGCTTGCCTGCGATTCTTGCGCCTGTTGCTGGTAGAACGACTGGCCGGCCTCGCTGAACACCTTCGTCAGCTCTTCCTGCGCCGAGCGAATCTCAGCCATGTCATCGCCGCGAAGCGCCTTGCGCGCCCGCTCGATCGAAGTGTCGATGCGACCCTTCACGTCCGGATTTACCTTGTCGCCCCACTCCTTCACGTTCTTTTCGACTTCGTAGGTCATCGAGTCGAGACGGTTGCGCGCATCGATGTTCTCGCGCGCCTCCTTGTCGGACGCCGCATTCTTCTCGGCGTCCTTGACCATGCGATCGATCTCGCTGTCGGACAGTCCGCTCGATGCCTCGATGCGAATCTTCTGCTCCTTGCCGGTTGCCTTGTCCTTCGCCGTCACATGCAGGATGCCGTTGGCGTCGATATCGAAGGTCACCTCGACCTGCGGAAGTCCACGCGGTGCGGGCGGAATGCCCGTCAGCTGGAACTTGCCGATCGTCTTGTTATATGTAGCGAGCTCGCGCTCTCCCTGAAGAACATGGATCTCGACGGTGGTCTGATTGTCGTCAGCCGTTGAGAACGTTTCGCTCTTCTTGGTGGGGATCGTCGTGTTGCGAGGAATGAGTACGGTCGTAACTCCGCCGAGGGTCTCGATGCCGAGCGAAAGCGGGGTCACGTCGAGCAGAAGAACGTCCTTCTGCTCGCCGGTGAGTACTGCTCCCTGAACTGCGGCGCCGATCGCGACGACTTCGTCGGGATTCACGCCCTTGTTCGGATCCTTGCCGAAGAACTTCTTCACGATTTCCTGAATCTTCGGAATTCGTGTCGACCCACCTACGAGCAGGATTTCGTCGATCTCGTCCGGCTTGATGCCTGCGTCCTTCAGCGCCTGTTCCATTGGCGGAATCGTGCGCTGAATCAGGTCGTCCACGAGCTGCTCGAACTTTGCTCTGGTGAGCTGGTAGTTGAGGTGCTTCGGGCCGCTCTGGTCTGCCGTGATGAACGGGAGATTGATGTCGGTTGTCAGCGTGGTCGAAAGCTCCATCTTCGCCTTTTCGCCGGCTTCCTTCAGGCGCTGAAGCGCCATCGGGTCCTTGGAGAGGTCGATTGCCTGGTCTTTCTTGAACTCTGTAACGAGCCAGTCGATTACACGCTGGTCGAAGTCGTCTCCGCCGAGGTGAGTGTCAC
>JBBQYO010000296.1:0-3355 GCA_038208605.1 Gemmatimonadales bacterium | reverse complement strand
GAGCTTTCCCGCTGCCTTGTACAACGGCGCTTCGTACTTCGGACGCGGATGCACATCCGACTCGAGACCTGGCGATTCCTGATGCTGCTTCGGAATTGGCGGCTTCACATACCCACGCTCACGCTTGACCATCGGCTCGGCTTTCTTCTTCTTCTTCGCAGCCATTCACTTACCCTCTTCGGTTGATCGATTTACCGCCTGCGATGAAGGCAAGTGGCGTTCCTGCAATCACTTGGATTCCGATATATTCAGCCCATGTCGCTCACCGTGCGCTTCCTCGGCACCTCCGCCTCGCGCCCGACGGCCGAACGCAACGTCACCTCCATCGTCATCGTCCGCGAAGGCGAAACGCTCATGTTCGACTGCGGCGAAGGCACGCAGCGACAGATGATGCGCTACGGTACTAGCTTCGCCCTCGCCGACATATTCTTCACCCACATGCACGCCGACCACATGCTCGGCGTCATCGGACTGTTTCGCACGTTGGCACTTCAGGGCAGAACCGAGACGATGCGGCTTTGGGGTCCCTCCGGCTGCGAAACGCTCTTGCGACACGCGATCGAGCTCGGCAGCGCAAAAGAGCCGTTCCCCGTAGAGATCATCGAAGTGGTTCCGGATACGCCGATTCAGCGAAAGCGATATTCGATTCTGCCTTACGCAGTTGATCACAAGGACAAGCTCGCCGTCGGCTACGCACTCATCGAGGAAATACGACTCGGCCGATTCAACCCCGATCGCGCAAGAGAACTCGGGATTCCCGAAGGTCCGGCCTGGGGCAAGCTTCATAAGGGAGAGCCAGCGACGCTCGACGATGGGCGAGTCGTTCATCCCGAGGAGCTGGTCGGTCCATCGCGCGCCGGAAGAACTGTGGTGTTCAGCGGGGATTCACGTCCGGCAGAAGGAACCATCAGAGCAGCAAAAGGCGCAGATCTGCTCGTGCACGAGGCAACTTTTGCAGACGAAGAGCAGCAGCGCGCGATCGAGACAGGCCACGCGACGGCGCGCGAAGCCGCAGAAGTCGCGGCGAAAGCGGGCGTAAAGCAACTGGTCCTTACGCACCTGTCGGCGCGCTATTCAGTGAATCCGTCGGAGCTGCTTCAGCAGGCGCGCGAGGTGTTTTCGGAATGCATTGTCGCGCGAGACGGGATGGAAATCGACGTGCCCTTTGCGGTGGAGGAATGACCGGAAGTCCGGCTACCCGGGAGGCGGAGTTTTCTCGGCAGCTTTATCGCCGGCATACCATCTGAGCTCAGTCGATGCGACGGGGCGAAAGACGAGATCGACCGCAAGCCAGATTGTTTTCGCGAATGGATATGCAGCAATGACACCGATGAACAGCAGCACTGCCCCGCCCCACTGAATCGCGTCCCATGGCGGATTGGGCCACGTGACGAGTAGCACGGCGAGAAACGCGATCGCGAAAAACCCTTCCATGAAGAACAGCGCGATCATGTAGGCGCCCAGGAAGAAGTCATTTTCTTCGCGGTCTAGATGAAGGCCGCATCGGGGGCAGCGCTCCTTCACATGGAACCAGTCCTTGAGAATCCTCCGGCCGCCGCAATGCGGACAACGGAGCGTGAGCGCCCGCCACAGCATCGACGCTATGACCCGCGTGGTCATCCCCGGCGGTTTTGTGCGATTGGGAGTCGTCATGAGTGGCATCATCAAGATCAACTCTTGGCGACGGGGCTACCAGCCTGAACGACCGCACCGATGAAAACGATGGAAACCCTGAGGGCCGTTTAACCGATCTGTGCCATCGCACTTACATGGCTTTCGGTGATCCTCCCCTTCCTCGCTCTGCCATTGCTTTCCGCCGCAACTCTTTCCGCGAGAGGGCTGTTTCTGATTTTGAAAAACGCGGCGCGCGCCGGACTCATGAGCGCCCGGCTACTGCCCGGACAACGGAGATGTACCGGCTGAGATGAGCGCCCGGCTACTGCCCGGACAACGGAGATGTACCGGCTGAGATTGGCATCGATCTGCGAAAGAGCAAGCTGAGCGCATCTTCGGATAGAGCCTTCATCACAGTCCCCTGCGCGACTCGTGAAGTTACGCTTCGCGCTTCCGGACCGTGCCACTGATACCATGAGTATCTATCCATTCCCGCGGTTTTGCCACCCGGATGATGAAAAACTACCATCGCATTGCTCGCGGTGGGCATCTTCACCTCCACTCCCCAGTGGGTCCCTTCGGGTCCCTTGAACAACCGCATCGAGTCTTTCGCCATTCAGATTTCCTGGTAGGAGGGCAGCGGTTGCCGCCCTGCAAATCCTTCTTCCTCGTCGTGCCAGTACTGGACGCTTTCTTCGCCGAGCTGCCAGCACAACAATACCGGCCGCCCATTTACCTCACCCGGGAAGTCAACCAGGCCGGTGTCGAGCCCCTTCATCTGCACGCCGAGCTGCCTGATCTCGACCACGTATCCGTCGATGTCACGAGCAATCTGCTGCGCTTCCTGCTCGAGCCTGTCTGCATCTTCGTTCGGCCGGTCGATCGTCCGAAGCAGTGCCGCCGCCTCGAACTGCCTGACCTTGTCCTGCCAGCGCCAGTAATCCTTCACGATGTCGCCGACTATCCGGCGGACGAGAGGAAGGGTCTTGTTGGCGTCGTCTACAGTAAAGGTGGTACGCATGCGCGAACTCTGCGCAGTCACGATGCCGCGGTCAAGCCTCCGCCAGCGCCGTCTCGGCAGTTCGTTCTTCGAGGCGGCGGCGGCGACGCGCCTTTGCAGCTTCGTAACGCCGAATCTCGACGTCCGATTCGGGCATGAGCCGCGGCACTTCCATCGGGCGTCCATTCCTGTCGATCGCGACGAACGTCAGGTAGCACGAGTTGGTGTGACGGCGGACGCCGGTCTGCATGTTCTCCGACTCGACGCGAACACCGACCTCCATCGACGTTCGGCCGACGTAGTTCACGCTGCACTTCATGATCACGAGATCGCCAACGTGGATCGGCTCGCGAAAATCGACGCGATCGACCGAAACCGTGACACAGTTCATTCGCGAATGACGAATCGCGCAGACAGCGGACGCGGTGTCCATCATCGACAATATGACACCACCGAACACGTGATCGAGATTGTTGGAGTGCTGCGGCATCATGAGCTGCGAGGTCTCATGCTGAGTCTCGCGAATCGTCCGCGTTTCGGTCACTGTGATACAGCGCTCCTGCGCACGATCGGTCTCGGGATCGCTGCAGCGAGCTTCGCTCCGGGCCGCGCCACTCTTCGCTTTCGCGAAACAAACTGCGCGTCTTCGTCGTGCTCGCGCGCATCTTCGAAAGCATGATTCAGCGCGGTGCGAAGCCTTGGGTCCACACGTGGCTGATCGAGCCAGAATATCCGGGGCAG
>JBBQYO010000295.1:0-3450 GCA_038208605.1 Gemmatimonadales bacterium | reverse complement strand
GACGATGATGAGCCCGAGGTTCTTGAACTTCACATCCTTGCTCAGCAGCCGGTGCGTCCCGATCACGATGTCGATCCTGCCCTCGGCGAGATCGGTGATCACCTCGGCCTGCTGCTTCGTTGTCTCGAAGCGGCTCATGGTGCGAACGCTTACCGGAAAATCAGCGAGCCGATCCCCGAAAGTGCGTGCATGCTGCTCAGCGAGAATAGTTGTTGGAACAAGTACCGCTACCTGTCTGCCTGACTGAACTGCCTTGAAAGCAGCGCGAACGGCGATCTCGGTTTTGCCGTATCCAACATCGCCGACGAGCAGGCGGTCCATCGGCCGCGACTTCTCCATGTCGCCCTTGACGTCGGCGGTTGCCGTGCGCTGGTCGGGAGTATCTTCGAACAGGAACGACGATTCGAGCTGGCGCTGCCATGGTGTGTCGGGCACATGCGGGGGACGCGTCGCAACGCGGCGCCGGGCGTAGAGATCGAGCAGCTCGACCGTCATCTCCTGAATCGCGTTGCGGGTACGATCGCGCTGCTGGCCCCAGCGCCTTCCTCCCAGGGTGTGCAGGCGCGGCGGCGGATTGTCGGCTGAGATGTCGGCGGCAGATCTGAATCGCTCGATCTGATCGATGCGATATAACGGCACATTGAGCCGTGAGCCGCCCTCATACTCGATCACCGCGACTTCGACCGTGCTCTCGCGAACGAACACCTTTTCCATACCGCGGTAAATGCCGACGCCGTGTTCGAGATGCACGACGTAGTCGCCGGGCGTAAGCGCCGTGAGCGATTCGATCGACGAGCCAGTCGTGTACTTCCTTGCCCGCCTTATTCGTCTTTCACGCCGAAAGATTTCGTGATCGGTGAGAACCCGAAGACCTTTTGACTGATATCCCCACGGCGGGATGATGAATCCACCGTGGAGCACTCCAATTGCCAGCGTCGCGGTTGCGCCTCCCTCTCCGAGAAGCTCGTCGAGACGCTCCGCCTGCCCCGAGTTGTCGCAGAGGATGATCGTAGGCACCCAATCCGACACAACTTCGCGCAGACGCTTCATGTCGCGGGCAATTGTCTCCGGCGCGACGACTGGAAACACGAGTTGAAGCGGATCGGTTCCCGGCTTGCTCAGCTCCGTTCGTGCGATATCGACCGGGCCGGTGAACATTTCGATTATCCCGAGTGAAGCGATCGCCGCGAGCGTCTCGTCGGGCGATGTGAACAGCTCCCGACGATTCGGCGAGTCCTCCCCGCGCCGGCGCGCAAGATCGATATGGTGCTGAGCTTCGTCCCATGTGCGGCGCAGCTCCGGAGCAATTCGGCTGTCGTCGGGAACTACAACTATTGTATCGGGCGGGAACAGCGCGGTGATGGAGACGCGGTCGGTCCCACTATCGGTGCCGCCGATCTGGCCATCGACCGGAAGAATGAGCGCGAGGTCTGCGTCGCGAGACGAACGCTGAGATACCAGATCGAAATGCCGCAGCTCCGATATCTCGTCGCCCCAAAACTCCAGACGCACCGGCTCGGCCATTCCGAAACTGTAGATGTCGAAGATTCCTCCGCGCATGCTGAATTGCGCGACATCATCGACCATCGGAACCCGCTCGAATCCGATCGACTCGAGATGAGCAGCGAGATCTTCAGGCCGACGGGTGTCACCTTTTCTCAGCTCGAGGCGTGTCTGCGCCAGCGCTCGTGGCAGCTGTGTTTTTTCCAGCAGCGCACGCGCCGTCGTGAGGAGAACCGCGATCTCTCCGCGACCGATTCGCTCGAGCGTTTCCACACGCTCGCCCGCGACTTCCGCATGCGGCTCGACCTCGCCGAACCCCTCGCGCGGCGGATAGAATGCAACGAAGCCTGCATCACTGAGCGATTCGAGATCGGCAAGCCATCGCTCTGCGCCCGAAACGCTTTCGGCGATAACCACGAAAAAACGACCGGGACTGGCATGCGCGAGCGCGGCGACAACGACTGCGTCGCTGGAACCTGGAAGGCCGGAAGCGTGTATCCGGTTATTTAGCGGAGGTAGTGCCGAGGCGAGCTGCCCGAATTCGGGCACCGCCTGGATAGCCTCTAGAAGTGCTGGCAGAGACACTGCGCGCAAGCTATAGTACTTGGATACTCGAGGGTAGCCGACTGCGTGAACAACAGGAGCATTTGATGAAACTTCGCCTGGCATCTGCGTCCACGGTCCTCCTCGCAGCGATATCTGCTTCGGCAATTTCGGCGCAGGTTACTCCTCGGGTGTATTCGCCGCGGGAATCAGCCAATGCGCCGCAAATTGACCTCTGGCTCGATCAGGTCACCTACCGGGTTGGAGATCGTGTTGCACCGCATTTTGTCACTGAGCGCGGCGCCTACGTGACGGTCGTCCGCGTCACGAGCGATGGACAACTTCGAGTGCTGTATCCAGCGCAGCCCCGCGACCAGCGCCCCTATCAGCAGGCGCAGCTCGTGAACGACCGCGTTCCATACAACTCGTTCGACCGGCGATTCGAAGTTTTTGAGTCCCGCGGAACGGGGTTTGTCTTTGCCATCGCTTCGTTCGACAAGTTCGACTACAGCTACTTCTCGTCCGGCGGGGCGTTCAGCACCGTCCGTCTCGACAATGACTCACGATACGGAGATCCGTTCACGATCGTGCGGAGGTTCATCGATCGCACGCTGAGCGAACGGTCTGACTATTTGATGGACTACGTGGCGTACCAGGTCACGAACGACGCGGCTCGCAGCCGATACTCATCACGGTACGGCTATAACTCGTTCAACGACTACTACGACGATTGCATCACGGCGTTTGGCATCAGCTACACGCCGTATTGCGGCGGCCGCTCCTACTATCCCAACGGCTATCCAATCATCGTCGCGAACCCTTCGACTCCCCGGCCCAATGTTCCTGCGGGGAATTACGCCGGCAAGCGCATTCGTCCGGTAACCGGCGATCCTGTGGTTCAGGGCCCAACCGAGCCGGAGGTCGCACCGCAGGGCCGTCTTCCAGAAGGAGACCGCACTAACGCTGCGGCTGCCGCGAAGCGCGAGCGAATGCTGCGTGACGCTACAGCGCGCGACCGGATGCCAACTAATGTCGATACGCGACCGATCGAGCGTGAGCCGCGCGTAATCCCGGCTCCAGAGCGTTCGCGATCAGAGCCCATGGCCGAGCCGCGAGTTTTCACCGTGCCTGAGCGTCCGCGCGTTGAACCACAGGCACCGAGGCAGGAGCCGAGGATCGAAGTTCGCTCCGAGCCGAGGTCACAGCCGTCGCCTCCGCCGCCGCCTCGAGAGGAAACGAGAAGCGAGCCCGCTCCGCCGCCGCCGCCTCGAGAGGAAATGAGAAGCGAGCCCGCTCCGCCGCCGCGAGTCGAGCCGGCGCCGGCGCCCGCGCCATTGCCGGTGCCTCCGCCATCGGCACCACCACCCCCGGCACCAGCGAAAGACAACTGACGAGTTTGCGAGG
>JBBQYO010000294.1:0-3475 GCA_038208605.1 Gemmatimonadales bacterium | reverse complement strand
AACTGTTGCAGTTACATCGTTCGTGTTAGATCGTGTTTCTCCATTTCGGATTCTCCACGCCTTCCGCTGCAAGCAGCGAAATCTTCCGGTCGAGCCCAAGCCCGTATCCTCCAAGTCCTCCGCCAGAAGCGACGACTCGATGGCACGGCACCACGACAGCGACCGGATTCGCGCCGCACGCCTGTGCTACCGCGCGAAATGCTTTTGGCCGGCCGATCCGCTTCGCGACCTCTCCGTAGGACAACGTCTCGCCTGCGGGAATGCGCAGCATCTCATTCCAAACCTCTATTTGAAACGGCGTGCCCCGAAGATCGAGAGCCATCTTCTCCATCGCTCGCCTTCCGTCAACGCGCGACCTGACGGCGCTGAACGCGGACTTCATTCCGCGGTCATCACGTTTTACGCTATCGCCTGCGAACTGATCGTGCAGTTTTCGCTCGAGCTCCGTATCGGATTTTCCGATCGACACCATGCACAAGCCTTTCGGCGTCGAGGCCACGATCAGTCTGCCGAGGCGACAATCGCCGGTGCTGTAGGTAATTTCCATCGCGCTACCCCTCAGAGGATATGACCATGTTGATTCCCGAAATATTACGCTCCAGCGCAGGAGTGTGAATTGATCTCTTCATCCCGGAGCTTTCGCCGTGCATTAATAGTGACTGCCGCTGTCATGCTCGGAGTTGTCATCGCGCCTGGTTCGGCGCTGGCGCACGCGCGACTCGTCAGCAGCAATCCGAAAGCCGGCAGCACGGTGGCGTCGCCCAGGGTGATCAAGCTCACGTTCTCTGAATCTCCGATGTTGATGATGAGCCGGCTCCATCTCATCGGTTCTGCGGGCGACACGATTCTGATCGAGCCCCGCGTGGATCCGACCGACGCGCACTCGATTGTGGCAGACGTCGCCAGGACACTTGCACCCGGCAAATACGAGCTGGCGTGGTCAACAGCCGCTCGCGACGGCCATCCGTCCCAGGGCTCATTTTCGTTTTCTGTCGAAGGAGCGGCGCCGACGACAGCGCTGACAACCCCTTCCGAGGCAACTCCACCCGTCACTGACTCCGTTTCACTTCCTGTATCCGCGCCGAACCCCGTCGGGCGAATGACGAGGACCGGAGAAGGGGCAATTCCCATCATCGCGCGATGGCTCGGGTACATTTCGATCTTTCTCGTCGTGGGCGCAGTGACGTTCAGGTTTCGCCTGCTGGGAGAGGCCGAAAGATCAGCGGACGAAGCTTTTACAGACATCGCATCGACAAACGCCGCTACGCTCGGGGTGGTCGCTGCAGTCGGCTCTCTCGTCACGACGGTCATGAGGGTTGTGCGCGAATCAATCGACATGCCCGATGTACCGGTCACGTCGATGCTTGGCTCCTCATGGGGCTGGTCGATCATTGCGACTCTGATCGCTTCACTGATCGCCATCGTCGCATTTTCGAGAGCGCACTCTTCGTCGTCGCCTCAAAGAGACACCTCGTGGCGGATCGCATTGATCGCTGCCGCGGTACTCGTCGTGACACCCGCTTTCTCCGGGCATGCGATCGGAAGCGACAGCGCATGGATCGGTGTCCCGATCGACATCATTCACGTTGCCGCCGGGTCGACGTGGCTTGGGACGCTGGCGGCAATTGCTGTAGTCGGAATTCCGGCGGCGCTGAAGACGCCGGGTTCTGTCCGGCCGGGCGCGCGAGTGGCTCAGCTCATCAATGCGTTTTCTCCGACCGCATTGAAGTCTGGAGCAGCCATTGTCGCTACGGGGCTGATCCAGTCGTTCATGAACCTGCCGCGACTGGATGCCCTCTGGACGACGCAGTACGGCTCAGCGCTCTATCGAAAGCTGATTTTTGTAATTCTGCTTTTCGCCATCGGAGCGTGGAACTGGCGTCGGCTCAAGCCTCGCCTGGGCGGAGACGACGGAGTCGTGATCCTTCGAAAAACGGCGGCAGTAGAAATGTTGTTCGCTGTACTTGTGCTTGCAATTACTGCGATACTCGTCGTGCAGGAAATCCCCGGCTAAAAGCGAGCAGCCATAGGCGCGGGCTCAGCGCTTTCTGTAGCCTGGGCCTCGCAATGCTCGCCCAGGAAGCGCGTTCGTTGGCTTTCCACCGTCAACTACTGCGACGCCGTTCACGAAGACGTAGTTGATGCCGGTCGCAAGCTGCTGCGGGTTTTCGTAGGTCGAGTTGTCGATCACTGTATTCGGATCGAAAACAGTAATGTCTGCATACATCCCTGGCCTCAGCAGCCCACGGTCGACGATTCCGACGCGTGACGCAGCAAGCGAGGTCATCTTTCGAATCGCAAACTCCAACGAAATGACGGAGTCCTGCCGGACGTACCGTCCGAGTATGCGAGGGAACGTTCCGAACCCGCGAGGATGTCCGCTTGTGCCGAATCTGCCTGTGGAATCCGGACTCACCGCGCCTGCGTCCTGGCCAACCGAGACCCATGGCTGTTTCATCGCCATGCGAAGCGCATCCTCATTGAAAGAGAAATAGATCGCGCCGGTATTGCCGTGATCGGCAATGAGAATGTCGAAGGCCGCGTCATACGGATCCTGACCACGCATTCGCCCGATCTCCGTCAGCCGCTTGCCCTGATAAATCTTCAGTGAATCGACATCGGTGTCGTTGATCATTGTTCTTTCCGCGGTGCGAATTCCCGAGGCGGAATCGTCAGCGAGCTCCTTCTTGAGACGAGCGCGCACTACGGGATCTTTCAGCCGAACAACCATGGAATCATCGCCGCCTTCCTGCACCCACGTGTTCAGCATCGCTGACAAACCCGTCGCGCTGGCGATATAGGGATATTGATCCGCAGTTACATCGATTCCGGCAGACCTCGCCGAGTCGATGAGGGCGATCGCCTGGGCCATTTGCGCGGCTGAGCGGGATTTGATGTGACGAATCTCGGCCCATGTACCTGCGCCTGAGGCGATGCGAATGGTCTCGCGAACAGCTTCGACGAGTCCCGTGCCCTCGCTCCGAATATGCGCTGCATACCCACCGCGATAGGGAACCGCGTACTTCGTCAGAGCGATCAGCTCATCGGTACTGAAAAACGTGCTCGGCAGGTAGATCAGCCCGGTGCCGACCCCCACCGCACCATCCCTCATCGCTGAATCGATCAGCGCGCCCATCTGAGACATTTCAGATGCAGTGGGATGACGTGTCACATCACCCATCACCGCCTGTCTCACCGAGCTTGTGCCGACGTACGTACCAAGATTTATCGCAGTCCCGCGTCGCTCGAGCTCCTTGAAGTATCCGTCGAGCGACGTCCAGGGCTGCCGCGGATTGGGCTTTTCGCCAAGAGCAAGATTTGGCCAGGCCGAGTGCACTTCGCCGGTGATCTCGCTTGTGATGCCCTGCGAGATTTTCGAGATCGCGTGAGGACCGCGAAGAAGCGTCATCTCCGAGTGGCCGAGCATGTCGATGAACCCGGGGGCGACGATCATTCCAGTTGCATCGATAACGCG
>JBBQYO010000293.1:0-3561 GCA_038208605.1 Gemmatimonadales bacterium | reverse complement strand
CTGGACTGCTGCGAAGCAGCTTCGCAACGAGAGCGAGCGGGCATGCGACGATCTCGCACTTTCATGCGGCGCGCGAGCGAGCGACTACGCAGAGCACCTGCTGGATATTGTGACGTCGGTTCGTCATGACTCGACGCCGGTTGTTGCCCTGGCGATGGCGCGGCGAAAGGAGTTTGAAGGCCGCATGCTCGCGATCCTCGATCCCGAGCTTCGTCACTCGACACCGACGAGACGTCAGTCTGTGGCTTTGATGGGAGCGCTTGCGCTGATCTCGATCGTTGTAGGCGCCGCTGCTCCCGCACCGCGCGCCGCAAAGACGGCGAACGCTTCAGTCGCAACCATGAACGACGCGCAGCGGCAGGTTCCCGATGATTTCACTCCGCATGACGCCGCGAAGCCGAATCAAGCGAACGACGAAGAACGAAGTGTCAGCTCCGTGCTGAAGAGCGCAATTCAGAAGTCAACCCAGACGACGACACAGAAGACGACGATCGGCTCGGTGACCGATCGGGTGTCAGATACAAGTGCAAATGCGGCTGGACATGCTGACGAGAATGCCGATGCCGGCCCTCAGGTCCGTCCAAATGTGCGCCCCGAAGTCGATTTGAACGGCATTGCAGCGAAGGCCATTGCGCAGCTTGGCGGGAGTGCTCTCAGCCGGAGCCAGAAATCCGACGATCGCCCTGCACTGCTCGCGAACGTACTGCGAACGGACTCGAGTGCATCGCTCCGCCGCATCGCGGCATGGGGACTTTCCGAATACGCCGACCAGCAGATTGCGGCCGAGGCGCTGGCGCGGGCGCTGAGGAGCGACAGCGACGCGAGTGTGCGCGAGATGGCAGCGTGGGCACTGGCCCAGGGCGACGAGCACAACTCCGTGGCAACGACCGCGCTCGTTGGTGCATTGAAGAGTGATTCGAAAGAGCAAGTGAGAATCATCGCGGCGTGGGCGCTTGGAAGTCTTGGTGACCGCGATGGCGTTCCGGCTTTGACTGCGGCACTCTCAGACGCGAATCCAGCAGTGAGAATGCGTGCGATCTGGGGGATTGGATCGATCGGACCGCGCACCGCACCGGCGCCGGTGATTGCCGCCCTGAAGGATCGTGATCCACAGGTGAGAGAACTCGCCGCGTGGGCTCTCTACCAAATGGAAGATCCGAATGCGGTACCGGCTCTGAACGCGGCGCTCCGCGCCGAAACTGACAAGAATCTTCAGATCGCTTATATCCGTGCACTAGGTGCAATCGGCGAGCAGTCAGTAGATGCGATTCGGAATCTGCTGACGTCGCCGGACCCGCGAATCAAATCGATGGCCGTTCGCGCGCTTGCCGGCGGAAACGCTGCGGGACCGTGGCCATGGCCATGGCCAGAACCGCGACCGTTTCCCTGATGCGCGTCTGAAAAACGGGCGCGTTCGTTTCAGGACGCGTCCGTTTCTTTTGAACGTTAGTGCTGATTTTTCAACCTACGATCATAACGGCGTTGAGCCAACTTAAAGGAGGGACAATGATCAAGGCATTTGGAGTAGTCGTTGCGGCAGTGCTGCTGTCCACGACAAAGGGTTCCACGATACCCGCGGTGAAGGCGCTGGTGTATCACGATGCATTGGTCTCGTCAGCGTCCGATGACAGGAAGCCGATTGACGTCAACGCACTGCTCGCCGCGGCGAAAGGAGCACCGCCGCTAATCTGTTCGCTTGCCGCGCAATCGGTGCGCGGATACGGCTGGGGCGACTGGAGCGATGCTCCATCGACGCCGCTTGGTGCAACGACTTCTGCTCGCGACTACGATTTCAGGTCGGACGAGCTTCCTGCAACTGACGTGCAGACACTCCTCGAGTCTCTCGCGTCCGATGACGCATGCGTGAGAGAGATCGCGGTGCGGGTGGTGAGCAGAGGAAAAAACGAAGCGATCGTAACCGGTTTGGTGTCGCGGCTCGCATCGCAGTCTGCACCGTTGAGAGAAGTCTCATCGCTCGGGCTTGGACTGATGCACGCGGCGGCCGCAACCGAGCCTCTGATTCGTTCTCTTCGCGACGCGTCGCCGGGAGTCCGGGCTAATTCAGCGTGGGCTCTTGGAAGGCTCGAGTCGGGGCGCGCGCTCGATCCACTTTTGAACCTCTTCACCGATGAATCGGAGGCTGTTCGTCAGGCAGCGGTCGGCGCAGTCGGTCACATCGATTCAACTCGCGCGGCGCCAGCGCTGATGCGCGTGGTGAAACAGGATCCAGCACCGTCGGTGCGGCGAGTTGCGGCCTGGGCGCTCGGACAGCTGGAATCGTCCGAAGCAGTCGAGACACTTGCATCTGTTCTGTCGCAGGACACCGATGCACGCGTTAGAGAGATGGCTGCGTGGGCACTCGGCAGCATCGAGAGCGGCCGCGCCGCGTCAACCCTGCTTGCTGCGGCGGGCAAGGATACCGACGAGCGAGTGCGCGAAACGGCAGTGTGGGCAATCGGACAACTAGGCGACAATGCTTCTGCCGACCGGCTTGCAGCGATTGCGTCGTCAGACAGAAGCAGCCGCGTACGTGGAACCGCGGCGTGGGCAATCGGCCAGCTCAGAGGTGATGGAGGCAGAGCTCCCTCGGGACTGATTGGTCTGCTGAAGGATCCTGATGACGATACGCGATTGAAAGCCGCGTGGGCGCTTGGTCAGATCGGTGACGCATCGGCGCTGCCAGCGATTCGTGCAGCGCTGCAATCGGAAAAGGATGAAGAGGTGAGCCGGGCTCTGGTGAGAGCGATGCTCAAGTCAGGGGAGCGATCGGAGGCCGCTCTGACTCAGCTTCTCGATTCGAAGGATGCGCGCGTGCGGGAATCTGCGGTGCGCGGACTGGCTGGTCGCGACTCATTCAATCCGTGGCCATGGCCGTGGCCGAGGCCACGGCCCTTTCCGTGATTGTTACTGGTTCGCGTTCCAGTTGAGAATCTTGTCGATCGTCCCAACCGCGACCGAGTGGTACGTCGGACGCGCGCGTTTGTAGATCGCCATCGCCATCGGCTTACCCCAGTCCGTCTTCGCAAGATCGGCGTAAAGCGGCGCGACGAATTTGCGACGACCCTGGGACGTGAGAAAATGGTCGAGCCCGGCAAACGCAGGTTGATAGTGATTTCGAATCGCAGTCTTGAGCCACGCGAATTCTATCTCGCTGTTGCCGCTCGACGAGAGCTTGAACGACTTGTCAAGCTCTGCCAGACGAGGCGCCGTGATTGTATCCGGAAGAGCACCAAGGAAATGCAGCCATTCATGCGTCGACCACCTGGACGTTTGAATGGCTGATGCAGCGCCACCCGCCTTCCATGAGGTCACCTGACTGTCGACCGCCGCGAAAGCGGCGGAATGCACCGGAACAATGTTCGCCGGTACACCCGGCTGATAGACCCATTGCTGCACGTCGATCTTCTTCGCTTCCTCAGGCGTCAGCAGGTTCGCGTTCATGTACGCCAGCATTCTTTCCGAAGTCATGGGCTGGAACGCGAAATGATCGAAGTAGCCGCGAAGAAACTTGTCGAGGCGCTCGCGACCGACAACCGATTCCACGGTCTCGAGAAACGCTGC
>JBBQYO010000292.1:0-3574 GCA_038208605.1 Gemmatimonadales bacterium | reverse complement strand
GGTAAAGGCTTGCACCCGCTGTCCGCTGTACAAGACCGCGATTCAGGGCGTACCGGGAACCGGCAGTCCGAGGGCCCGGCTCATGTGTGTAGGCGAGGCGCCGGGTGCGAACGAGGACGAGCAGGGCGTCCCTTTCGTCGGCCCTGCAGGGCAGCTCCTGACGAAGATCCTTGCCGCGGTAAACCTCTCGCGCGACGACGTTTACATCACAAACGTGGTGAAACACAGACCGCCGGGTAACCGCAATCCCGCGCCGGACGAGATCGAGGCCTGCAATCCCTACCTGATCCGCGAGCTCGACCTCATTCAGCCCAAAGTAATCGTTGCGCTCGGCACCTTCGCAGCGCAGACTCTTCTCAACACAAAGACTGCGATCGGAAACCTCCGTGGCGAGGTGCATCGCTACCACGGCATTCCTGTCGTCGTCACGTATCATCCCGCCGCCTTGCTGCGTAATCCGGCGTGGAAACGCCCTACTTGGGAAGATGTCCAGCTCGCCCGTAGAATTCTCGATAGCGCCCCAGACGCGTGACCCGTACTCGGAGCGGCGCCCGCCGTACTCCGAAGATGCCGAACAAGCCGTTCTCTCAGCCATGCTCATGGACTCGGAGGCGGTTCTTCGGGCCACGGAGTACGTAGACGACACGATGTTTTACCGCGAGGGCAACCGCCGGATCTTCCGTGCGATGCTTGCCCTCTCGGAACGCGGTGATGTCGTCGATCCGCTTACCCTTTCGGAAGAGCTGTCTCGCAACGGCGATCTCGACTCGAGCGGAGGCAAGGACTACATCGGCTTCCTCGTCGATGCCGTGCCTACATCGGCGAACATCGAGTATCACGCGAAGATTGTTCGCGAGAAGGCCCTTCGACGGCGCCTAATTGAAGTGTCGACCGCCATCGTCGCAGAAGCATTCGAATCGGCAGCGCCTGCGGCAGAGCTGCTGGACGCTGCCGAGCAGAAAATCTTCGAGGTCAATCAGAGCAGGGGAATCGAAGGCTTCACGCGCATCAAGGAGCTGCTGTGGCCCACGATGGAGCGCATCGAGCTCCTCCAGCGTGGCGGCGAATCGGTTACAGGTGTCGGCAGTGGATTCAAGGATCTGGACGAGCTGACCGCAGGTTTCCAGCCGTCGGATCTCATCATCATCGCGGCCAGACCTTCCATGGGTAAGACTGCATTCGTCCTGAACATCGCGCAGAACGCCGCGCTCGATAACAACGTGCCCGTTGCGTTCTTCTCGCTCGAGATGAGCAAGGAGCAGCTCGTGCAGCGGCTGTTGACTTCCGAAGGCCGCGTCGACGCGCAGCGACTGCGAAAGGGCAAGCTTCACGATGACGAATTCGTACGTCTCGGCCGCGCCGCAGGAATTCTGAGTCACGCTCCAATCTGGATCGACGACACTCCCGGAATCTCGCTTCTCGAAATGAGGTCGAAGGCGCGCCGGCTTAAAATCGACAACAATATCGGGCTCGTAGTCATCGACTATCTGCAGCTCATGCAGGGGCCAACTCAGTCCGAGAGCCGCCAGCAGGAAATCAGCTACATATCGCGGTCGTTGAAAGCACTCGCGCGTGAGCTCCGGGTTCCTGTCGTCGCTCTGTCCCAGCTGTCGCGCGCTCCCGAACAGCGCACAGGTGAAAACAAACGGCCTCAGCTCTCCGATCTTCGGGAATCAGGAGCGATTGAACAGGACGCCGATCTCGTGATGTTCATTTATCGCCAGGAGATGTACGACGGCCCGACCGACAAGGATGGGAACTCGCTCGAAGGCAGAGCGGAGATCATCGTCGGAAAGCAGCGCAACGGCCCGACGGGGCTTGTGAATCTGCACTTCAACAAGACCTTTACGCGCTTCGAGAACTACTCCGCCCGCGCCCAGCAGCAGTGAGCCCGAAGGCGCGGAGCATTTTCCGCTGCACGAATTGCGGAGCCGAGCATACACGGTGGACCGGTCGATGCGATGTGTGCGGGGAGTGGAACAGTCTCGTCGAAGAAGTTGTCGCACGGTCGACGGCGACCGGCGGCAAAAGCGGCGCATCTCGGCGCATCGGCGGACACAAGACTCTTGCCGAGGGCGGCTCGATTGCCGAGCCAAAGAGACTTCGCGACGTCGCCGGTGCGGCGGAGCCGCGCTGGAAAACGGGCCTCACCGAATTTGACTTTGCACTTGGCGGCGGAATCGTACCTGGCTCGATGATCCTGATTGGAGGGGAGCCGGGAATCGGCAAGTCGACTCTGTTGCTGCAGGTCGCCGCGAAGCTCGAAGCTACCGGACATGGGACACTCTACGTGTCGGGCGAGGAATCGCCGCTTCAGGTCCGCATGCGTGCCGAGCGGCTCGCAGACCGCGCGGCAGATGTCAACTTCATGGGCGAGACACTTCTCGAGACAATTCTCGCGACTGCGGCTGCCGTTTCGCCATCGATACTTGTCGTCGATTCGATTCAGACTGTTTTCACCGCGGATCTGGAGGGAGCGCCCGGCAGTGTGGGACAGGTTCGCGAATGCGCAGCAAGACTGATGCGCTTTGCGAAGGAAACGGGCATCACCGTTTTCGTCGTGGGTCACGTGACGCGTGACGGCGGAATTGCCG
Source organism: Gemmatimonadales bacterium (assembly GCA_038208605.1). Classification (GTDB taxonomy): domain Bacteria; phylum Gemmatimonadota; class Gemmatimonadetes; order Gemmatimonadales; family Gemmatimonadaceae; genus UBA4720. The sequence goes on along the minus strand of JBBQYO010000292.1, from coordinate 980 downwards.
GGCCGAAAACGCTCGAGCACATCGTCGACACAGTCCTGTATTTCGAAGGCGAAGGCATGCTCGACCACCGGATTCTTCGCGCGATCAAGAACCGATTTGGAAGCGTCGATGAGATCGGTGTTTTCAGAATGACTGAGTCGGGGCTCGATCCCGTTTCAAATCCGTCCGAGCTTTTTCTGGGCGACCGCGAAAATCATGCGTCGGGCAGTGCAGTGACTGCGTTGCTCGAAGGAAGCCGGCCGGTGTTGATAGAGATACAGGGTCTTGCGGCGAAGTCTGGCTTTGGAACGCCGCAGCGTGTCGCAACAGGATTCGACAACAGAAGACTTGCGCTGCTTCTTGCCGTTCTCGACAAGAGGGCAGGGCTGTCGTTCGCGCAGCTCGATGTATTTCTAAACGTCGTTGGTGGCGTTCGGCTCCAGGAGCCCGCGGGCGATCTCGCGGTTGCTGCAGCACTCGCGTCGTCCATCTACGACCGGCCAATTGGCGTGGGCTCGATATTCCTCGGCGAAGTGGGACTCGGCGGTGAAGTTCGGCCCGTCTCACAATCCGAGCGAAGACTCGGAGAAGCGGCGAAGATGGGAATGACGGCTGCATACATGGCGCATCGCGCTATTCCCGCGCGCGTGCCGAAAGGAATTCGTCCGATCGGCGTAAAGACAATTGCCGAATTGTTCGGGCACCTGTTTCAATGAGAGCGGACGTCGGTGTTGTGATCGTCGCCGGCGGGAAGGGCTCGCGTGTGGGGGGAGACGAGCTCAAGCAATTCCGCTGGGTCGCCGGCAAGCCGATGCTGCTTCACAGTGTGCAGAAATTTCAGTCGCGTGCAGATGTCGCAATAGTAGTTGTGGTGCTTCCGTACGAGCACGTCGGCGATCCGCCCGCATGGCTGTTTCAATGCGACACCGAGCGGCTGCTGCTTTCAGTCGGAGGACGAGAGCGAACCGATTCAGTGCGCAACGGTCTCGAGGACATTCCGA
>JBBQYO010000291.1:0-3578 GCA_038208605.1 Gemmatimonadales bacterium | reverse complement strand
ACACAATGCCGAAGATTGCGAACGGCGCAATCGGCACGATAAACACGAGTCCGTAGACGAGCAGATCGACGAGGCTCAGACTGCGCCGAAGCTCGTTGTCGTATCCGAAGTCGGACAGCTCCGTGCTCGCGCCCGGCGGCGTTTCGATTGTGGTCATGACTGGTCGTGCGAATCGAGAAACTCCTGCACGAGCGCCATGTACGCGCTCCGCTCCTCGATGTGCGGGACGTGACTCGAATGCTCGAAGACATGCCAGCGCACGTCGGGGATGGCATCCGCAAACGGCTGGACCGTCGACGGCGTCGCTTCGTCATAGTGGCCGGAGATCAAGAGTGTCGGCGCTTCGATTCGGTGGACGGTGTCGACGACGCTCCACGCCTTTAGCGTTCCGATAACGTGGAACTCACTCGGTCCGTTCATCGTGCCGTAGACGGTCGGGTCCTCGGCAATTGCCTCGAACGTGCGTACGAGCTCCGGTGGTCGCGGAATGATACGACAAACGTGACGGTCGTAGAAAACTTCCATCGCCGCGAGGTACTCGGTCGAATCCGTCGTGCCAGCCGCCTCGTGTTGCGTCAACGTGTCCTGAACCTCCAGCGGCAACTGTCCGCGGAGCTCGGCCGCTGCGGCGAGCCATAGCGGCATGGATGCGGGGGAATCGGAGATGATCAGGCTGCGGAGACCCTCGGGCCGGCGAATGGCATGCTCCGCACCGAGCATACCGCCCCATGATTGTCCGAGCAGATGGTAGGCACGTGAGACCCCGAGTTGTTGTAGCAGATTCGCCAGCTCGTCGAGGAAAAGCTCGACCGTCCAGAAATCCGGGCCTTTGTCGCGAAGATGCGTCGACCGCCCGTTTCCGAGTTGATCGTAATGGATGACGGGCCGCCCCGATCGCGAGATGTCCGCGATTGTCAGGAGGTAATCGTGAGTCCCACCCGGCCCCCCGTGAGCCGTGATTAGCGGCTCCATACCGGAGCTCAGGTCGCCGGTGACGCGATACCAGGTTTTCCACTCGCCGAAATCGACGGTGCCTTGCGTCGTCGCTTCGAGAAGCGGGGTCGTTGGATCGTCGGTCATCTCTTAGTCCTGTTGAGTCGGTACGCAGCAATCGCATTCTCCCGCATGACCATTCGCGCAAGTTGTCTCGCGCGGTCTCTTGTGATCTCGTTTTGCCTCACCATATCGGTTAGCCCATCACTGAGGGCTCGGCGAGCATTGTGTGAAGCCACCCATGCAACCTGTTCCCATCCCTGCTGCGCGCCGCCGTCGAATGCGTCGGTACCGAACATCACTTTCCCTGGTGACGCCGTCAACAACATGTGCATAGCTCGCGATAGCGACGTCGAATCCGCCAGTTGATCCATCATCGAGATGTCTGCATAGACATTCGGTTTTTTCAGCTGCAGGATCGTCTCCTCCACCAGCGGCCATCCGCCATGCACGATGACGAAATTCGTCGAGCGAAGCGGCGGATCGCTGAACATCGATTCGAGGAGATGCGGCGCGGCACCCGCCGCCGAGTAGTATTTGCCGAACTCGTTCGTCGAATGGACCTGAACCGCCATGCCCAGGCGGCCCGATTCGCGCGCGATGAACCTGACCAGGTAATCCTCGAGCGTCTTGTACTCTGCGTGGGTCGCGACACCCGTCAATGCATAACGCGCATAGATCGCAGCGGCAGCGGCCGAGTCGGCGGGATCGAAGTCGAGCGGGCGGAGATACGCGGCTTCGAACTTGATCGAAACAGCTCCCGCTGCGCGTTGCCTCTTCAACGTTGCTGACACTACATCACGCAGGTATCCATCCAGCGTAGGCGGTACGCGCGCGAGTCCAAGGTCGTAGAGATACCGCCGTAGCAGTTTTGCTTCCAGTGGATATAAGGCTCGCGTATCGGGAGTACGCTCCGCCTCGCTGCGTATGTCGAGCGGCAGCATCAGCGCGTCGGAAAAGGCAACCCAGCGGAAGCGCGGCTGCGTGAGTCCTGTTCCCATCGCGACACGGTTGGCCAGCATCACGTCTATGTGGAGCTGATCGAGCACCCACGCAGGGAATTGATCGGCGTGCCGCTCGATCGCCTGCGCGCGCGTCTGGCCGAATGCTTTCGCTTGTGCCGAGTCGTTGTCACCGACATTCGCACCATAGAGCGCCGTTTGGGCGTCGCGATATGTGGGATTGGTCGCGCGAACAGGTAGCGGCAATTCAAACGGCGGGATTCCGTCGAGCGGAAGCGCGTCGAAATCCGAGTCGGGGGGCGAGCCGGCCGGGACGTATGCCATCGGATGCGCGTGCGAATCTATCGCCGAGAGTGTATCGATGTATTTCGCGAGATCCTCATCAGTGTTTTGCGGGGCATTACAGGACGCTGTCGTGAGGGCGAGCACCAACGAACAAAGTGCTAACGTGTTCTTTCCTGCTGCGGAAGCGGCTACTCGCGTCACGAGTTTCGCGCCGGTTTGCTGAGCACCCAAGTCGTCATGCAGCGCTGATTCTGAACGATCGTGGTCTTCAGCGGGTCGAGAAGCTCACCACCGATGTCTCTGGTAGCGCTTACGAGCTGAGCTTCGTCGACGAGATATCGTTCCGTTCCGTCAGGTAGTCGGTGCCGACGACCCTCGATGCGTTTTACTCGGTCTTCCATCCCTATCGAAGAGGCGAGTCGACAGATCAGGACGCCCCCGGGCTTCAGCACCCGCCACAATTCGTGAATCATGGCAGCAAACTGGGCGTCGTCCTTCGCGAAGTGGAGCACGGCAATACTCAGCACCACGTCAGCAAACGCGTCTGGAAATGTCATTCCTTCCACGGGTTCGGCGTGGAAGTTGTCCGGTGACAGGTGCGGGGCAAGTCGCGCGGCCAACTGGCGCACCGTTGCAATCGAGCCGGGATTGGCGTCGACACCGAATACATCAAAACCGGATTTCAACAGATAGAAAATGTTGCGGCCGGGCCCACACCCTGCATCCAATATCCGCATGGGCTGGGCGATACGACCGCGCAGCAATTGATCGAGTACGTAGATATCGATCTGGCCGAGCTGCTCCTGAAGATCAAACATCGCTTCTCTCCGCGGAGCAGGTTCCGTTGGTTCGAGTCTCGATGCATTCCGTTCAATTCGAACTGAATTACTTGTCGGCATCGGCGTGTGTTGGACGGCGACCGGGTATGAACCGGGTACGTGGGTAACAGATCTGCCCGGCAACATAGGTAATAGTCTCTTGACACCAGCCCAGTCATGTCAACGCCTTCAACTTTGCCGCACGCGAATCATACAAGCGCGAGCGAAGCGAGCAACCCTGAATCGCCTGTCGGCATCAGCGCGTGTTAGACGATGCGGGTGGCGGCACCCAAACCGCGCTCCTGATAATCGGTTGCGTCGGTCGAGCATAACAGAGTGGGAGGCAAGTTGAGCGGCCGTCACCTCGTCGATCGAACCCGAGAGAGTTCCCGAAACTTGCAAACACTCGAAGACAGTCATCACGTACTGGGATTCATCTCCATTTGCGTAGCGAACGACAAAGTTCGGGCCGCCGAACACACCAATCAGCGCAACGGGTTTGACGAGGAGCCCGGTCTCT
>JBBQYO010000290.1:0-3657 GCA_038208605.1 Gemmatimonadales bacterium | reverse complement strand
CTCGAGCACGATCAGAAGCTGCTGCCTCTCGTCTGGAAAAAGAACCGTAAGCGAAATGCCGATGAGCCCCTGAGACTCAAGCTCAGTTTCATGTCGGCGCGGATCGAGGCGACGAGGCGGCTCGTGGCCTCTCGCGATGCGGGCCGAGCGAAGAAGGAACCCGCGGCGTATCCGGATGTCGATACTTTCGAGAAGGATCTCGTTCTCGTTCGCGAGTACCTGCTCGGAGCGGGCGCGGAGCAGGCCTGCCGCACTACGCTGGACCCGCTTTACTCGGCGGTGCGCGCACACGGGTTCCATGGCTTCATGATGGACTTGCGTGACCACTCGCAGGTCCATTCCGCTGCCGTCAAAGAGCTATTGTCGCAGGACGACGATGATGCCGACGGTGAGCTCCTGCGTTCCACACTGCTGCGAAAGCGCGCGCCATCCAGGAAAAATCGAAAGCTGTCCACTGAGACGCGCCAGGTGATCGACACCTTCGGCGCGATTCGCACGATCCAGGATGAGGCCGGTCAGCCGGCTGCTTGCACCTACATAGTTTCGATGACGCGATCGCCCGACGATCTGTTAAAGGTGCTGTTGCTCGCGCGGGAAGCCGAGCTGGTTGATCTCGCCGGCAGGAAACCGGTGTCGCGGTTGGATGTCGTTCCACTCTTCGAGACGCTGGAAGATCTCGAGAAAGCAGCCGTGGTGATGCGCTCGCTCCTCGCCGATCCCGTATACGCGCGCCAGCTCGAGGCGCGTGGGCGTCGGCAGGAGGTGATGATCGGCTACTCCGATTCGGGAAAAGATGCGGGAATGATCGCCGCCTCATGGGCGCTCTACCGCGCGCAGGAATCGCTGGCCGATCTGTTTCGCGAGGCGGGCATCGAGCTCCGTCTCTTTCACGGCAGGGGCGGGAGCGTCGGACGCGGCGGAGGGTCTCCCGTCTATCGTGCTCTGGCGGCGCTTCCGCCCGGCACGACCAACGGGCGAATCAAGATCACCGAGCAGGGCGAGATCGTCTCGCAGCAATTCGGTCTGCTTCCCGTCGCGGAGCGCACGCTGGAAGTAACGACGGCGGGAGTTCTTCTCCACGAATTCAGCGACTGGCGTCGCAAGGTGAGCCCAAAAGAAGTCGTCGATTTCAGCGATGTGATGGATCGTCTTTCTACGCAGTCGCGAGCGGTTTACGACAAGCTCGTTCACGAAAACGATGCGCTTTTCCGGCTCTTTCGAGTCGCGACGCCGATCGACGAGCTGGCGAACGCCCGCTTCGGATCGCGCCCGGCGTATCGTCCCGGCGCGACGGCCGGGATCGAGGGAATCCGCGCGATACCGTGGGGATTCGGTTGGACGCAGATCAGGCTGATGCTCACCGGTTGGCTCGGTATCGGCACCGCGCTCGGCGACGCCATCTCTACACGCGACGGACTCCGGCGCTTGCAGCGCATGGCGAGCAGCTGGCCGTTCTTCGACGATCTACTGGGCAAGGCGGAGATGGTCTGTGCCAAGACCGACGTCGAGATCGCCCAGACATACGTGAGACATCTTGGCGGCGACGTCGACCTGCTCGATTCGCTCGTCGGCGAGTACCAGCGCGCAGTGGAGGCGCTGCTGCTGATTCGCGGACACCGACGCCTGCTCGACGACAGCCCAGTGCTGCAGTCAGCGATCGATCTCAGAAATCCCTACGTGGATCCCTTGTCGCTGCTGCAGGTCTCACTGCTGCGGCGAAAGCGTGGTCAGGCGACAGGTGACAAGACGACAAGCGAAGAAATCGACGAGGCCCTGGCGACTACGCTGAGCGGAATTGCACAGGCGTTGCGCAACACCGGCTGACGGTGTGCGAGCGCCGGATCGTTAGGAGAGCAGCTCCCGCCGCCGGTCTTTGACCGTCCGATAGCACTCGCAAGCAGCTCTTTCCAGGGCTGCTTTGTCGATGATCGTGATCTTGCCGTAACGAGTGCCAATCAGCTTCGCCTTCTCGAGCTGCCCGATCGCGACCGTTACACCAGGCCGGCGTACCGCGAGCATCTGAGACAGGAATTCATGAGTGAGCCCGAACTCGAGGCTGTCGACCGCATCAGAAGTGATGAGAAGCCAGCGCGCGCAGCGTTGCTCGATGAGATGCATGCTGTTGCAAGCGGCTGATTGCGCTACTGCCTCGTGAGCGAACTGCGAGTAGCGGTGGAGGAGTCCTGACAGCTGGGGTGCCTCAGTCAGCAGGCTTGTGAATGATTCCGCTGGCAAGCGCAGGAATCCGCCCTTGATCTGGCACATCGCCATCGTCCGCGCGGTGCCGACGCCGTGAAATAATGGGAGTCCCGCGAAGCCTTCGCACCCTACCGTCATCGATTCGAGGGAAGTTCCATCCTTGAGCTCGGTGACGAGCGAGATCATTCCCGTCAACGGGAAGTAGACGTTCTTGATCTTCGCTCCACTGGCGTAGAGAACCTCCCGCAGATCGCAATCCACGTATGCGGACAGCTCGAGGAGCGCGGCCAGCTCCGAAGCTGGCAGCTTCGAGAGGAGGCCGTTCTTTGTGGCGCGAGCGGTGGGATCTAGCGCAGGAATTCTCGCGCTTCCACCAATAGATACAGATGCCGCTACCATGCGACCCCTTGTTGGCGTAATGCCAGAAGGTCGCAGACTAGGACTGCCCGTAGCGATCTGGTTTTTGACTGCATTTGTACGGTACCCAATTGAGGAGTTCTGTGCAATGGATGGGGAGCGGACGCGAAGAATTCTTTTCTCCGAACGAGAGACTCGAACGAGCCAAGCGGCCTCAATTGTGCGGTGTCGCACTCGACTCTTCAGTAGCGATTTAGCGTCGTGATATCAAAGGAGCACGCTTACAGCGACTCCGGCATGGCCGAAGTCCACGCTCTCCGCGAGAAAGTTGTGCGCGAAGAAATAGCCCGTCGTCTGCAAGGAGTGTGTTCCAATTTCTCAGATGACGAATTCGAGAAGCTCGTCAGATTGATGGCTGCGCGTCAGGTGAGGTGTGAGCGCCGTCAGAGTTGGTGATCGCGAGTAGCGCACCTCCTGCGCTGAAACTCTGGCCGTCCAGACGCTCGATCCCGTTTCCATCGGCCAGGGGAGCGCGATAGAACTCCTCGATGTACGCGGTCACGAGCCGCGCCAAGAACTCGTTGCGAGCGGGGCTTGGTGGGATCCCTACATCGTTTGCGGCGTCGACAATCGCCAGCTTGAAGGCGATCAGGAATTCTTCGGGCTCAGACTCGTGTCGCTCCGGCGCCGAGCAGATTTGCCGGATCGCTGCCCGCTGCTCTGGGCTCACGACAACGCCCTCGGACGCCCCACCCAGCACGATTCTCAGCAGCTCTTGATGCGAGGGCGGAAGTCTCCACCTGGGAAGCTGTGAGTTCATGGCGGCCCACTCCTTATTGCCGATCCTGGGCAACTTCGGGATAGAAAGGCGCTGACAGACGACATTGTACGCGCCTGCACAATCTGCGCAAGTATTTGTTTGGCCAACCCAAAGACTGTACGATGCCGTACGATGTCTGGGCAGGCTTGGAGAAATAGGAAAGGGCCCCTTTCAGGGCCCTCTCTTTCTTCTATGACCTAAAGCCGATGGTTAGGCGATGGTCGACAGCGAATCGAACTTGAACGTCTCGACCGTCGCCTTTCCAGACATCACGGGACGAA
>JBBQYO010000289.1:0-3659 GCA_038208605.1 Gemmatimonadales bacterium | reverse complement strand
CGCGAACCGGTGCGATGACGCTGTGCTGGTCGCTCGACAAGCTCGGGCCGATGACTCGAAGCGTCGAGGATGCGATGCTTGTGCTTCAGGCGATATCAGGACCCGATGCCGGCGACATTGGAAGTGTTCCCAGTCATCTCGATTTCGATGCGGGCTCTTCGGTGAAGGGCTTGCGCATCGGATATTTCCCCGCGTGGATGAAAGAGAACCCGGCCACGGACGTCGACCGCGCGACTCTCGAGACAGCGCGCAAACTCGGAATGATTCCGACGGAGGTATCGCTTCCCGACTGGCCCTACGGTTCCCTCAATCTGATGCTGTTCGCGGAAGCGGCGGCTGCGTTCGAAGATCTGACGCTGAGCGGCAAGGACAGTCAGCTCAAGGTCCAGGTGCCGGATGCATGGCCGAATCTTTTTCGCGAAGCGCGGTTTCTCTCAGCTGTCGATTTCGTGCAGGCAGATCGCCTGAGGCGAAAGGTTGCGGTCGAGATGGCGCGAGTGATGTCCGAGGTCGATCTGTTGATGGTGCCGTCGTTGCGCGATGAAATGCTCGTGATCTCTAACAACACCGGCCACCCGTCGCTCACGCTGCGAACCGGTTTCGTTCAGGTCTCTGAGGCACGAAGCGATTGGGCGCCCGATCCAGCTCATCCGCTGCCGAAGTTTTCGCCGCCGAGGCGAGTGCCGCATGGTGTCACGCTGATTGGACGTTTGTTCGATGAGGGGACGATTGCTCGCGCTGGCCTGGCAATCGAGCGCAGTCTTGGCGTAGCGGGAGAGCGGCCCCCCGGATTTTCGGTGTGACAATGTTCTTCGCGACCGACGAGCTACCGTAGCTGCACGCCCGGGGAACCTCCCGACTCACTGCACAGTGATCACCTTCGTCACGCTTCCCGTCTTGCCCGTGTTGTCCTTGACGGTGAGGACGATGGTTCGCTGCCCAACGTGCGCGTAAGGGATACTGACGATCATGCCGCTAGCCGTCGGATTCGGCGACTTGTTGAGGTCCCACGCGTATTCCACAATCGTACCATCATCGGTCGACGTAGACGCATCGAGAACGCACGTGAGATTGGCGCAGCTCCACGTGAAGTTTGCCGCGGGAGGATTGTCGACCACCGACCCCACGGTGACGATCCTGGTGATCGAACCCGTTTTTCCTGTGTTGTCAGTGACAGTCAGAACAACCGTGCGCTGACTCGGATGCGGATAGTCAACGCTGATGATTTTTCCGGTTGCCGTCGGGTTCGGAGACCTTCGGAGATCCCAGTTGTATTGGACAATTGATCCGTCGTCAAACGACGATGAAGCGTCTAACGAACACGTCAGTCCCACACAGCTCCATGTGAAATTCGCGGTCGGAGGATTGTCGACGGGGTCCACCGCGACCGTGACCGTCTTCGTGAGTGAATTGGGCTGGCCTGCGTTGTCCGTCACGGTAAGCGTGATGCTTTTTGTGCCGGCCGCCGCGTAGGTTGCGGTGGCCGTCACGCCACTCGCCGTTGGCGCGTTCGCCCCTGGCATCGACCAGGCGTACGAGGCGATCGAGTTGTCGTCCGTGGACGACGACGCGTTGAGCGAGCAGGTGAGGCCGCTGCAGCTCGCCGTGAAGTTCGCGATCGGAGGATTGTCGACGACTGCCGGCCCGACTGTCAGAACCTTCGTCACCGAAGCCGTCTTCCCACCGTTATCGGTAACCGTGAGTGTCACAGTTCTGGGGCCGCTGTGCGGATACGTCACCGACAGGACGCTTCCACTGGCTGTTGGATTTGGCGACCTGCCCAGATCCCAGTTGTACTGAACGATCGATCCGTCGTCTGTAGAGCTCGTTGCGTCGAGGGAGCACGTCAGCGTCGGGCAGCTCCACGTGAAGTTGGCGACCGGAGGCGCGTTCGGTGCGACATTCAATCCTGTGAACAGCAGTCGATTGACAGATCCGGTGCCGGGCGACGTCACGCGATTCAGGCTCGCACCGGCGGTGATTGCCGCGGCCACAGTCGGGGGAGTTGCCAGCGGCGAGCCCTCCAGGTACAGCGCGGCAACACCGACGACGTGGGGAGTCGCCATCGACGTTCCGCTAAGGCTTGCAGAATCGGTATCCGAGTTCATGTAGGCAGACACGATGCCGGAACCCGGAGCGAAAATGTCGAGACACGTACCGAAGTTGGAGTACGATGCTCGCGCGTCGGTTATCGTAGTTGCGCCGACGGTGAGTGCTTCGGGAAGGCGCGCTGGTGATCCCAGACACGCGTCGCCGTTGTTGTTGCCGGCGGCCACGGCGTATGTGATGCCCGATGCAATGGAGCTCTGAACCGCCTGGTCCAATGCGACCGAGGCCGGGCCGCCGAGGCTCATGTTGGCAACGGCGGGCTTGACGGCGTTTGCTGTTACCCAGTCGACACCGGCAATTACGCCGGAAGTGTTGCCTGAGCCAGTGCAATCGAGAACGCGGACCGCCTTGAGAGAAACCTGCTTGGCGACACCCCATCGGGCGCTACCGACAATACCGGCGACGTGGGTTCCGTGGCCGTTGCAGTCTTCGGTGCCGCCGCCGATCGCGGTGAATACTCCGCTGGCTCTGCCGCCGAATTCGACGTGGGTGGTTCGAATTCCAGTGTCGATGATGTACGCCGTGACGCCGGCGCCAGTTGCCGTATATGAGTAGCTCGAGTTGAGCGGAAGGTCGGTCTGATCGATGCGGTCGAGTCCCCAGCCAACGGGGCTCTGAGTGGCATCGGTGTGCATGATCTCGTCGCGCTCGATGTGAACGACGTCGGGATGGAGCCGGATGCTCTCGATCTCGGATGCGGGGATATGCGCGGCGAATCCGTGAACGGCGAAATGGTACGTGTGCTCGAGCTGGCCTGAGTGAAGCGACAACAGCTGCTGCGTCAGCGCGTCGACGTTCACGCCGGGTCGAAACAGGACGATGTAGGAATCGTTGGAGAGGGCGGCTGTTCTTACGGCGGGTAATGAGGCCGGGGTGGTCGGAGAATCCTGACAGGCGGCGAGGAGCGCGATCAGCGCAAAGGGGGCGAGCTTCCGCAAAAGGAAATCTCCGGGAGTTGGTTGAGGTTGGGCTCCGATACCGCCAGACCGGTCGTCGGACCAACCTGTTTTTTTTGGCTCGGCGTCCTCGTCTGCGGTCGAAAGTGACGAACGGCCGCTGACGCCTTTATGTATGACGACTCAGGTGCGCTAGCGTAACAAGGCAGCCGAAAAAGAACCGAGGCGTTGTAGCCGCGCGCTATTCGCCTGCATTGAGATGATTCCAGTTGAGGATCGCGTTGAAGCCAAGTGCGAACGTGCCCTGTGTCTGCCAGCGCCAGAATGGACGAATCGCGAACATCACGAGGTGGCCCGTTCCGATGCTTTCGTCCACCAGTTGCGCACGATTGGAGAGCGCTGCGCCGCCTTCGAGGGTTCCTGACAGCAGCATGTCCGATGGGTTTGCGGGGAATTGCAGGACCACGCGCGTACGCGCGTTCGTATCCGCAGTCACGCCCGTCAGCGTTTGCGGCGCAGTTGTGCGATTGCGCGCCCTCGCTTCCGTCGCGGCGGTGGCCGCCTTGGCGGCTGCCGCGACCAGAGAATCATCCGCCGCGATCGTGGCTGCGCTGTACGCTCGGCCCGTGTTGGCAGGATCCCACGGCGACAACT
>JBBQYO010000288.1:0-3677 GCA_038208605.1 Gemmatimonadales bacterium | reverse complement strand
CTCGATCAATGAGATCAGCTCCGTTGCGATTTGAGCGACGTAACTTTCCGCCGGGTCATCGTCGCCGTATTGGACGAGGTGAGTGCCGGCAGCGGCAGCTCGGCCGAGTATTTCGGAAACGCTGCTGGCGCGATGGTACACCGCCAGTAACGGGCGTCCGGCGAGCAGAGCAGGATATAACTTGCTGGCGGTGTAATGCGGCTCCGAGCTCCCCATCAGCAGGAGCGCAGACGCGTCGAGCTGAACAGTCACCGCATCCAGATAGTCGATCCTTTGAGCATGTTCGGTGACGCGATCGATCACACCGAGCTCTGCTGCATGGCGGATGACTCTGTCGCCTACGCCGGCGGTCCGCTGGTTGCTTGTGCCGATGAAATGAATCCGCAAACGATCGTAAAGGTCGAGCCTCGAATCTTTCACAAGCGACACCGCACGGAGCACGGCTCGCAGAGTTGCGATTCCCAAGGGCAAAACGGTTCCGACATAGCACAGATGGAAAAATCCATCGGATGGATCGAAGAACGCATTCAGCGGCCTGGATGCGGGAACCTGCTCAAAGTCCTTCGCGTCTCCGCCGATGGGGATAGTCAGCGTTGGCTTACCGCGCGAGGCTGGATTTCTTCTCAGCATCGACTCGATGGTTTCCGACGAGACTGCGGTGATCGCGTCTGCTGCCGCAACGACACCCGGTTCGAGCTGCATCGACAGTCGTCGCGACAGCCGGCTCTTCAGGTCCGCGTTTCCATTCCGTCCGCCGCCGACCGTATCGCCCCACGCGCTCACCCAGGGATCCTGATAGTCGAGAATGAACGGAATGCCGAAACGCGCCTTGAGCGGCGGGCCGAGCAGGGCGGGGTATGTCGGATAGATCGTGATGAACAGAGCGTCGTGAGGCTCGCGCGTCAATAATCGAACAGCGCTTGTGTAAAGACCGAAAACCGATCGCAGGCCAAGGTCGCCAACACCGGCGAGTCGCGTGAGCCGTGCCGGAAATGCCTTGCTCCTTTCCACGCGAAGATTCGCAGGCACGAGCCCCGCGAGGCCGCGATCAGGGGGACCTTCGTAGAATTTGGGATCGACGGTAAGAACCGTAGGCGTCCACCCGTTGCTTTCGAGATACGGCGCAAGAAGTCTCACGCGGTGGGTACCGGCGCTGGAATCGGGAGGGAAGTGCGGCGAAATCATCAGCACCCTGCGAAGCTTCACCCAGTCAGCTCTGTTGTTCCAGGGGTCCCGGCGTTCAAGTCTCGCTTCGGTGTCCGGAAATGCGCAAGGTATTCTGCGACGCCGATTCTGGCAGTAGATAGCCTCATACTTGCCAGATCGAAACGGCCGCGCTTTATGTCGCGCCATGTCTCCTTCGTCAGGATCCAAAGCCAGTTCGATTTTGCTCGGTCAAGGCTTTGACCCCGGAGTGGTGATCGACCATCCACAAGAAAGCGCCACACGTATCCTTGGAGCCGTGCTCGCGTCCAATATGTGCGGCCAGCATCCTTTGTCCGGCGCGCGTGTTCTTCGACGGCCCGGTCGCTCGCCAATTCCTGCGACTCGTGTCTGCGATAGTAGAATAGATCTGCATTGACGAGCAGCACAGAATGTGTTGCGGAAAAGCATAGCCAGAACAAGTGGTCCGAAGCTGGACCGATGTCTTCAAAGCCCCCCGAGGAGTTAAACATGGCTGAGCGGAAAAGTGCGTTCGCCGGACCTCCGTTAAACATTCCCGTACCGTGGAATTCGCGTTCAAATGCCAATTCGGGCGTTAATAGCATTGGAACGCGCCCGCCCTCCCAACTCCGTGACGCTGTCAGCGCGAAAGCAGCCCGTGGCTCGGCTGCGAGAGGGCGGATCATGAATTCGAGACAGTGTGGATACATGACATCGTCTGAATCATGAAACTTGAGAAATTCCCCGCGCGCGAGCGAAGCGCCGCGGTTTCGGTTACCGTAGTCTCCGAGATTCTCCGGATTCCGGAAAAGACTCACTCTTCCATCCGACAGGTATCGCTCAGCGATCTCGAGCGATCTGTCTGTCGAGCAGTCGTCAACAATGATGAGCTCGAAGTCTTTCCAAGTCTGGCCGAGCACACTTTCGATCGACTCGGCGAGCAGCGTCTCGCGGTTGAATAGAGTCATCACTACCGATACTTTCGGCCGCGGGGTGTCGTCGCCGTCGCGAGTGTCTGGCATGTCGGAGTTCCCACTAGATTGACTGGACAACATGATGGCATCGACCGGGAAGCTAAACGTAGTCTACGTTCTGCCTGACAAGTTGGGCGGCGTCTTCAACTTCGTAGCCAATTTACTCGCCCACCGGCAGCCCGACTCGTTCGAGTATCAGGCCATTCTCGTCGCCAACACGGTGGACAATGATCCACGAGCGCCGGAGGCCCTTCCCGCCGACCGCCAGATTGAGGTCGAGTATTCTTCGCCGCCGGAGAATCTCTATGCTTATCTGCGCCGGCTGAAACGCGCTATTCCGGGCTCAGACGGGGTGCTGGTTTGCAATGACTGGGTTGAGCTGGCAATGATTTCGGCGTATCCGACGCGGCGCACTGTCATCAATGTCACACATGCGGACGCGGACTATTACTACAGACTCGCCGAAATGCACGAGCCGTGGATCGACTGCTTCGTCGCGCTGACGGAGCGCATTTACGACCGACTCGTGGGCCTTCTGCCACACCGCCGCGCGTCCATCGTCAGGCTGCCTTTCGGCGTTGCGATCCCGGCTGCGGCGCATCGGCCTGCCGGGGATTGTCTTCGCCTGCTGTACGTTGGCCGCATCGATCGAGAGAAAGGTGTGTTCGATCTTCCGGATATAGACAGGCGACTGGCGGACGCGGGATGTGCGGTGGAATGGACAATTCAAGGCAGCGGCCCTGATGAGGCCGAGCTGCGAAGCAGATGGCGCGCGGATTCTCACGTTGACTGGCGTGGCGCGCGGCCTCTGCGTGAAGTGCTCCCCCTCTACCTGGACCACGACGTCGTAGTTTTGCCAAGCAAGTCGGAAGGACTTCCCGTCGCTCTTCTCGAAGGCGGGGCCGCGGGCGCGGTTCCTGTCGTGAGCAACCTCGAGAGTGGCGTTCCCGAATTCGTGATTCCGGGGAACACCGGGTTCCGCCCGGAGGTCGGCGATGTGCAAGGTTTCGCGAACGCAATCGTTCAGCTTGCTGCGGATAGAAATCTTCTCGCGTCGATGAGCCGCAACGTTCGCGAGATTGTCGCGGCAAAATTCGAGGCTGGCTCGCGGGCGCAGGATTATCAGAAGCTGTATGCAAGATGGCGCGAGCTTCGCTGCACGCCGCTGTCGAGCCATCACGTACACTATGGAAGCCGGCTCGACAAGCGCTGGATCCCGAACGCAATCGTCAAATCGATTCGGCGTACTTGAAGATCATTCACCTTGTTGGATGGTATTTCCCGGAGAGCATCGGCGGCTCTGAAGTCTACGTTGCCGGGCTCGCTGCGCGTCTCGGGGGCTCAGGTCACACGGTTCGAATCGCGGCACCGTTGGCAGGTGCTCAGGAATCGACGAGCTACGTGCACGATGGTGTTGAATGTTTCCGATATCCGATTCCCGCGCACGCCACGCGTGATGAGGCGCAGGGGCGGACGCAGGTGAGAGGCACTGCGTTGCTCCGCGAATACCTTGCGCGGGAGAAACCGGATGTCGTGCAT
>JBBQYO010000287.1:0-3818 GCA_038208605.1 Gemmatimonadales bacterium | reverse complement strand
TCCACCAAGAGCTGAACCTGGTCGAGCAATTAAGCGTTGCGGCAAACATCTTCTTGGGAAGAGAAGCCAAGTGGGGTTTGGGCATTCTGAACCAGTCCGCGATGGATCGCCAAGCGGGCGAACTGCTGCGGCAACTCGATTCCAATATCTCGCCGCGAGCTTTGGTCAGCACACTCCGCATCGGCGATCAGCAGCTGGTAGACGAAGTGCAGCGGTACTGCGGCGAGCGCGAGCCGCAAACCACCGCGCTGCCGAAGCCAGAGATAGAGATCCCGGTTGAGAAACACCGACAGCACGAAGAGCGCGGCTGCACCGATGTAGGCAGGTGCGCCGAGACCGGCGATACCGAGGACGGCGGCTCCTGCCGCTGCGCCGGCAACCGCTGTTGCAATCAGCGCCTGCGGGCCGAGGCTTGGCGCTGAGGAGCGCTGCGTACGACGCATGGCGAGGAGGAGGCGGACCCATGGAACGGCCCGATCTCGAAAATCCGTTCGAATCATCGGCCAGAAAAGCCATTTCTTGTAATGCTTTGCCTGGATCAGCGGATCGAGAAGGATCCGGCCCTTTTGCACGAGGCGATATCCGAGCTCGATGTCTTCGATCTGTGGTTTGTCATAAAGCACTTCATCGAAACCACCGACCTCCCGGAACACAGCCGCGCGAACAGCGCCACAGCCGGCCCAGAAGGTTGGGACTTCACCGGCGTTCGTCCGATGGGCGTAGTGATGGAGAAGATTGCGATATCGCGAGATCAGCGCGGGATCGGACGGCTCTTCATCGTACGCGCCGAAAACAGCGACGAGGCCGGGATCACTCGTCAAGCGATCGACAAGCAAGCGAAGCGATTCGCGATGAACGGCAACGTCAGCATCGACAAAAGCGAGGATCTCGCCGCTGGCAGCGGCCGCGCCGCGGTTCCGCGCGTACGCCGGGCCTCTCGGCCTTTCGCCCGTTCGCAGAGTTTGGTCCGCGGCCGCTGCAAATGAAGGCGTCGCGTCCGTGCTCGCGTCATCGACGACGATGAGCTCCCATTGGTCTCGCGGCAGGTCGCTGTGAGCAATCGCGTCGAGACAAAATGGAAGATGCAACGCCGCATTGTGCGCAGGGACAACTATCGAGAGGCGGAGATCTTTCAACGAGCCCGCCACGATGCAGTATCGAGTGCCGCGCGCAGATTCCGCCCTGCTTTGCGCAGCCCGACATACCCCATGAATCGAGCCGTCCCCCATTCCTCGAGCATGCGATTGTCCCGGAAATAATACGTGTCGAGCCGCGGGAGCTCGCACGGAAGTGAAGACGAAGTCACCATCCCAAACCGTGTCGTGCACGCATAAGAAAAAAACTGAGACACTGCAGCGACCGACGCGGCATCATGATTTCCATAAGGGTAAGCGAAATTCATCGGGCGACTTCCAGTCTCGGACTCGATGATATCAGCGCAATTCGAGATTTCCCGTCCGAGCGACTCCCCGCTCAATCCCTCCAGAGAGACGTGAGTCATTCCGTGCCCGCCGATATCGATGCCCGCATCCTTGACCGCACGAATGTCGTCCCACGACATAAGCGGCAATGAAGGAATCGCGATTCCTCCTTTACCGTCATCCCACGTGTTGGTCCTGCCGACATTTTCCGGCACCACAAAGACGGTCGCTGGCAGCGCGCGTTCCACGAGCATTGGAGCAGCAACGCTAAAGAAATTCTCAAATCCGTCGTCGAACGTGAGCGACACTGCATCCTTGTCATCACTTGCCGTGACGAGTTTCGAGAGTCGCATCACCGCGACGCGGCCTGATGCAAGCCAGTCGAGCTGACGCTCGAGCTGTGCCGCGCTGACCGAGATGACCGAGTCGGAATCATCGATCGAATGCCAGGTAAGGATCGCTTTCACGATCCGGCCTTGCGAATTGAGTCGAGGGCAGAGCGTGCGCTTCGTTCCCATGTCAGCTCGCTGGCGCGCTTTTTCGCGCGAAGTCCCATCTCGTCGCGCAACGCGTCGTCGCGCCAGAGCCGAAACATGGCGTCGGCGAGCTCGCCATCGTTTCCGGGATGAACGAAGATTCCGCCTCCTTCGAGAAGGCCGGGCAAGGGACTCTCGACAGTGGCGATGACGGGGGTGCCGCAGGCGGCAGCTTCAACTGCGGGAAGACCAAAACCTTCGGCGGCCGATGGAAGCAGCAGCGCGATCGCTCCGCTGTGCAGTGCGCTGAGCTCTTCATCGGCAATGAACCCCGGCCAATGTATCAGCTCGCTTGTTCCCGCTTCGTCGATCGCCGCTTGAATCGCCGGCATGTCGCCGAGGAAGACGTCCCGGTCGAGCGTTCCTACCATCAAGAGATGCGGCTTGTCTCCGTCACACCGTTCAACAACCGCCGAGTGGGCGCGAATGATCGACGGAATATTCTTGTGGGGACTGAAGCCGCCAACATAGATGAACCATTTCGCGCCTGACGGAAGGCCGGCTTTCTCCGCTTCGTGGCTGATGGCGGACGAATCGCGCGGCTTGAATGCGACAGCCGGTGCCTCGACCGCGATGTCGATTCGCTCACGGGGCACGCGATGCACTCGCTCGACGTCGATCGCCGCATAGTCGGAGACCGTCAGCACCCGGCGGGCCTGCATGAGCGCCATCTTCATTTTCGCAGCCCAGAAAACCCGTGCCCTCACTGACCTGAGTGTGAGCTCCGGAAAGCGCTCGGCGATCGCGTCGTGAACCGTAATCACTGCGCGCAAACCCGGCGGAAGCGGAAAATACGTGTAGACGGAGGGTGAGAAAAAAACATCTACGTGCTCTCTCGTTACCGCACGTGTCATGGCAAGCATGTCGATCGGCGAACGGTAGCCCGACGATGACGCCGACTCGGCAGCTCCTGCGCGAGTTTGTACGAGCACCTCGCGAACATTTGGCGCATAGGTTTCCAGGCGGCCAGCGGACGCATTGTCGACAAAGCAGACAAATCGGTCATCCGGGGCGAGAGCCGCCATCGCTCGCATGATTTCGCGCGCGAAGCGACCGTAACCGCGTTCGTTGGACCAGCAGGTCCCGTCAACGCCTGTCAGCAATCCGCGCGTCGAATGCGCCAGCCGCTTCGCCTGAAGCCCAGCAGGTTGCGAGAGTGAGGATTCCCGGGATGGCAGCTACAAAGTTTTTTCGATAAGCGGGGCGGCCGGCAACCCGCCGCGCAATTCTCGAAAGCAGAATGAACGGCACTGCAGGCGACGAGGCGATGATGCGTGCGCCGGCCTTAGCGCCCGAGGCCCTTGATTTTCCAAACAGGCGGCCGTGCGCGAATCTGTGACGACAGATTGAATTGAGCCGAAATGAGTGCCCGAATTCAGCGACCGCGTTCGATGCCCAGGCGATTGAATCGCCCGCGCTGAGAATCGCGCGATTGACGTCCACTTCCCAGAAGCCGCCTTCCCTGCTCCACGAGCGGGCCGGGATTTTCCGTTTCACGTACGCTGCGTTGTCTCCGGCGATGTCGCTTGAAGGTCCGTCATGCCTGCCTTCGAGAAAAGCAGAATAGCGCAGGAAAAAAATTGCCGCGTCGACGTGCGATGCGTCGGCTGCGAGTCGCATTGGTCCGCCGACTGCCGCAGCCCCTCCCTGGAGAACGGATACGAGTGACCTGGCCCATCCCTTTGTCACGAAGCAATGACCCGTCGTGAGCGCAACGAATTCGCCTGTGGCGCGCGCAATTCCCTCAGACCAGAGAACCGGAGTGAGCGTCTCTTCGGGCATTTCATGAACCGCGATTGGAGACGTTGCTTCCCTGGCGGGCCAGCGGGACGCCGTGACAACGATCAGCTCCACGTCCATC
>JBBQYO010000286.1:0-3830 GCA_038208605.1 Gemmatimonadales bacterium | reverse complement strand
CTACGGCTACTCGAGACAGGACCGCAAGGACCAGCCGCGAGTCGCCATCGGCGCGAAGCTGGTTGCAAACATGATCGTCACTGCAGGCGCACACCGGGTACTGGGTCTCGATTTTCACCAGCACCAGCTTCAGGGATTCTTTGACGTTCCGGTCGATCATCTCTACGCGGCACCGGTGTTCGTTTCGCATTACAGAAAAAAGAATCTGCACGATCTCGTTGTCGTTGCGCCCGATGTTGGCTCGGCGAAGATGGCGAGGGGTTTCGCCAAAAGATTGAACGGCTCACTTGCCATTATCGACAAGCGGCGCCCGAAGCCAAACCAGAGTGAAGTGGTGAACGTTGTCGGTGAAGTCGAAGGACGGGATTGTCTTCTCACCGACGACATGATCGACACCGCGGGGACAGTTTCCGAAGCCGCGCGGGCGCTCAAGGATCTGGGCGCGAACGACGTTTACGTCTGCGCTACGCACGCGCTGCTCTCCGGCCCAGCCGTGAAGCGGCTGAGCGAGGCGCCGATAAAAGAAGTGACGGTCACCGACACCGTCTGGATTCCGGAAGAGAAGCGGTTCCCGCAGCTCACCGTGCTGTCGGTCGGGGAATTGTTGTCGAAGGCAATCAGGTACATTCACAGCGAGCAGTCAGTAAGCTCGCTTTTCGAGCAATAGGTCAGGGGGAAGAAGTATGGCGTCAGCAAATCTTTCGGTCACAACGCGCGATAACAGCGGCAAGGGTGCCGCCCGCTCGCTCCGCCGCTCAGGCCGCGTTCCGGCAATCATCTACGGTCACGGCCGCGAGCCGCAGGCCCTCTCGATCAACACGCGCGATCTCGAGAAGCTCCTCGAGCACATCTCGGCCGAGAATACCGTGATCGATCTCGTTCTCGATGGAAAGGCATCGAGAACGCTGATCCGTGAGATCCAGCGCCATCCGTTCAAGCGCCAGATTCTTCATGTCGATTTTCAGGAGCTGGTCGCAGGTGAGAAAGTCATCGTGCGACTTCCCGTCATCCTCATGGGCGTGCCTGATGGCGTGCGCATGGACGGCGGAATTCTCGATCAGACGATGCGCGAGCTCGAAGTCGAAGTCGATCCCGCGAACATTCCGAATCACGTTGAAGTCGACGTGACGAAGATGGTAATCGGAAGCTCGCTTCACGTCAGCGACATTCAACTCCCCGAGGGAGTCGAGGTCGTCGGCGACGCCGACGCATCTGTCGCAGTCGTGTCCGCGCCTCGTGCCGCTGTCGAAGCGGCTGCGACGGAAGAAGCGCCAGCCGGTGGAGAGCCCGAAGTCATCCGCGCCAAGAAGCCGGACGAGGAAGAAGGCACGAGCAAGTAGCCCCGGGATAGCCTGTGAAGGTTATTCTCGGGCTCGGAAATCCCGGGCGTCAGTACGAGGCAACACGGCACAACGTCGGCTGGTGGGTAATCGACCACCTCGCCGACGTTTGGCATTTCACCGGCTCGAAGAAGGACGGTGACGCGATGGTGTCCACCGCGACGGTTGCAGGCGCGCGTGTCAGGCTCATCAAACCGCTCACGTACATGAATCTGAGTGGCGGTGTCCTCAAGAATTATCTGCGGCGTCCGTTCTGGGCTCCGCAAAAGGATTTGCTTGTCGTCGTCGATGAGGTTCAGATCCCGGTGGGCCGATACAGGCTTCGCGCGCGCGGCAGTGCCGGCGGGCACAATGGGCTTCGGAGCGTAGAAGCCGCGATTGGCCACCAGGATTACGCGCGGCTCCGCATCGGTGTCGGGCCGAGTGAAGAAGGAAAGAATGTGTACGAGGATCTCGCTGACTTCGTTCTTGCGCCGTTCGCGCGCGATGAGCGCGAGGAGATCCTCTCGCTGATGCCAAAACTGGCGTCAGCTTCGGAAACCTGGGTACGCGACGGAATCGAGCGCGCGATGAACGCACACAACAAGGGCGGCGATGGCGCCCTCAATCAATAGAAGATGCTGAAGCTCGGAATTGTTGGATTACCAAACGTTGGCAAATCGACGCTGTTCAACGCGCTCACGTCGGCAAAAGCGGAAGCGGCGAATTATCCGTTCTGCACCGTGGAGCCGAACGTCGGAATGGTTGAAGTCCCCGACAAGCGTCTGGGCAAGCTTGCGGATATCGTGCAGCCGAAAAAAACCGTTCCGGCTGTCGTGCAGTTCGTCGATATCGCCGGTCTGGTAAAGGGCGCAGCCGAAGGTGAAGGGCTCGGCAACAAGTTCCTGGCGAACATTCGCGAGACCGACGCAATTGTGCATGTCGTTCGCTGTTTCGAAGATGAGGATGTGACCCACGTGATGGGCGCGGTTGATCCGGCTCGCGATCGCGAGGTGATCGAATTCGAGCTTGCGCTGTCGGATCTCGGTGGCGTTGAAAAACGACTCGACAAAATGCGCCGCGCCTCGCGCACGGGAGACAAAGAGGCACTGGCTGAGCTGCCTGCGCTCGAGCGCGCGTACGAGTTTCTGAAGGACGGCCGCGGATTGTGGGAAGCGAAGCTCACCGATGATGAGATGGCCGCGCTTGCGCCATTGTCACTCCTCACGAGCAAGCCGGTTCTCTACGCCGCGAACGTGAGTGACTCTGAGTTGCACGGCGACGAAGGCCCGCATCTCAAGGCTCTTCGCGATGCCGTCAAGTCAAGTGGTGAGCACGCCGAAGTAGTGCCCTTCTCCGCAAAGATCGAAGCCGAGCTCGCGGAGCTTCCGGCGGAAGATCGCGAGGAGTTCCTGTCCTCACTGGGACTCGAGTCGGCCGGTCTCGATCGGTTGATTCACGCGGGCTATCACCTGCTCGGCTTGCAGACGTACTTCACCGCTGGTGAACAGGAAGTTCGCGCGTGGACAATTCATCGCGGCGACACTGCTCCAAGAGCGGCGGCGGTAATTCACACCGATTTCGAGAAGGGATTCATCCGCGCCGAGACGGTGGCCTACGACGACTTCGTTTCGCTCTCGGGCTGGAAGGGAGCGCGAGAGAAAGGATTTGTACGCTCCGAAGGCAAGGAGTATGTCGTCGCCGATGGCGATGTACTGCTATTTCGCTTCAACGTCTAGCGCGTTCGCGGTTCCGGCGACGAGCTGGCCGCGGATCTCACCGGTTGGATTTGCGGTGGTGTGCACATTCACGTAGGCGTTCCCGCTTTTGAGCAGTGTCTTGAGTGACTCGAGCGTCACGCCGGCAGGAAGGTTCGATGCATCGAGCGAGCCGACAGCGAATACGCCGCTGATCTGGCCCGTCGCGCTTCCCGGCAGAAACAGCGTAACGATCACCGGGCCGGCGACACCGACCGCGCCGTTGTGAATGTGGGCCATGGTGATGCCCGTAATGTTGATTGCCGACAGCTGAAAATCGATGCGCGATGGATACACGAGAATCTGCGCAGTGCCCGTGGCCTGAGTTGGCTTCGGCGCAGGAACTTCCTTCGTTGAGTTCAAGGGGACGATGAAGCTCTGCTCGACGTCGAGTCCGCCGGTGCTGCTGCCGCCGCCGCATCCTGCTGCTATGGTGAGTCCAGCCAGAAATCCAATCCTGTTCAACCGCATTGTGTATTTCCTCTTCTGTTGACCGATTGTCGCTTCGCACTGCAAGAATTACCCCGCAGCGGCATGAACGGAACCCGCATGCGCAGATCGCAATTTCCAGGAAAAGTGCATTGCGTATCCCGCAATGAGCAGTTGCAGTTCCGTGTTGTGCACCACTGATAATGTCCCCTTGTGCCACCATTAGAAATGTCCCCTGCTAACGTGTCATTCTCTCTTTGGAGCGAGTGGCTTGGCGGAGCGGACAGCGATGAGCAGACGGGAATTGGATCGTTCGGCGATAATG
>JBBQYO010000285.1:0-3864 GCA_038208605.1 Gemmatimonadales bacterium | reverse complement strand
TTTGCCGGTAGTGCCGATGGAAGCATCGGGGACGAGCGGTATGAAGGCTGCGCTGAATGGCGTTCCACAGTTGAGTACAATCGACGGGTGGTGGGAGGAAGGCTTTGACGGATCGAATGGCTGGTCGATCCCCGCCCCAATGACCGACGCGTCAGCGGATGCGGACACAGCGAGCCACTTTTATTCACTGCTGGAGAACGAAGTAGTCCCGCGGTTCTACAACCGGCCGAACGGAACTCCTCACGAATGGGTAGCGATGATGAAAAACTCGATGCGCGTGGCGGGCGAGCAGTTCACGGCGCGGCGAATGGTCGAGGAGTACGTTGAGAACTACTACGTTCCGTCGATGACCGGCGCAGCGACGCCGGACGACCCTCCAACCGGCTGACCGAAAGTGCCAAGACCTGCCGCGCGTCCAACAAAAGGCTCTCGTTCCTCGCCTCTCCGGTCATCGTCAGGCGATGCCGTAACGGTCGTTCATCTAACCGCTGAGTATACGCCGTATGCGCGCACGGGCGGGCTCGCGGAAGCGGTGCAGGGACTGGCGGATGTTCAGACGCGACAGGGAATCCCGGTAATCGTGATGGTACCGCTGTACCGCACGGTGCGGAGCGTCGCGAAAAATCTCGTTCAGGTTGGCGAGACGATCACCGTTCACGTGGGGCCGCGGGCCGAGCAGGTTCGGCTGTTCAAGGACGCCGATGTCACGAGCGGGCCGACGGTCGTGTTCATCGATCATCCGCACTACTTCGACCGCGAAGGCATCTACGTCGAGAAGGGCGCTGACTATCGAGATAATCCGCGACGGTTCGCGCTCTTCACCCGCGCTGCGCTGGAAGCGATCTCGATTCTGGTGAAAGGGCCTGTGCTCGTTCATGCGCACGACTGGCATGCGGCGCTGGCCCTCGTCTACATGAGGTCGTACGGAGATCTCCGCCGCCGCTTTCACGGAACACCCGCAATTCTTTCGATTCACAACGCCGGTTATCAAGGTCATTTCTCACCCGCAATCATTTCCGATATTGGAATTCCGCCGGAGCTCTTCAACTACCATCAGATGGAGTGGTACGGAAAGGTCAATCTGCTGAAAGGCGGTCTTTCCTTCTGTGATTATGCGGTGACGGTCAGTCCGAGTCACGCAGAGGAATTGCGAACGCCCGAGGGGGGATTCGGTCTGCACGCGAAGTTTCTGTCGATGGGCGATCGATTCCAGGGAATTACCAACGGCATCGACCAGGTGCGATGGAATCCGGCAACGGACGATGGGATCGTCGCGAACTTCACCCGACAGGACACGGTGAACAAGGCGCAGTGCAAGGCAGCACTGCAACGAACCTTCGGACTTCCCCAGCGACGAAACGTTCCGATTTTCGGAATGTGCGGCCGGCTCGTGAAGCAAAAGGGATTCGACATTCTCCTGTCTTCCGGAGCGCTCAATGCACTCGACGCGCAGTTCGTTTTCCTGGGCGCCGGCGAAGAGCGCTACAAAGCGGGACTTAGAAGTCTCGCCGCGCGGCGTCCGGAGCACATCAGCTCCGAGTTTGTGTTCACCGACAAGGTAGAGCACCTGCTGATCGCGGGCTCCGATCTGCTGCTGATGCCATCCGAGTATGAGCCGTGCGGGCTCACTCAAATGCGCGCTCAGCGGTATGGTGCGCTCGTAATCGGCCGTCGTGTCGGCGGAATTAGCGACACTGTTCATGACGATGCCACCGGGTTCCTGTTCGATGCGTTCACTCCGGGGGCGTTTGATTCAGCGGTAGGGCGCGCGCTTCAGCGTTACTACGACGCTGACGCCTGGCGCACGCGGATGTACGAAGCAATGGGTCGCGACTTTGGCTGGGACAGCTCAGCCACCCGCTATGTTCAGCTGTACCGCCGGGCTCTCGCCTCGGCCAATCCCGAGAGTTGATTCATGGACTTCGTGCTCGCGCTGCACAGCCACCTTCCGTACGTTTTGAATCATGGGCGCTGGCCTCATGGGAGCGACTGGATTACCGAGGCTGCGGTAGATACTTATCTACCTCTTATCGATTCACTTCAGGCTCTTTCCGAAGAGGAAATTGCGGCCCCGGTAACCCTTGGGATTACGCCGATACTGGCCAATCAGCTCGCAAGTCCGGTTTTCGAAAGCGAGCTCCGCCAGTTCTTCGCGCAGCGACTCACGGCATGCGATGAAGCAGAATCGGAGATGGAAGGGACATACGACGCGCATCTTCTGCCGGTCGTCGCGTACTGGCGCGAGAGACTTACGCGCCTGCTCGCGGTGTACGACTCGCTCGACGGCGACATCATCGGCGCGTTCAGACAACTCCAGGATGATGGACGTCTCGAGCTGATCACATCAGCGGCGACGCACGGATTCCTTCCGCTGCTCGCTCGCGATGAGAGCGTTCGCTTTCAGATCACCGTCGGACATGACGAGCACGAGCGTATGTTCGGCAAGCGTGCGAGAGGGCTGTGGATGCCTGAGTGCGCGTACCGGCCGGCAGGTCCGTGGCAGCCGCTTCCGAGTGCGCGCGCCTACCACCATCGCGCCGGGATCGAGTCGTTCCTCGTTGAAAGCGGGGTGCGATTTGTCTTAGTCGACGCGCACCTTGCCGGCGCAGGGCTGCCACTTGGCGTCTACGGTGAGCTCCCGACTTCTCCGCAGGAAATGATACAGGCGCGCCGGGCAAAGCAGGGTCACGCTCCGCGCTCTCCTTATCGTCCCTATTGGATCGGTCAGCATGGACGGCGTCTCGCGCCACGAGCACTCGTTCGCGATCCAAGATCTTCGATGCAGGTCTGGTCGCGTCACGGCGGCTATCCAGGTGATGGGGCGTATCTCGAGTTTCACAAGATTCGCTATCCCGGCGGACTCAAGCTCTGGCGCGTAACGTCTGACAATGCCGGCCTCGGCGACAAAGTGATGTATGAGCCCGGGCTTGCGAGTGCGCAGATTCAGCGTCACGCAAAACATTTCGCGAGACTGCTTGGCCGGGTTGGCGATACGGTCGAGCGAGGCGGCGCCGAGCTGATCGTTGCGCCTTTCGATACTGAGCTGTTCGGACACTGGTGGTTCGAAGGCGTCGACTTTGTCGAAGAGCTTTACCGGCAGATCGATCTTCAGGGCGGAGTTCGTCCGCTGACCGCGTCGTCCCATCTCGACAACGCTCGATCGGATGTGGCGCTCGATCTGAGCGCCGGGTCGTGGGGAAAGGACGGCGACTGGAGCATGTGGCTCAATCCCGAGGTTGCGTGGACGTGGGAACAGCTTTGGCCACTCGAGGAGGAATTCTGGCGCTTCGCGCCGCAGGCGATCGACCGGCCCGAAATGCACTCGGTTCTCGCGCAGGCTGCGCGCGAGCTGCTTCTCGCACAGTCGTCCGACTGGCAGTTCATCATCACCACTGGCGAAGCCGCCGATTACGCAGAGGCGAGGATCAAGCTTCACATCTCCGACTGCGCGGCGCTGATGAAGGGTCTCGCCGGAAATAACGGAGATCTTGAAAGTGCGCAGCGATTAGCGGCCGAACTGGAAGTTCGCGACGCAATCTTCCCCAACATTCTCGATTCGTTGAGGACGTGCCTGAGCAGGTGACGCGTTCGGTTGTAGTGCACGGCCATTTTTATCAACCGCCTCGCGAGAATCCGTGGACCGGAGAGGTGGAGCGCGAGCCTACCGCCGCACCTTTTCATGACTGGAACCAGCGTATCGAGAGCGAGTGCTACGCGCCGGTTGCAAATGCGCGGGTTCTCGATTCGGCAGGCAACGTCGCTCACACGGACAATCTTTACTCCGCGCTCAGCTTCGACATCGGCCCGACTTTGTTCGAGTGGATGGAAACGAGCGCGCCGACGACCTACGAGTCGATTCTGGCG
>JBBQYO010000284.1:0-3910 GCA_038208605.1 Gemmatimonadales bacterium | reverse complement strand
TCGTATTTCGCGGATATTTCCAGCGGCAGTTCGAAGCTGCAACACAAAGCCGGTGGATTGCGCTCGCGCTTCAGGCCGTGTTGTTCGGAGTTTCGCATGGTTACCAGGGGATCAGCGCATGCCTCAAGATCACTCTGATCGGAGCACTGTTTGGTGCGCTCGCCATCTGGCGCAGAAGTCTGAGGCCCGGGATGATCGCGCATGTGTGGACCGACATCGCAAGCGGAGCGCTCCGCATCTAGTGCATTCCGGGTGACTGAAGGAATTGCCGATTTCACTGACTTCTACCGAAGACATGCGCCTTAGGTCTTTCGCTTCGCCCTGTATCTGTGCGGCGAGCGAAGCGATGCGGAAGACATTACATCCGAGACGTTCATGCGCGTGTGAGCATCGTCGACGCCGATCACAGAGTCGACGGTGAACGCATACCTGCTGACGATTGCGAAGAACCTCTTTCTTCCTCAGGTATTGGATGAGGCAACTCCCATGACAGCAATTCCGCGTCACGTAATTATCGATCTTCTTCCGCTTTATCTGGCAGGCGAGCTGAGCGCAGATACGAACGCTCTCGTCGATGACTACTTGCGCGACGATCCCGATCTTGCAGCGAAGGTAACAATTGCCGCGAGCGAGCCAGCACCACCGCGTTCAACGACGCGCTCTGAATCGGATCCCGAGATTGCCGCGATTCACCGAACGCGCTCGATGCTTGCGTTGCAGCGCTGGCTGTTCGGACTGGCGATCGGATTCACGGCGATCGGAATGAGTGTCTCGGCATCGCTTGGGCGCGGGCGAGTCGAAAACGTCCATTTCATGCTCTTTGAATTCCCAGCGCCGCTTGGCGCATGCCTCATCGCTGGTGGTATCTGCTGGGTTGCGTACTACCGCCTGCG
Source organism: Gemmatimonadales bacterium (assembly GCA_038208605.1). Taxonomy (GTDB): domain Bacteria; phylum Gemmatimonadota; class Gemmatimonadetes; order Gemmatimonadales; family Gemmatimonadaceae; genus UBA4720. The sequence goes on along the minus strand of JBBQYO010000284.1, from coordinate 3,017 downwards.
CAGGCGTCTTGGCACCTGGCGCAGGCGATCTCGAGTCATGCCGCTAAGGCGACTGATGACGTCGCCGTCAGCCCTGCGGTCAGTGCTGCCGGCCACGCGTTCCATTTGCCCAGCCATCCCAAACGCCCATCGACTTCATCTGGTCAGACAGATCCGTGCTCTTCATCATCGCCTCGATCTGAGCACGCGTCTGTCTTGGCAGCGCTTCCGGCATATTTGCGAATCCCCATACCAGTGCCGCCGAAACCAGCGCATTCTGTCGGAGAACCCGCGTGTCGCATTTGTCATATGTGTCGCTGCGCGCATGGTAGTTCGGTCCATACGTTGCAGATTCCTGATCCGCGACGATATTCGCGACACCGTGAAGCATGAAATCGAAATTGTCGGTTCCTACGAGCGGCACATCGGTCTCCTTGAACGGACCGAGGCCGGCTACTGGGCGAATCGCCTTCTCGACGAGCGGGACCAGCTCCGGACGCGCCCCCGTGAAGAAGCCCTGCACTCGACCACATCCGATGTCGAACGCCGTTACCATCACGTGCCGGTCGAGCTCGGCCACGTGACTGCGCGCATAACCAAACGAGCCTTCCATACCCTGCTCTTCGCCGTTCCACAGAGCAAAACGGATCGTGCGGGCCGGGCGAATTCCGAGACGCTGGAACTGGCGCGCGACATCGAGAAGCATGACGACGTTCGCGCCGTTGTCGAGCGCGCCGTCTCCAAGGTCCCAGGAATCGAGGTGAGCTCCGATGAGCACTATCTCGTTTGCCTTGGAGGTGCCGGGTATCTCCCCGATGACATTGAAGCTCTCGTATGGTCCTGCAACGTCGAGATCGAGCGTGGCGTTGAGCGACAGTTTCGTACCATCGCGCAGCAGCCTCAACGCGCGAAGTCCACCGTCGCGCTCCATCACCATCATCGGCCTCGTGTTCTTTGCGCCGATTGAAACGTTGTGGCGGTAAAGCAATGAGTTTGCACGCGAGCCAACGTAGACGAGGCCGGCAACACCGGCATCGAAAGCACGCGGCTCGATCTGCGCAGTCAGCGCATACTCCGCGAACAGACCATCGATGTCCTTCAGCTCATCCTGCTCGATGAGAACGTACGCGCCGCGCGTGGCAGCTCCGAGCTTTGCAAAATCGGCTGCGCTGCCCCGGCCTCCGTCGACAAGCGGGGCCGATACTCCGGTCGCCGTTGTTTTCGCGGAGAAAGGCATCGATGCGATTCGCGGTGAGAATCGAATGCCATTGCCCGTCACCGTCGCCGTCGCGGAACGCTCGAGCCAGCGCGACGGCATCTGAAATGATTCTTTCTGCGCCTTGACTCCGGCCGCGCGAAATCGCTCGAGCGCCCAGTCGACAGAACGAAGATTTGCCGCCGAACCGGTTGCACGCCCCCCGATGATGTCGGTAAGCTCGTGCAAATCGGTTTCCAGTGGACTTGCTCCAAGCAGTGCAGTCTCGAGCTTGTCGAGCTGCGGATCACTGTCTAGTGGGCGAGCGGTGGCCTGCTTCGCGGACACCTGTGCAGACGCGGCTCCGGCGAGAAGCAGAAGACCACTCAGTGCGAATACTGCAGAATGTTTCATATGCTGAACCTATCCCTGTGGAAATCGTTCGGCGGTTGATTGACGCAGCCCAACAATACGTTCAATCATTTCGACATCATGAGTGAAATCTCGAGATCCGGCAGCGCGAGCTATGATCCGGTTGCTGCGGCGTACGCGGAGAATCTGTATGGTGAACTGGCACTTAAGCCACTCGACCGTCACCTGCTGAGCCGATTTGCCGAGGAGGTGCGCGAACGCGGACGTGTTGCTGATGTGGGATGCGGACCGGGCCAGATAGCACGGTATCTTCGCGACAACGGCGCCGACGTGTTCGGAATCGATCTTTCACCTGAGATGGTGAGGATCGCCGCGAAGCTCAATCAGGATATCGAGTTTTGTATCGGCGACATGAGACACCTCGATCTGGCCAATGCGTCCCTCGCGGGAATCGTCGCCTTCTATTCGCTCATTCACTTCGATGCGCCCGATCTCGAGCGTGCACTTCGCGAGTTCAGGAGAGCAATACGCGACAGCGGTGTTCTCCTGATCGCATTTCACATCGGTGATCACACGCTTCACGTGGACGACATGTGGGGACAGTCGGTTTCGCTGGATTTTCACTTCCTGCTGCCGGATGCGGTGGTTGCGGCGCTCGAATCTTCCGGATTCCGCGTAACCGAGTGGACCGAGCGAGATCCGTACGAAGGCGCCGAGCACGAGAGCCGGCGGTGCTACTTGTTCGCGAGGCCGGCCAGATCTGGGCCGGCAGCATGACCAGGCAGTAAGTCAGGTAAACGCAGGGCGAGCATGCGCACGAACTACTTGTTCCCGATGTACTATGACTCGAGCGATTTAGTCATGAGCACCAGGTGCGCAGGACGGCGAAGCTTGCCCGTATCGGTGAATTCCGCAGTCCCGCATGGCGCAAATCCGAATCTCGCGTAAAACGGCGGAAGCTCTTCTCGCAAATCGACAACCTCCAGGTCGAGCGAATCGCATCCCGCATCGCGGCAGTGATTCTCCACCGCGTCGATGAGCATGCGGGCAAGCCCCCGACCCTGACACGCTGGATCGACCGACAGCACCGCGAAATGTCCACGCCGCTCGTGGATTTCCACCCACACCGCGGCCGAGAGTCCGCGGTCGTCGGCTGAATCGAGCACGATGAAGCAGGCGCCGGGCGCATCCACGCGCGCCTTCACGTCAGCAGCGTTCGTACGGCCACCATCGATAAAAAAATCCTCGACGCGGTAAGCGAGGTTGATGATTCGTACGAGCTCGGGAATGTCCGCCGGCGTGGCATAGCGTGTTTTCATGCTCACAAAATTAGATGAGAATGCCCGCCGATTCGACGCCGCTCCTCGCGGCGACATAGCGCATCTGGTACTCTATCCGCGTGAGAATTCTGATGAATATTGCGGGTGTGCTGCTTTTGCTCGGGGGCTGTGTCTGGTTTCTCCAGGGGATC
>JBBQYO010000283.1:0-3946 GCA_038208605.1 Gemmatimonadales bacterium | reverse complement strand
TCGAGCCTGCTTTCAATGCATCAGGGGCAGCCAAAGAGCGGCTTGCCAACGCGTCGATGTCCGGATTTGCAGTCACGACTGGGCAGCAGCCTGGCTTGTTCGGCGGTCCCCTCTACACCTGGTGGAAAGCGTTGAGCGCGCTCGCGCTGGCCGACCGTCTCCAGGCAGAGACTGGCATGCCGGTCGGTCCTGTTTTCTGGGCGGCGACTGACGATTCGGACTACGCCGAGGCGGCAGGGACTATCGTCGCGACGCCGACTGGTTTCGAGCGAATCGCACTTCCTCCGATGGATGCCAGTGGCCAGGCGCTCGCGCAGGTCGCACTCGGCGACGTCTCGGTGCAGCTCGAGAGATTGGTCGCCGCAGCAGGCTCGGCACCGAATGTCGCGATTCTCGAATCGGTGCGGGCTTCCTACGCAAGCGGACATACAGTCGGCACTGCATACGTGGAGCTGCTTCGTGGAATTCTCGAGCCGCTTGGCATCGCGGTGATCGACGCCGCGCATCCGGCGGTTAGAAAGGCTGCGTTCCCCGTTCTTTGCAGTGCTTTGAAAAGTGCACAGCAGATTGAAGAGTCGCTTCTTGCACGTTCACTGGCGCTGAAGGAAAAGAACCTGTCTCCGCAAGTGAAGGTCGTGAAGGGTCGCACGCTCGTGTTTGTGGAGAAGGATGGCAGGCGGGACCGCGTGCGTTTGAAGGACGCTGGAGCGGAATCAGGCGAAAACAATCGCGGACAACTTGGTCCGAACGTTCTGCTGAGGCCGATCGTCGAGCGATCGATCATTCCCACTGTCGCGTATATCGGCGGCCCGGCAGAGGTCGCCTATTTTGCCCAAGTGACAGCGGTCGCGGACGCGATGCATACGCTTGCACCGGTCGTAGTTCCACGGTGGTCGGGCTTCGTCGTCGAGCCTCGGGTAGAAAAAATTCTCGAGCGATACAGCGTTTCCATTGAAGATCTGCGCGACCCTCATGCAGTGGAGACGACCATGGCGCGGGAATCGCTTCCTGCTGATCTGCTGGTAGGAATTTCAGGCATGCGTGAGACGCTTACACAATCGGTCGCTAAGCTCGCGCGGGCAGATGGCGCTGACCTCGTGTCTCCGGCTGTTCTCGAAGGCCTGACTCGCAATCTCGGTCATCGTCTCGAAAGGCTCGAACGCAGATATGTGGCAGCAGTAAAGCGAAATGGCAACGAAGCATTGCGTGAGATCGCGATCGCTCGGGGGTCGCTATTCCCGCACGGCACGCCCCAGGAACGCGCACTGAACGGGATACCGCTCCTCGCGCGTCACGGGGACGACCTCGTGCAATCAGTCATGGCGGAAATCAAGCTTCACTTCGACACGATTTAGTGGCTACTGACCGCAGCAGGAGCGCGGCGTTTTTCGTCGGCGCGGGAATTTTTCTCACCAGGATCGCCGGACTCGTTCGCCAAAAGCTTTTCGCGCATTACTTCGGATTGTCGTTGTCCGCGGACGCGTTCAACGCGGCGTTCCGGATTCCGAATCTCCTGCAGAACCTGTTCGGCGAAGGTGTCCTGTCCGCGTCGTTCATCCCCGAATATGCCGGACTGCTTTCGCAAAAAGATGAGGAAGCTGCGACCAAGCTGGCTGGAGCCGTCATTGGGGCTCTCGCGCTCGCCGCCGCGGTCATCGTTCTTGCGGGCGTACTGCTCGCGCCTTCGATGGTCGCGCTGATCGCGCCGGGCTTTTCCGGTGACAAGCGCGCACTCACAGTTCAGCTGACACAGATTCTTTTTCCAGGCGCCGGTCTGCTCGTGTTTTCGGCGTGGTGTCTCGGAATTCTGAACAGTCACAGAAAGTTCTTCATCAGTTACACCGCTCCCGTCATCTGGAACGTCGCGATGATCGGAGCACTCGTTGGGTTTGGTTCCGGCATCTCACTCCCGCGGCTTGCCGTTATCATCGCCTGGGCGTCCGTTGTCGGAAGCGCATTTCAGTTCGGCGTTCAGCTCCCGATGGTGTTCCGCCTGGTTCCCGGGTTGCGGCCTGCGCTCGATTTCAAGTCGCCAAGCTCGCGGCGCGTGTTCGGGAATTTCATTCCGGCATTCATCAGCCGCGGCGTCGTCCAGATCAGCGCATTCATCGACGCATTCATCGCGAGCTGGCTCCCGAACGGGGCGGTCGCAGCGCTGGCGAACTCGCAGACACTCTACACGCTGCCCGTGAGCCTGTTCGGAATGGCCGTGTCTGCGGCCGAGCTTCCAATGATGTCGAGTGCAACGGGAACGCCCGAAGAAGTCGCGAGCTACCTCCGTGGCCGGCTCGATGGAGGTCTGGAACGAATTGCATTCTTCATCATTCCTTCCGCCATCGCATTCGTTGCGCTCGGCGACGTGCTCGCCGCAATCCTGTTTGAGTCGGGCAGGTTCACGAGGCACGACAGCGTATGGGTGTGGCAGGTTCTCGCCGGCTCGACCGTGGGGCTGCTCGCATCGACATGGGGACGCCTGTACTCGTCTACTTTCTACGCACTTCGCGACACCCGAACTCCACTCAAGTTCGCTGTCGTCAGAGTCGTGCTTACCAGCGTGCTCGGATATTTCGCCGCGCTTTACCTTCCACGGGCTCTCGGACTGGATCCAAAGCTTGGTGTTGCGGGGTTGACGGCGACTGCCGGAATCGCGGGGTGGGTGGAATATTTTCTCCTCCGGCGTGCGATGGCCCTGCGGATTGGGCCGACGTCGGTCGCAGTGTCGTATACGATGAAGCTTTGGGCATCGGCGGCGGCGGCGGCGGCCGTGGCCTGGGGAGTCAAGACCGTCCTGAATGGGAACCACACCGTCATCGTCGCTCTGTTGATTCTCGCCGTCTACGGGATCGCCTTCCTCGTCATCACCACGCTGATCGGTATCAAGGAAGCTCGCGACATGACGTCGCGGCTGTTGAGGCGCGCGTAGAGAAAACGAACGACACTTTCCCCCTCTGGTATTATTAGGGATATGAATCGTGTCCCGGACGCTGTGTCCGCCAAGCTCCCACACCTTCCTGACGGGCCGGGAGTATACCTGTGGAAAGGGGCTGACGGCCGCATCCTCTACGTCGGGAAAGCGAAGCGACTTCGCTCCCGCGTGCGCAGCTACTACGGGCAGGATCACTACGAGAGCCCGAAGACCAGGCATCTCGTTAACCAGATTGCCGACCTCGAGACGATTGTAGTTCCGACTGAAGCGCACGCGCTGATTCTCGAAGCGAACCTGATCAAGGAGTACCGTCCGCGCTTCAACATCGCACTACGCGATGACAAGTCCTATCCATACATCAAGGTCACGATTCATGAGCCGTTCCCGCGTGTATACGTAACGCGTCAGCTTCAGAACGACGGAGCTCGCTATTTCGGCCCTTACACCGATGTGGGCTCCATGCGGAAGGCGCTCAATGTCGTGAAGCGGATCTTCACCGTTCGCTCGTGCAACTTCGACATGCCGACCGAGATGCCGGAGCGGCCATGTCTCGACTACTTCATCAAGCGGTGCAAGGCTCCCTGTATCCTCGCACAGAGCCAGCACGATTACCGGTCGATGATCGACGAAGTCATTCTCTTTCTCGACGGAAAGCCGCAGGAAGTCGCAAAGCACATCCGTGACCGCATGGAGCTCGCCGCGGAATCTCTCGATTTCGAAAGAGCGGCCGAACTTCGTGATGCCTTGAATCACGTCGGGAGAATGGAAGAGCCGACTGTCGTTCTTGAAGTGGAAGGCGGCGATCGGGACGTGGTGGGGTATGCGCGCGATGACGACGATGCATGTGTGGTGCTCATGCGTGTCCGAAGCGGAAAACTGTTATCGCGAGAGCATCGCTTTCTCGAGAACATCGAAGGAGAACAGGATTCGGCCATTCTCTCGGCTTATCTCGCAGGCAGTTACGTGGCGATGGCTGAGAAGGCGAGAGATCTTCTCGTGCCGTTCGACTTCGAGGACCGG
>JBBQYO010000282.1:0-3983 GCA_038208605.1 Gemmatimonadales bacterium | reverse complement strand
CCGCTGCCGGGTTCGAGTCTTCCCGGCAAGCGCATCGTCGCCTACTACGGCAATCCGCTCTCGAAAAAAATGGGCATCCTGGGCGAGCTGCCTCCCGACCAGATGCTGGCGAAACTCGATCGGGAAGTTGCGGCCTGGAACAAGGCCGATCCGTCAACTCCCGTTCAGCCGGCGCTGCATCTGATCGTCGTCGTCGCGCAGGGAGCACCCGGCCGGGACGGTAAGTACCGCCTTCGAATGCCCGATACACTCATCGAAAAAATCGGTACCTGGGCGGCGCAGAAAAACGGAATCGTCTTCCTCGATGTTCAGGTGGCCCTGAGCGACGTTCAGTCAGAAGTGCCGCGGCTCGAGCCGTTTCTCAAGCGTCCCAATTTTCATCTCGGCATCGACCCCGAATTCTCCATGAAAACGGGAGCGAAACCTGGAACCAAGATCGGAACGATGAGCTCAGTCGACGTGAACTGGTGCGTGAACTACCTCGCAAAGCTGGTGGACACTTATCACCTGCCGCCAAAGATTCTCATCGTGCACCGGTTCACCCGGAACATGCTGACGAACTCCAAAGGCATCAGACTCGATCCGCGCGTTCAGGTGGTGATCAACATGGATGGCTGGGGCGCACCGTGGCTCAAGTTCGATTCGTATCGCGACTACGTGCAGGCCGAGCCGGTGCAGTTCACCGGGTTCAAGCTCTTTTATCACAACGACACCAAGAAAGGCGAGCCACTGCTGACTCCCGGTGAGCTTCTGCGGATTACACCAAAGCCGGTTTACATCCAGTACCAGTAACATGCCGATCGCCACGACCAATCCCGCAACGGGAGAGACGCTCGAGACATTCGATTCGCTGACGGCAGCAGAAATCGACTCGAAGCTCACTCTTGCCGTGAAAGCGTGGCAGAGTCATCGCTCGAGCACATTCGAGCAGCGCTCGGAGATGATGCGCTGCGCCGCGGATATTCTCGACCGGGAAGACGACAAGCTCGGCCGCCTGATGACGCTCGAGATGGGAAAGCCGATCACGGCGGCAGTCGCAGAAGTTGCGAAATGCGCTTCCGCTTGTCGCTACTACGCGGATAACGCCGCTCGATTTCTCGCCGATGAAAGCGTCGGCACTGCGAAAGGCCAGGGACGAATCTCGTACCAGCCACTCGGTGTGGTTCTCGCGATCATGCCATGGAATTTTCCGTTCTGGCAGGTGTTTCGTTTTCTCGCACCATCGCTGATGGCCGGCAACTGCGGTCTGCTCAAACATTCCTCCAACGTTCCGCAGTGCGCACTCGCAATAGAGGATGTCGTGCGCCGCGCCGGATTCGCTGAAGGAGTCTTTCAAACTCTGTTGATTGGATCGTCGGAAGTCGAAGCGATCATCGAAGACTCGCGCGTTGCTGCGGTAACCCTTACCGGGAGTGAAGGAGCAGGCCGCTCAGTCGGCGCCGCCGCCGGACGCAGTCTCAAGAAAACAGTGCTCGAGCTTGGCGGAAGCGATCCGTTCATCGTCATGCCAAGCGCAAACATCGCGAGGGCGGCGGAAACGGCCGTCAAGGCGAGGATGATCAACAATGGCCAGTCATGCATCGCGGCCAAACGGTTCATCGTCCATCGGTCGATCTACGAATCGTTCGTCGAGAAGTTCGTTGCCGGCGTAAAAGCAGTGAAAACGGGCGACCCGATGATCGCGACTACCGAGCTCGGACCGCTCGCCACCTCCAGCATACGAGACGAGCTCGACGAGCAGGTCCAGAAAACAATTTCTGCCGGCGCGCGCGCGCTGTGTGGCGGTAAGAAAGTTGACGGAGCCGGATTCTATTACGAGCCTACCGTACTGGTCGACGTACCAGAAGGGAGTCCAGCCGATTCTGAGGAGCTCTTCGGACCTGTCGCATCAGTATGGAAGGCGCAGAACATCGACGAAGCAATCCGGATCGCCAACAGCACGAGGTTCGGACTTGGGTCGAGTGTATGGACCAACAACTATGACGAGATCGACCGCTTCATCCGCGACATTGAAGCCGGTATGGTTTTCGTCAACGGAATGGTCGCGTCCGAATCGACACTTCCGTTTGGCGGCGTGAAAAGCTCAGGCTATGGGCGAGAGCTGGGCGTCTTCGGCATTCGCGAGTTCGTGAACGTGAAGAGCGTCAAGCTGATGCATTCCGGGGGAAGCGAGTCGAAAACCGAATAGCGGCGCTGCTTACCAGCCGTTGACTCTATCCCATACCTCGGCCACTTCGCTGGTTCCGTTCACAACGTAGTAGCAATCGTGGGTCGACGCGGTGATGCAGGCGTGATTGGGGAGAACCCTCACGCGTTCGCCGATCTTCAGCCGAGCCATTGCGTGGTCTGAGCATGTCGCCGCGCCGTGCTCCTGATAAACACGCTGGATGATGCAGTGTCCCAATGACTCGGCATTGTTGATATCTCGTATCTCCCCGTAACCCGCATCGTGCTCTGTTGCCTCCGTGCTGCGATCCTTCGAGAGTGCAATTGCGCCAGCGTCAATGAGAACGCGCTTTGCTGATTCGTTGCGGCCAATGACAGAGGCAAGGACAGTCATCGCGATATCGGCCTTTTGACACGATCCGATCTCGGCCTGAAACAGATCCTGGAACATGTAGACGCCGGGTCTTCCCTCGGTCACGCCGTCGAGATTTGCGGCGTGAGTCATCGTTGGTGTCGATCCCACCGATACGACGTCGCATTTGAGTCCCCCATCGCGCAGCCGGGTTGCCGCGGTGACGACAGCCGCTCGCTCATCTTCAGCGATGCGCTTCACGCATTCGACGCTGCGACAACTATATGAATGACCGGCGTGCGTCATGACACCGGCTAGCTTGGGCCCAAGAGCAGTTGCAACCTCCAGCAGCCCCGGACCTGACGCCGGGACGCCGGTGCGGTTGTCGCCCGAGTCAATTTCCACCAGAACCCTGAATTGGCCGCGATGCAGAGCGATTGCCGCCGCCATCGAGACATCATCCGTCACCAACGTGACGACAATACCTGATTCGACAAGCGAAGCAGCGCGATTCAGCTTTGATGGAGAAACCGCGTTCGCGACTAGAATATCACGAAATCCATTCTCCGCGAAGTACTCGGCCTCAGCAAGCGTCGATACGGTGATGCCTCCTGCTTCGCCCGCAGTCGCCAGCCTTGCCACTTCCGCTGACTTCGCGGTCTTGAGATGAGGACGAAGAGCGACACCGCGCGCGTGCACGGTGTCGCTCATTCGCTTCAGATTGCGCTCGAGTATCCCCCGGTCCAGAACGAGACAGGGTGTAGGAAGATCCTCGAGTCGCATCTTCGTCCTCGTTATTTCTCCGGATGCAGCGTGATGTCGATCCGATGACGCGCTTCGAGGATATGTGCGCGTGTTTCCTCGTCGCCTGCTCGTGGAAGTGCGGAGCGAAGCTGATCGTCGAGCTGCATCAGCTCGGACCGCATGAGGGCGCGAGCGTCATCCGGTGGCGGAGCCTGAAGGAAAGCGAACTGCGCCGGGATGGGCGTAGTTGTGGGCGCCGGAGGCGGCGGATTGATCTTGCCGGCGAGCTGCGCGAGGTACGCATACTGAAGGTTGCGCCTGAATGCGTCGATGTGAACCGACGATGCACCCAGCTCTCCCCAGATACCACGCCGCACATCGTCCAGCATGTTGGCGAGCGTATACGTGTTGCTCGACATTGCACCGAATTCCATGAGTCGCGTCATTCTGGCGTTGTTGAACAGCGAATTGAGCACGCCATTCTGTGCGGTTCTGATACGCGCTATCGCTCCATCGGGCTCGATGCGGCGAAGAATCGCAGGATCGAGGAAGAACTGAGGAGTCTTGAAAACATTTTCGTTCAGGAATGCCACCGCGTCGCGCTGGCGCTCTTTCGAGAGTGGGGTGAAGCGCGGACCCGTCTGGCTTCCGTATTTCTCCTGCGAAGTTGTTCCGCCAACGACATTGGCAACGTGGCCCATCTCGCGGCTCCACTGCGACA
>JBBQYO010000281.1:0-4002 GCA_038208605.1 Gemmatimonadales bacterium | reverse complement strand
CGACGCCGATAGCGTCGTCAGCCCCATCGCTGTCTGCAAATCGATGAACGCGCCGGAAAGGTCAACTGAATCAGCGATTGAAAGATTGTGCTGCTGGCCTGCGTTGACGCGCGCCATTTCCACTTCGAGCTCACTCGCATCACCGGCATTGCGGCGAGTGATCGTCATCTGAACGAGTGTGTCTGCCACGTAGGCATTTCGCAATGTGAGACGAGCGCGAGCGGCAGCGGCAAGAACCCTCGTGTATGCGGTGTCGGCTGCCAGAGCGATTGCGGCTCGCTCGTATTGAAGTCGGTAGCCGGCGCCACGAGCGAAAGCCTGAGCCGAGTTGATCCGGGCTGATCGAACGCCGGGCAAATCGAATGGCAGATCGACCGTGAAATGAAGCTGAGGCGCGGACTTGGAGTAGGAGGCGTTGAGCGAAGGATTCTGAAGTGCGCGGGCCGCGGCGATACGCGCCCGTGCCGAAGCCGTATCGGCAAGCGCGATCGCGAGCCGTCCTCCCCGGCTAACGGCTGATTCAACCGCCTGTTGGCGGCTGATTGCCTGAGCTGAAGCCTGTGACGACAACAATAGAAACGCACCCGCGGTGATCGTTAAATGCCGACGCATTTCTATCGGGTATTCCTCGTGGCGGTGAATGACCGCATAAACTTATGCTTCAATTCTGTCTTCAGCATTACAGGCCCCACTTGCAAGTGTCGGGCGCACTACATTCGGAACATGCGCATACTGCTCGTCGAAGACGACCGAAATCTCGCCGACATCATCAAGGGTGGTCTCGAAGAAAAGGGTGTAAGGGTCAACCTTGCGCACACCTTCGCTGACGGCCGGCTCGAGGCATTGCTGGGTACTTTCGACGTGATTGTGCTCGACGTGATGCTGCCTGGAGGCAGCGGGTTCCAGCTTTGCGCCTATCTTCGCGAGCGAGAGATCGCGACTCCGATTCTCATGCTCACCGCCAGAAACTCGGTGGACGATCGCGTTGCAGGTCTCGAGTCCGGTGCCGACGACTATCTGGCCAAGCCCTTCGCGTTTCGTGAGCTGCTGGCAAGGCTTCGTGCCCTCGCACGGCGAAAATCAGCTCCAATCGCGAACGTGATTCGGATCGCCGATCTCGAAGTGAACATTGGTGCGCAGCGCGTCAAGCGCGCCGGCCGCGACATCGACCTCACCGCGAAGGAATTCAGCCTGCTCGAATTCTTCGTGCTCAATGCGGGGCAGGTTGTCGACCGCGCCGCGATCACTTCGCACGTATGGGACGACAATCACGATCCGTTCACAAACGTGCTCGAGGTTCTCGTGGCCAGGCTGCGCCGAAAGATCGACGACGATTTCGAGCCGAAGCTGCTCCAGACGCTGAGGGGATCGGGATACCGGTTCGGTGAATAAGTCCGCAAGGGTTCCAATCGTCGCCTCCGGCGACCGCAGCGTCGAGCGTGTGCGTACCCGTCTCACGCTGTGGTATGCCGCGACTTTCTCGATCATCCTCGTTCTGCTCGGACTCGGATTGTTCATCGCCATTCGCAGGCAGCTTTCCAGGCAGCTCGATGAATCACTTTCTGCCGCAACGCTCGAGCTTGGGCGCGTTGCGAGCAGCCGGCAGATTCAGGAAGAGGAAGGCGATTCAGCTCTGCTCGAAGCAGTTGACGAGCTCCGCATACCGGAGCGAACTCTCTATCTCCTCGATGCAAAGGGACAGCCGCTTGCACCGACGGTGGCCGACGCGTGGATACGACATGCCGCGCTCGAGGCTGCGCGAAGCGGAATTGCCGCCGGCGAGTTCGATACACCAGACGACCGCACGCTTCGGCTCGAAGCACGACGGTTCCGAACACCGCGCGGAAGAATTCTCATCGCTGCCGCGATCGCGGACAAGCTGGAGCTCGAAGACCGCTACGCCGACTTGATCTGGGTCTTCTCCGCCGCAGGGGTCGTTGCGGTGATACTGGTCGCGATGGGCGGAGGAGTGCTCGCAAGAAAATCGATCGCGCCGATCGAGGCGACAATGGCCAACATGCGCCGGTTCATGGCCGACGCTGCGCACGAGCTCAAGACTCCAATCGCAATACTTCGCGCCAATGCGGATGTGGCGCTGCAGAAGTCACGCGATGAGGAGGGATATCGTTCAGCACTGCGCTCGGTCGAAGACGAATCACGTCGGCTCGGCGGTATAGTTGACCACTTGCTCGTTCTCGCTCGCGCCGATGCAGGCGAGCGGCGTCCACAGCGGCAGAAGATTTTTCTCGATGACATAGCCGCCGATTGCCTGAGCGCCGGTCGGGTCATGTCAGTTCGGAAAGGCGTCCACATGGTGGTTGACCGGTTCGAAGAGACTGCCATCGACGCTGACCCGGCTCTCGTGCGAGAGCTCATCATGATTCTTCTCGATAACGCGATCAAATTCACGCCACGAGACGGGACAATAACCCTCGATGTGGGAATGACGGATTCTCTGCCCACGCTTATCGTCAAAGATACCGGCGGCGGAATTCTTCCCCAGGATTTGCCGAACGTGTTTCAGAGATTCTATCGCGGCGAAACGGACCGTGAGGAGCAGAATGGCGCTGGCCTCGGCCTGTCAATCGCGAAATGGATCGCGGAAGTACATGGCGCAGAAATCTCTCTGCATTCGGAGCGCGGCAAAGGCACTACCGTCGCAGTCGCATTCCCGGCCGGCGACAGGCTGCAGGAGTCGTCACTCGCATCGTCGCGTGTAATCGTGCCGTAAGGTTCCGACAGTAACTTTCGCAGAACGGTGAAGCCATCTGGCTTTCCATTACACAACTGAAGGAGAGATTCATGTTCAAGACAATCGCCACGACGCTCTGCGCATGCGCAGTCGCTGCCACAGTTTCAGCTCAGACGCCCACTCCCAAGCCGATGTCGTCGGCTGCCCCGAAGCAGACGATGTCCGCGAAGACTCACAAGGACACGCCAGCTTCACTTCGCAGAGAAGCAAAAATCTCCGAGAAGACCGCGCGCGCCACGGCTCTCAAGGAAGTTCCAACCGGCAAGATAGCCGCTTCCGAGATCGAGCGTGAAAACGGAAACCTCATCTGGTCGTTCGACATCAAGGTTCCGGGAAAGTCAGGCATCGAGGAGATCACAGTCAACGCCATGACCGGCGCCGTAGTGACGCACGAGCACGAAAACGCAGCCGCCGAAAAGAAGGAAGCGGCGATGGAAAAGAAAGAAAAGAAGTAGTTCTGCGACTATCGCTTCGACGAGCTGTCTTTGGGCTCGTCGAAGCGATAGACAATTTCCTTGTCGCCGCGAACCATTCCGAATTGTTCGCGAGCGATGCGTTCCTGCGTTCCACGATCGGACTGGACGGCCTTTGCGACCTGCCGCAGCGAATCCACCTCGTGAGCGAGTGAATCTGTTTGCGCCTGGAGCGTGATCTTCCGCTGTCGCTGCCGCCACAGGTCCATGGTGCTGTACTCTCCGCCCTGGACGGCAAACAGAGCCGCCGCCGCGACGACGAGCCACAGAATCACACGCCCGAGCACGCGACCTCAGAGTCCGTAGATCTGCCCGCCGGGAAACTCAGCGACATCTTCGAGCTCCTCCTCGATGCGAAGCAGCTGATTGTATTTCGCGATGCGGTCGCTGCGACTGGCCGAGCCTGTCTTGATCTGGCCAGCGCCGGTCGCAACCGCGAGATCGGCAATGAACGTGTCTTCAGTTTCGCCCGAGCGGTGTGAGATGATCGACTGATAGCCGTTCGCGCGCGCCATTTCGATCGCTTCGAGAGTTTCAGTGAGCGTACCGATCTGGTTGAGCTTGATGAGAATCGCGTTCGCGACGTCGGACGCAATTCCCTTCGAGAGCAGCTCGGTGTTCGTGCAGAAGAGATCATCGCCAACCAGCTGCACTCTGTCGCCGACCGCCGCGGTAAGCTTTGCCCATCCACTCCAGTCGCTCTCGGCAAGTCCGTCTTCGATCGAAACGATCGGATATTCCTCGAGCCATTTCGTGTACATCTCGATCATTGCGTCA
>JBBQYO010000280.1:0-4013 GCA_038208605.1 Gemmatimonadales bacterium | reverse complement strand
TTTTCGCCAGCGCGTTCCTTCCGCTCGCGCCGCAATCCGCTCGCACAGCGAAAGCGCCGACGTGACGCTCTGGATTCTCCTCGGCTCAGGCGTGCTTGGAATTGTCGGATGGTATCGGATCGCCAGCGACGACAGAGCCGCGCCCGTACCGGGCTGGGTCTAGCTTGCACTCACCGTTCCCGCGCTTGCGTCAGCGGGGGCAGTCGTGGTTACGTCAAAACGGGGTGCGGAGATCGGGCATCAGCCGTGGGAGACTTCTCTTCAGGCTCCATCGGCGATCTTCGCAGATTCAACCATTGTTGCCAAACCCGCTCCGCTGCCGGCGTCAGACAGCGTCGCGCCGCCACGGCCCTGATTTCCCGCCGCTTTTCTCCAGAAGTGCGATGCTGCCGATCGTCATGCCCCGATCGATCGCCTTGGCCATGTCATAAATAGTGAGGAGCGCGACGGCAACCGCAGTCAGCGCTTCCATCTCGACGCCGGTCTGGCCAGCAGTCCGCGCGTGTGACTCGACACGAATACCCGGCAGCGAATCATCGAATGCGAATTCGACGCCTACGTCGGACAGTGGAATCGAGTGACAAAGTGGAATGATCTCCGAAGTGCGCTTCGCGCCCATGATTGCTGCAACGCGCGCAACGCCTATGACGTCACCCTTCTTCATTCCGTTTGCGCGGATTGCCTCCAGTGTCGCGCAATCCATCGTGATCGCGCCGCTCGCGCGAGCTTCGCGAAGCGTGTGCGGCTTGCCACTCACGTCGACCATCTTCGCGGTGCCCGCGTCGTCCACATGCGACAGATTTGTCATCGCAGGGCTGCCGATAGATCCTTCAGAAGACCTGACGTTATCAATTGCGGATTCACGTTTCCGGCTGCCCTTACCTTGGCTTGTCCGACCAGGTCGGCAGCTCTGCTCGCGGCGACAGCCCGTTCCTTGTTCCCATCGTGAAGCGCGGCACGCATTCGTTCGCCAAGGATGATGATGAGCGAGTCGAGAATGTCGGTGAAACTGCCGCGCGCTCCCGACGCACTGACACCGATTGCGGCGAGATGGCGCGCAGAGCGATGAGGAGCGGTTGCGGCATCGATCAGCTTTCTCGCTGAAGCCATCGCTTTCCCTCTGGCCTCGCCTCCGAAAAGAGTCCCGGGCGCAGACGACGCGAGCTGGATTCTGTCGTTGACCGACTTGGGCACCAACGTTTTGTCGAGCGCAGCGGAAACGATCGGATTGGCCAGAAATGCTTTTACGGCAGCGTCGGTGACGGCGGGAACTCTGACCGCGACCGTGCGCGAGCGAATCGTCGGCAGCAGAGCGCCGGCCTCGCTCGAAGTCAAAATGATGGTCGTCTTTTCACTCGGCTCTTCCAGCATCTTGAGAAATGCGTTCGCCGCCTGGTCTGCGCCCTCCTGCGAAACCATTCGCTCGGCATCCCCAATCACGAAAATCTTCCGGTTTGCCATTGCGGGTGAGATGGCCGCTTGCTGCACGATTGCGCGCACAGTCGCTACATAAATTCCTTCGCTGCCAGGCGGCGCCGCATAAAGGCCGTTGGCAGAGAGGCGGTCTGCGATTGCATCACGGTAGTCGTCGCGAACGTCTTCGAGATCAGGGTCTGCGTCCTTGAGACGAGGTCGCGGGAAATACCAGTGAAGATCGGGATGGGTGAGATTCACCGAGTACTGGCACGCCCTGCACTTGCCGCATGGTCCCGGCGGGTTCTCGCAGAGGAGCAATTGTCCAAGCCACAGGGCGAGGCGCTGTTTGCCAATTCCTCTTGGTCCGTGGAACAAGAGACTGGCGGGCAGCGTGCCCGCTTTGACCGCCTGTGCAAGACGGGATTTCAGGTCTTCGTGTCCGTAGAGGTCGACGAGAGGCATGGCGTAAATATGTCACGATCATCCGAAGCCGGACGGTAAAAAAAACGCCGCCGCGTTGGACTTTCTTGCTGAAGGAGCGCCCACCCAGGAGCGACGCGAATGACCGGACCTGGGAATTTCTAGCGGCTTGCTCGGCTCACCCAGGCTGAGATACGAATCGCGCGGCCGCTCCCGCCTTTCGGATACCGTGTCCCGCGCGCAGCATTGAGAGCGACGTCAAGGATTGCGCGTTACACTGCCAGCCGAGGCGGTATTGTCGTTTGGGATGATCGCGTGGGCTCGTGCGTCGCCTGTGGCACGTTTCCTGACCACTTATTTTGAATGAGCACCAACATGCGGGGGCATTGATGGCTGGAGATCTGACGGGGCGAAAGGTCGCCATACTGGCGACGGATGGGGTGGAGCAGGTGGAGCTCACCGCCCCGCTGCAGGCATTGAAGGAGGCGCGCGCCGACGTCAGAATCGTATCGTTGAAACGCGGGCCAGTGCAGGGGTTCATCCACGAAGAGAAAGCTGACACGTTTTCTGTCGCGCATGTGGTGACCGAAGTGTCGGCGCGCGACTTCGATGCGCTCGTTCTTCCCGGCGGCATTCGCAGCACGGAAAGCCTTCGGGCGAACGACGATGCGGTAAAGTTCGTGCGCTCTTTCATGGAGGCGGATAAGCCAGTCGCGGCGATTTGTCATGCTCCCCGTCTGCTCGTCGAAGCGGGAGCAGTGGAAGGCAGAACGCTTACGTCCCATCCTGAGCTTGCGGCGCAGATTCGTGAAGCTGGCGGGTCATGGGTGGACAAGGCAGCGGAAGTCGATCAGAAGCTTCTGACGAGCCGCAGGCAGGAAGATCTGCCGGCATTCTGCGCCAACCTGATAGGATTGCTGTCGACTGCGATCGACGAGCGCCGCCTGGACAAGATGGTGGAGCAGAGTTTTCCGGCGAGTGATCCCCTTCCTGGTCCGATAGCACTCAGTTAAGTGAAGCTCGAGAGGGTTCGAGGTACAGTCGTCCGTGCCTTCACTTTAAACCACAAAGTACTTGACAGCCCTCGGCCCGGGCCTGTATGATATGCGCATGACATCAGTCCGGCCACTGCGACCAACCCCGTCCCGCGACACACCCGCGCTGCACCTGCGGGCGATGGACAACCTCGCGTTCATTCGCAATACAATGGAAGCGGCGGGTGCTTTCACCGCGGTTTCCGGCTGGGGAATGGTTGCGATAGGGGTGCTGGCAATCATCGTATCCGCTGCCGCTGCCGAGCAGGCAACTGCGTCTGGCGCGCTGACGCTCTGGCTGGTCCTGGCGGTGTTTTCGCCGGCGATAATGATCTGGGCGATGGTGAGGAAGGCTCGCGCTGCCAGGATGCCGTTGTTGTCCGGGCCGGGACGGAAGTTCGTGCTCAGCTTTTCGCCGCCGATGGCGGTTGGCGCGCTGCTGACTTTCGTGCTGTACCAGGCTGGCCTCATGGAAATCATTCCCGGGGTATGGCTGCTTCTATACGGTACGGCAGTCGTCGCGGGAGGCGCTTTTTCCGTGAAGATCGTGCCGGTGATGGGACTCTGCTTCATGGCGGCTGGTGTCATCGCGCTGTTCGCGCCCGCCTTCTGGGCACCGTGGATTCTCGGTGCCGCGTTCGGCGGGCTGCACATTGCGTTCGGAATTCCAATCGCCAGGAGACACGGTGGCTAAGAACGGAGCGGCGCGCGACGACGCGCGGCCGCAGAACCATATGAAGAGCGCAGCTGTTCGCCGCTCGCCCGCGAAAAAGGCGGAGGAGCTCGATCGTCTAATTCATGAGCGCCTTCGTCTGGGTATCGTCAGCGCGCTCGCAGTCAACGATTCATTGAGCTTCAGCGATCTCAAGAAGCTGATGAACACTACCGATGGAAATCTCAGTGTCCACGCGCGGAAGCTCGAGGAAGCGGAATACATCGCCTGCACGAAGTCCTTCGAAGGTCGCATGCCGAAGACGCAGTACCGTCTTACGGCGGCGGGCCGGCGCGCGCTCGAGCGTTATCTCGATCACATGGAAGCATTGATTCGCGCCACGCGGGATCGTTAGCCCAAGCCCCCGACAATGAGCTTACTTACTCCTCGCGGCATTCATGTCGCGATTATCATGGATGGCAACGGTCGCT
>JBBQYO010000279.1:0-4022 GCA_038208605.1 Gemmatimonadales bacterium | reverse complement strand
AGAACCTCGCGCGTTTCATCTTCGAGCGGGTGAATGCGCGGGTGTCATTGGGTGCGCGCGTGTCGAAGGTGACTGTTGCCGAAGATCAATCTCTCAGCGCCAGCTACACAGGATGAAAATACGAAGCGCGATTTTCTCATTTGCGGCGGTCTTAGGGGTCGGTTGCGCTCGGGCGCCGTCGACAACGGTAAGGCCGGTGCGCACCCCTCTGCAGGCGTTGCGCTGGTCGATCGACTCGCTCGTCAACCAGCCTCAGTTCGCGCGAACGAATCTCGGATTTCTCATCATCGATCCGACAACTGGCGACACGCTTTATTCGCACAACGCTGGGAAGCTCTTCGTCCCCGCGTCGAATCAAAAGATCCTGACGAGCACAGTTGCTCTCGCTCAGCTTGGTGCGAACTACCGCTTTCGCACGACGTTCGTAACGCACGGCAAAGTCACCAATGGGGTTCTCGACGGTGACTTGATCGTGATCGGACGCGGTGATCCGACGATCAGCGATCGGGTCAAAGGAAGCGCACAGGCTTTCCTGCAGACTGTGGCGGATTCCATTGGTGCGCGCGGGATTCAACGGATTACCGGCTCGGTCAGAGCCGGAGGCAACGCGTTTCCCGATTCCGTTTACGGATACGGATGGGAATGGGACGACCTGCGTGGCGAAAGCGCTGCGCCGGTCGACGAGCTGGAGTTCAACGAGGGAATGATACAGAGCAGCACTCGCATCGCTGGTCGCGACACGATCGTATCAGTCGCGACGAATTCACCAACCAATGCCTATCTCGGCGCATTGATGGCGGGGTTGACGAAGCGAGGCGTCACCGTCGGTCAGCCCGCGCCTGCGATCGGCATCGACAGTCTCACTTCGCCGGTCGATACGATCTACTCATTTTATTCGCCCCCGCTTCGCGACATCCTGAAGCCGTTTCTCAAGCCATCGCAGAATCAGATCGGCGAAGCGTTGATCAAGACGCTGGGACTCGAGAAGACCGGAGTAGGAATCGCAGACAGCGGAGCTCTTGTCGTCAAGCGACAGCTTGCAACGTGGGGAGTCGATTCGACATCCACTGTCATTTACGATGGAAGCGGGATGTCGCGCCACGATCTCGTAACGCCTGAAGCGATCGTGAAAATTCTCGTCGGCATTCAGCGCGACACTGCATTCTCAGCGTTCTACGACGCGTTGCCGATTGCGGGCGTAGATGGCACCGTTCGCACCCGAATGACCGGAACGGCGGCGGCGAACAACATGCACGCCAAAACAGGTACACTGGAATTCGTTCGCTCTCTCTCCGGCTACATCACTACGGCCGCGGGAGAAAAGCTCGTGTTCAGCATGCTGTCGAATCATTATCCGGGCTCAGTTGCCGACGTAACGAAGCTCCAGGATCAGGTCGGGATACTCATGGCCAACTACCGGGGATCTTCGACCCGGTGATCTCTGTCGCCGAGGCGAGCGCGCGAATTCTCGATGTGATTCAGCGGTTGCCGGCAGAAGAAATAAGGACAGAAGAGTGTGTCGGACGAGTGCTGGCCAAGGCGGTGACGTCGCCAGTCACATCTCCTCCCTGGGACAATTCTTCGATGGACGGCTACGCCATCCGCTCGTCCGACTTGCAGCAGCACGCATTACTTGTCGTCGAGACCATCGCGGCGGGTGTGTTCGCAAGCCGGCCTCTCGAAAGCGGCGAAGCGATGCGCATCATGACTGGTGCGCCGATCCCCGGAGGCGCTGACAGCGTCATCAGAAAAGAAGATACCGACGAAGGCGCTCCGTCAGTGAGAATCAACGATTTGCGCGATGCCGGCCGGAACATTCGAAAGGCTGGCGAAGATTTTCGCAAAGGCGACATGCTGTTCGGTGCCGGCCAGCAGCTTGGAGTCGCGCACGCCGGCGTTATTGCGTCGGCGGGAATCAAATCGGTGTCGGTAACTCGCAGGCCCATTGTAGGGATCATCAGCTCCGGGGACGAGCTCGTCGAGCTTGGCCAGTTCTCACCGGAGCTCATCGGCACGAAGATAGTTTCGGCGAACTCGATCACCATTGCGGCGCTCGTAAAAAGTGCTGGCGGTGAGCCGCTCGATCTCGGAATCGCTCGCGACACTGCGGAATCGATGCGTGAGCATCTCGCGGGAGCCAGGGGCTGCGACCTGCTGATCACGACAGCAGGAATTTCCGTCGGCGATCACGACCATGTTCGAAGTTCGATTGTCGAGCTCGGTGGACACATCGATTTCTGGAAGGTGAGCATGAGGCCGGGCGCCCCGTTGGCATTTGGGACACTCAACGGCTCATCCTGGATAGGCCTCTCCGGCAACCCAGTTTCAGCGATCGTGACATTCGAGGTATTTGTCCGGCCTCTGATTCGAAAAATGCTCGGACTGGAGTCGCTCTTTCGGAGGACATTTCCAGCACGATTGACTCACCCGATGAAACTTGCGGCACCGCTAATGCACTTCCTCCGAGTCGTGATCACACGCGAAAACGACGGATCGTACAGTGCACGCCTTGCAGGATCTCAGAGCTCAGCAGTGCTGACCGCAATGGCGCGCGCCAATGCGCTGCTGGTAATTCCTGGCGACAAACTCGACATCGACGCGGGCAACACGTTCATGGCGCTGCCAATTGATGACTCGCTGGAAACATCGACAGCGCTGGTTCTGAGTTGATAGCTGGCCCCGTGGAGCTGGACCAACTCGAAGGACAGGAGCTAGTCGATGCACTCGAGCAGCGATTCAATACGGTCATAACCGACATTGCGCTTGGGCCTCGCAGCGTTTCCGTTTTGCGTCCGAGCAATTCGGACGATCTGATCCGCGAAGAAGACTTCGTCTTGGATGAGCGACTGCCGTACTGGGCCGACATCTGGCCGTCGTCCACGGTTCTCGCGCGTCACTTCATCGAGCTCTCAGAAAGCAAGCGGCACCGTAGTCCTGGCCGCGGCCTGGAGCTCGGATGCGGCGTGGGCCTCGTCACGACAGCGGCCATGATCGCTGGCTACGACATGATCGCCTCGGACTACTACACTGACTCACTCGCGTTCACACGCGCAAACGCGTTTCGAAATACCGGCCGCTCGCCCGAAGCGCCGATGATAGACTGGCGACACTTTCCGCGTGAGCTGCAAGGTCTCGATCTGATTCTCGCATCAGATGTGCTATACGAGAAGGAATACGCGCGGCTGCTTCCTGGCATTTTCAAACGCGCGCTGGCGCCGGGAGGAATGGCGATTATTGCAGATCCCGGAAGAATCGGAGTGCCCGACTTCTTCGAGGAGTGCAAGGACGTTGGCCTCGTGATACGCTCAAAAGTGAGCCATCCATTCGAGGCGGAAGGCATCACGCAGACTATCGATCTTTACGAGATAGCCGACGCCAGCAGCTGAGCTGCCGGCAGCACCTACATCCACCGGTACTTCGGTCCGCTCTCCCCTTCCCTCGGCGTCCACCGAGGACCGATCACGTCAGTCGCCTTGCAATCGATGCAGTTCGCCTGATTCACGATCAGTCGTCCATCCTCGCCAAGCTCATAAACACCGGCCGGACACATATGCGCGTAAAGTCGCGCGACTTCCGGAGTGATGTCGGTGCCGACGACGAGATGTGACGGAATCGTATCGCGTGTCGCGTTGCCCGACTTGAAGTTTGCATCGAGCTTGCTGAACGTCAGCTTGCCGTCCGGCACGAACGGTTTTTCATCCGTCACTATTCGCGGAACATGTGCGTCGGACTCCGACGCGATCTTGCTGCCGGGAAATGCGCCCTTGGTCAGGGTCATGATCGCGGCCTTGATTCCACCGACGTACAGTCCGCCATCCTGAAATGCGAGCCGCATGTTGCGTCGCTCTTTCAGATCGGAAACGATATAGCTCGCGTCCACCAGGGCATCGTAGCGCGCCATTGTGTTGGCGCAGACATTGTCTTTTTTCAGCGCGTCGAAGATTGCGCGAGCGGCAAAGATTCCCGACTGCATTGCGTAGTGAATTCCCTTGAGCGATGCCACCTCGACGAACCCGGCCGAG
>JBBQYO010000278.1:0-4029 GCA_038208605.1 Gemmatimonadales bacterium | reverse complement strand
AAAGCGTACCAAGCGGTGCGACGGGGACGACGCAAACCATTCGGTTGAGCGGCTGCCTCACCTTCACACCTGCGTCTTCGCGAGCGGCGCGTCCGAGGGTGGACAACGTTCGAATGTGTTCCATCGCCGTCTCGAGCCCGGACTCCCGCTCGGGACGCTGCTCGCGCTTGTATGACGCCAGGTGTGCAGAGGTGCCTTCGAGCTCGTAGTGAACCCAGTCGACGAGAAACGGCGCGATCGGCGCCAGAAGCCTGCAGGTGACCACCAGAACTTCGCGCAACGTGGCAAATGCGGCGCGGTTGTCTTCACCGTCAACATCGTAGAAGCGCTGCCTGCTCTGACGCACGTACCAGTTGGACACGTCGTTCACGAAGAAGCTCATGACAGCGCGCGCGGCACCGGTCGCGTCGTAAGTCTCGAGCGCGGCGTCAGCCTGCGATTCCACAGCCGCAAGGCGAGACAGAATCCATCGGTCGATGAGCGGTCTGTCAGCGACATCAGGGTCCGCATCCGACGGCTCCCATCCAAAGTTGGCGTACAGCGCAAAGATTCCGCTGTATACGTTCTTGAAAGTGAGGAGAAAACGTCCCGCTGTATCCCGAATCGCCGCTTCGTCGAAGCGACGCGGTACCCAGACCTGGCTCGATGCCACGAGAAATAGTCTCGCCGCATCAGCACCATACTTCTCGACGATCATCCACGGGTCAACAACGTTGCCTTTGCTTTTCGACATCTTCGCACCGGTCGCGTCGAGCACGAGGTCGTTGACGACAACCGACTTGAATGGAGCGGCGGTGACGCCTTCACCGGTGGCTGCGCGATGCGACAAGGTGTTGTGCGGAAGCGCGTCGTCGAGACCGGTGGCAATCGCCAGCAACGAGTAGAACCATCCGCGCGTCTGATCCACCCCCTCGGCGATAAAATCAGCGGGATAGTTCTGCTCCAGCTTCGCCACATTCTCGAATGGATAGTGCCACTGCGCGAACGGCATCGATCCCGAATCGAACCAGGTATCGATGACCTCGGGTGTTCGCTTCATGGTGCCGTGACACACCGAGCAGCTCCATGTGTGAGCGTCGATGTACGGCTTGTGCGGATCAAAGCCCTCGCCGACATTCGCGCCGGATTTCTCAGCGAGCTCGGCAAAGCTGCCAATAGCCTCGACGTGCGAGCTGTTGCTGTCGCAGATCCAGAGCGGAAGCGGCGAGCCCCAGTACCGGTCGCGCGAGATGGCCCAGTCGATGTTGTTCGTGAGCCACTCGCCGAAGCGACGCTCGCCAATTTCCGGTGGATGCCAGTCAACACGGGCATTCCGCGCAAGCATCGCATCCTTGTACGCTGTCGTCCGGACAAACCACGACGTTCGCGCGTAGTAGAGGAGCGGAGTATCGCACCGCCAGCAATGCGGATATCTGTGCTCGAGCGTGCCCGCCTTCCAGAGCACGCCGCGGGTCCTCAGCTCGGTGATAATTTTCTCGTCAGCTTTCTTCACGAACATTCCGCCGACCAGCGGCAGATCGGCGGGAAACTCACCGCGTCCGTTCACTGGCTGAAGGAATGCGAGTCCATTCCGCTGGCCGGCCGCGTAGTCATCAGCGCCGAACGCAGGCGACATGTGGACAACTCCCGTGCCATCGTCACCCGACACAAAGCTCTCGCCAACGATGATCTCGTGCTTGCCTGTATCGAAGGCAACCCAGTCGAGCGGCCGTGTGTAGCGGAGCCCGACCAGATCGGATCCGCTCATGAGGGCGACTGTTGACCAGCGATCGGTATAATCGTCGCCAAGAACGGCAGCAGCACGCGACGTTGCAAGGATGATCGTCCCGGCGCCATCGTCGGAGCGTCTCGTGAGCTCTGAGTATTCCAGCTCCGGATTTACGGCCAGCGCAACATTCGACACCAGCGTCCACGGCGTCGTCGTCCAGACGAGGATGCGCCGCCTGACATCTCCCCCGTCAACGAGATCGAGACCGATGTAGATACTCGGATCCTTTACGTCACGGTATCCCTGCTCGACTTCGTGGCTCGACAACGCCGTTTCGCAACGCGGGCAGTATGGAAGAATCTTGTGCCCGCGGTAGAGCCGGTCGCGATCGTAAAGCGTCTTGAGCGCCCACCACACACTTTCGACGTAGTTGTTGGAGTACGTCACATAGGGATCGCTGTAGTCGAGCCAGAAACCGATCCGTTCGCTCAGCTTCTCCCACTCGGCCCGGTACTTCCACACGCTTTCGCGACAGAGCTGGTTGAACTTCTCGACGCCGATCGCTTCGATATCCTGCTTGCCGGAGATGCCAAGCTGTTTCTCCACTTCGATCTCGACAGGCAAGCCGTGCGTGTCCCAGCCCGCTTTGCGCAACACGTAGAACCCGCTCATCGCGCGATGACGACAGAAGAGATCCTTGATTGTTCGCGAGAAGACGTGATGGATTCCGGGCCTGCCGTTGGCAGTCGGAGGGCCTTCGAAAAACACGTAGCGTGGTTGCCCGTCTCGATACTCTTGCGTGCGCTCGAAGACTTTGTCTTCAGTCCAACGGGCAAGAATTTCCTGCTCGAGCTCGGCCGCCGTGCGATCGGCTGCGATCGTGCGGTACCTGTCCGTCGGCGCCACGACCGCAGTGTCAGTTTCCGATTGAAAGGATTTGTCGGTCATCGTACACGCACTCCGAACAGAATCGATCCGAGACGCACCATCGTCGCCCCTTCTTCGACTGCAATTTCAAAATCAGCGGACATTCCCATCGACAGCTCTGTCGCCGGATGGCCTGCATCGACAAGCATCCGCCGTGTTTCACGAACAGCACCAAATGTTTCGCGCAATTCCGGCTCGTCCGCACCAAGCCGTGCGATCATCATCGCACCGCGCACTCGCACTCCTTTCATGTCCGCCAGCCGCTCGGCTTCTACCGGAATCTGCTCGAGATCGAATCCGCCCTTCGTTTCCTCTCGCGCCGGATTCACTTGAATCAAAACGTCGACCGACTTGCCTCGCTCAATTCCGAACCGGTCGACCGCGTCAGCAAGACGCGAGCTGTCGAGCGCATGAATAAGAGAAAAATGTTCGAGGAACTTGACCTTGTTTCGCTGCAGATGGCCGATCAAATGCCAGCGCACCGGCACCGAAACTTCGGACATCTT
Source organism: Gemmatimonadales bacterium (assembly GCA_038208605.1). GTDB lineage: Bacteria > Gemmatimonadota > Gemmatimonadetes > Gemmatimonadales > Gemmatimonadaceae > UBA4720. The sequence goes on along the minus strand of JBBQYO010000278.1, from coordinate 888 downwards.
TTCGAGAGCTTCCTGGACCTTGTTCTCTCCCACGTCCGTGAGGCCGGCCTCGAACGCCGCGACCGGGCCGTCAGGTCCATGAGTCTTGGTGACAGCGACTATAGTGGTTTGCTGGCCGTGCCCACCGCGATCTGCCGCGGCCGCGATTCGCTCTCTGACTTCAGCGATGCGCAGCTGCAGATCAGGAAAAGGCATATAGCATTCCAATTTATCGGATTGAGAAGAATGGTTCAACAAATGGTTGAACGCTCGGGGTGAGCGGCCCTAATCGTTGTCAACTGTAGAAACTTGGTGCTCAGCCATCCTTTGTCTTCGCGACAGCGGCTGGAGTTGGTGCAGGAGGTGACCTAGGCGGAGAACTAGTCACCGGGAGATTGGCTAGACCGTACCCGAAGGCGCCGGAAGGGTTAAAGAACCGCTCCGCAGCGGTCGGCGGAGCAAAATGGGGTTGCTAAACCAGCACATGAATCACGTCTACGATGAAGGGACGCAGTTCGGTATGGCCAACGGTAGGAAGAAAGGGCGTCCGTCCCCTCAACCATGGCCATGTGTGCGGGAGGTTGCCCATTGAATGCGCTGTCATCCATCGATTGCTGGAGGTCGGGCCGCGACTTGCGAAGTGCAATGTAGGAGAATCGGCGCCAAGTCGATGCCCGTTTCGGCCGACTTCTCCGTCAAACAACGTGCGTTTTCCACAAAATCGTGAACGTCAGAATTAAGTCTCAACCTGCAATACGGATAAAATAATACGCTCGGTAAAAATTCACGCCATCGCTCTTCAGTCTAATCCTATTTTCAAGACCTCTTAACAATCTCACGCCGGATTACGCGCCAACTGCTTCCGTCGCGAGCAAGAGTAAGTCGGACTTGAGTAAAGGCGATCTGTGA
>JBBQYO010000277.1:0-4047 GCA_038208605.1 Gemmatimonadales bacterium | reverse complement strand
AGGAAGTCGCCGCCGAGAAGGGCGTGAAATTCACGGGGATAAAGAAGTCGACCGATGAAGACCAATGTTTGAACGGTTCGGTTATCGTCGACACAGACAAGAATGCTGACGTCTTCACCGGCAATCACGGCATCATTGGCGGAACCGCGTGGCTATTCAGCAATGCGGCGCTTCAGCAAAAGCTCGATTACCTCTTCGTTGATGAAGCGGGTCAGGTAAGTCTCGCTGATATCGTCGCCACCGGCACCTGTGCGAAGAACATCGTTCTCGTCGGCGATCAGATGCAGCTATCGCAACCGATGAAGGGTGACCATCCGGGTGGAAGTGGTGTTTCCGGACTCGACTATCTCATGGGCGACTGGGCTACAGTTCCTGCGGACCGCGGAATCTTCCTGGAGCACACGTGGCGAATGCATCCGACGATCTGTCGGTTCATCTCGGATGCGTTCTACGATGGGCGACTGGAGTCGGCCGAGTGTACAACCGGGCAAAAACTCGAGCTCACTGGTGACTACGACGAATCGCTCGCCCCGACTGGGCTCAGATTCATCGCGGTTGATCACTTCGGCAATTCCCAGAAAAGCGTCGAAGAAGCCACGCGCGTTGACCAGGCGTATCGCTCGCTGCTCGGCCAGAGCTGGGTGAATTGGAAAGGAGAGACTCGTCCGATCACGGCCGAGGATGTTCTGGTGGTGAGTCCGTACAACATGCAGGTGAATCTTCTCAAGCGAACGCTGCCCAAAGGCGCGCGTGTGGGAACGGTGGACAAGTTTCAGGGCCAGGAAGCTGCTGTCGTGCTCGTCTCGATGGCGTCGTCGAACGCGGATAACGCGCCGCGCGGAATTGATTTTCTCTTCGCGAAGAATCGGTTTAACGTTGCGCTGTCCCGGGCGCGATGTCTGTCGGTGATTTTCTGCTCTCCGTCACTGCTCGATGTGGTGTGTTCCGATCTCGAGCGAATGAACCTTGTGAATACGGTTTGCTGGGCTAAGGAGTACGCCGAAGCACGATAATTTTCAAACCGCCAGCATGGCGATCAACTCAGCGGGTAAGCGCGGTTTAACAGGACTGCGTTTGAAATCCTTGCCATTTCGCGTCGCCACGTAGTCGGCCCCGATTTTCGCAGCAGCAGCGGCCTGAACCGAATCCTCGAAATCGGTCATGCCGAGCACAAGAGCCTGAGCAAAGTCGGCCTTCTCGATTGGCACAATTTTCACAATTCGCAGCAAATCGGTCACCGCGGTTGCAGCTCGTAGCGCTCCAGAGGCCTTCGCAACGATGTAGTAGGCCGTTGTAATCGTATGGCCGGCGAGGTAACCCGAAATTTTTCTACGCTCCGCCGCGTCGAGTAGAGCCGCGGAATCGCCGGCCCACGGTTGTCTTTCAAGGATGACGTCCAATACCACGTTGACGTCAATAAGGATTTTCACTTCCCGTATTTCTCGTCGAGGTACCGGTGATACGCAGCTTCGTCACCTTTCCCTTTGGCGATTCCCAGCAATCGCGTCACCGCCGGCGAAAGCTCGGTGTCCGTGTCGTCAGGCAGGCGCGACAGAAAATCGCTGACGATTTGAGACACGCTCGTGCCCTTTTTCCGGCTGAATCGCTCGGCGCGCTCAACCGCCTGAGGGTCGAGAGTCAGGTTCTTGATGACTTTTGCCATGATTAGGTCGTCTCCTTATGCGCATACTTTATTTTTTAGTATACGCATAACCGTCTAAGCGGTCAAGTAGGCAGAGGCGATTCTATCGACCTCGAAACAGGGTGCCCAGCTCGATTTTTTGCCTGGACCGCGGCGGCTGTCCAGATTTTCTACGCGTCCATGAAGCACGCCGCGTCTTTCGTCCAGCATTATGCGCGCGACGTAATCCCCGTATTGCATGGTGGCCATCGTGGTCCTTCCCCAACCAGGGAGTAATTCCTGAGTCCTTCAGAAGATCCCGAACGTCCCAACGGCACAACAACAAAAGATCCTTCCGGCCCCCTGCATTCCGGCCCTCGGCGGCCGGCCGAAACGGAAGGATGCGGTCGCTGCTGGAAGCTTGCAGCATGAGTTCCGCCGCCGCCGGGTGCCGGGGGCCGGAATGCCGGAGGCCGGAGGGATTTGTTCGGCGGATTGTGTGCCGTCTGGCGACTATTCATACCTAATGGCAGTATCGGTTTCGATACTACACAAGCCACACACTGGAGAACTCATGGCAGTTGGGTTGCGTTCGGCCGCCGGTTCACAGCTAGCGAGCTAGCTAGCCGCGAATTCCCCAGGCGATATCGCAATGGCCGGAAACGCCTTCAGTACTGCCTTGCGGGACGTAACGAGACTCGAACTCAACGCGATAGCGAGCGCGACGTATTCGCAATCGTACGTCGAACAGCCCGACCTACGGGCCAGCTCCAACACATCGCGCGAATCCACGGGCGCTTCGCGGTCGCCAATCAGCGTCGCAGCACGCTCCATCGCTGCAGCAGCCTGGTTCAGCGTCAGGTTCCCTGCGCGAACCTGCTTGTTCAGCACGCTCCTGAGCTCGCTCGCGCATAGCAACGGAACGACCCAGACGGGGTCTGCGAGGAGAACAGCCTCAGCCTGCTCTGTCCGCTCGCCGGGAAGAATTAGATAGGCGATCAGGTTCGCATCGGCGACGATCATGCACGCCCGGAATTGCGTGCCGAAGTCAGGCTTTCATCCTTGAGGAAAACCCGGTCGATACGTGCACGCGCGCGTCGCAGCGTCGCCAGAATTTCCTCAGGGTCCGGTGCGCCGAATCCGGCCACGGCCCTCTCCACCGCAAGGATTGCCTCACTGTTAATGCTCCGGCGATTCTCGGACGCGTGAGCCTTCAAACGCTCGTAAAGTGAATCCGGGAGATTCTTGATTGTCAGCGTTGCCATGGCCAATACCCGGTGATGGATGCGTAATGGATGCAATATGCATCCGTCCGGAGACGCAGGTCAAGCCGATTCTCGATGAGGTCGCTCTTTCTCGCCGTGCCTGCCCTGCGGTGCCCGACTGTCCAGATCATCGATCAGCCGCAGGAAGCAGCGAATGAAACTCAGAGTCTTGTAACTCCACTGTGCGGATGCTGTACTGCCCTTCTTATCCCTACACTCTCGCGTCGAACACCACCACATGCCCCTTCCGCGCATAGTCGATCATCAATGCGTCACACGTAATCAGCACAGCATTCCGCCGCCGCGACTCGGCAACAATGAACCTGTCGGCAGGATCCTTGTGCGGACGCTTATCCGACTTGCGCAACCACTCCGGAAGCAACGTCGCTTCGATGGAAAGATTGCCGCTCACCGGCAGAACACGTACGCCAGGATATCTCCGCTGATCTCGCAGCCAGGCGCGCAAATCACCCGAAACAAGCAGGTCTCCCTTCTGCTGTTTCAGCGCGATCTCCCATACTGAAGCCGCCGATACAAATAGCCTTCTTTCGGCGGCCGCACTCTCGATTGCCTTTGCTGCCGACCGCTTGAACTGATTCGATCCGTTACTCGCCCACACCCAGATATGGGTGTCGAGCAGAACCGGAGTCGATCCGCCGAGGTCAGATGTCAGCACCTTCTTCCCAGTCTGGAGCAATCGGACCCACCATGTCGCCGCTCACGTTCATCAATCCCGCCCCACGGCCGATGAACTTGTTCCCAGCCTCGTCGAGCACGGGGACCAACCGGGCAACCGGTACGTTGTGCTTGGTGATGACGAATTCGGAACCCTTCTCGCGGACTTCATCCATCAGGGAGAGACAGTTGGCCTTGAAGTCAGCCGCGGAAACGACCTCGCCCCTCAGTACCGCGACGCCAAGCGCCTCACGCACACGATACGCGTGTACTGGATCTTCCCGAACTACCCCCCTTTTCCGCCCCCGTTTCTGCGACATGGTATGCCTCGGCATTGTATGACCAGTATTATGGTCATATTACCATGAAGCTCGCGCAGCCGCAATGCCATGTCGCGAATCACCGCCAGTGAAGCCCCAATACCGGTCGCCGAGTTCGTCAACATTCCGTAGGCTTCTTCTCCTCTGCTTTCTCCCACGGCACATC
>JBBQYO010000276.1:0-4067 GCA_038208605.1 Gemmatimonadales bacterium | reverse complement strand
AGAGTCTCCAACAACGCTAAATGCTCTATAACATCCTTCTTGTAATTCTCGTGATCGACGCGCTCGTCCTGATTGCGGCGATTCTTCTGCAGTCCGGTAAGGGAAGCGGCCTCGCCGCGAACTTTGGCGGGGCGAGCTCGTCACCTGACGCGTTCATCGGTATTCGCCAGGCGGGCACGATTCTCACCAAGGCCACGTGGTGGGGTGCGGGAGTTTTTCTGACACTCGCGTTTGTGCTGCAGATCATGTCCACGCGCGCTCAGGTGCCGAAGTCAGTGCTCGAGGACACGTTTGGGAATCAGGCGCCTGCACCCGTTGCTCCGGCTCCGGCGAATGCCGCGCCGGCTGTGCCTCTGCAGAACGCGACGCCGGGAGCGACGACAACGCCTCCGCTGACCGCGCCAGCCAGTCCGCCGACTGCAACCACACGTCCATTGACTGCGCCCGTCAGCCCGCCTGCCGGCGCGACGCCCCCGCCCGCCGCGCCGCCTGGCCAGCCCAAGCGCTGAATGAACTGAGTTGAAGGCTACTGAGACTCAACCGGGGTTCCTCCTCCTAGAGGATGGGACCCTTTTTCCTGGCCGCTTGCGCCAGGGCGAAGGCCGCACTTCCGGAGCGTCGCCAACGGTGGCGGAGGTCGTGTTCTCGACGAACATGACAGGCTACCAGGAGATGTTCACCGACCCGTCGTTTGGCGGACAGATAGTCGTGATGACTGCGCCGCAGGTCGGCAACTACGGAATCAATACCGACGATCCTGAGTCAGCGCGGCCGCAGGTCGCTGGCGTCGTGGTTCGCGAGCTTTCGCGAAGTTACTCCAACTGGCGCGCAACGGGTGACCTAGAGAGCTGGCTCGCGGAGTCGGATGTCCCGATTCTGCAAGAAGTTGACACCCGTCGCCTCACGCGTCACCTGAGATCGTCAGGAGTCATGCGTGGTGTGATCGGAAGAGGCGCTGCGCCGACTGCGGACGCCGTCGCTGAGCTCGAAGCTTGTCCCTCGATGGAAGGTCTGGATCTGGCGACACCCGCTTCGACCAAAGAGCGTTATTCGTGGGGAAGTCCGACCGCGTCGCGTCACATCATTGCATACGATTTCGGAATCAAGCGCAATATCCTGCGTTTGTTTGCCGATCACGACAACCGCGTTACAGTGGTACCGGCGAACACGCCCGCGTCAGCCGTTCTTGCCGAGCGTCCGGACGGAATCTTTCTGTCTAACGGTCCCGGGGATCCGGAAGCGATCACGTACGGGCCCGACGTAGTCCGCGAACTCGCGACGAGTGGCACACCCGTGTTTGGGATCTGCCTGGGACATCAGATGCTAGGAATAGCATTTGGGGGATCAACCAGCAAGCTTCCGTTTGGCCATCGCGGCGGCAACCATCCCGTGAAGGACATGCAGACCGGCAGGGTGCTCATCACCTCGCAGAACCACGGGTTCGCGGTGGACGGTGATGCTTCAGGGATCAAGGGAAGCAGCGAGCTGGAAGTCACTCACGTCAATCTCAACGACGGCACCATCGAAGGTCTCAGGCATCGGTCGCTCCCCGTTTTTGGGGTGCAGTACCACCCCGAAGCAGCCCCCGGTCCCCACGATGCTGTACCCCATTTCGACCAGTTCATCCAGGCCATCCGCGCCGGCCAATAGGCTCCGAAACACCCGTCACTCTCCCGATAACGAGCTTGACACGAGTTTAGTAACGTCATACTTTCTAACGAGTTACGTTACATCTGGGTGCGTCAATCCTGAGGCAGAGTCAATGACGAAAGCGGACCTGGTCGAAAGAGTCACGGCCCAGATTTCACGCACGGCTGGGCCGATGATCTCGAAGAAAGACTGCGCCCGCGTGGTCGACGCCTTCCTGGAAGCCGTCAAGGAATCGCTCCAGCATCAGGAGAACATCGAAGTCCGCGGCTTCGGCACATTCAAGATTCGGCGCCGAAAAACCCGCATGGCGCGCAACCCCCGCACCGGCTCTCCGGTCGAAGTGTCTGCCCGACCGGTTCCAGTGTTCAAGCCGTCAAAAGAGCTGCGCGCTCTTGTCGCCGGCCTCGAGCTGTCAGAACTCCACGACGGCGACCTTTCCGACGGAGACTAGATCTTCAGCGGTCCCGCAATGACCGTCACCGTTTGTTTCTTCGCATCCTACGCAGACAGCCTTGGCGTTCCGTCGATGACGATGCATCTCGACGAAGGATCCACCGTTCTCGACGTGATGACGCGAGTCCTGGCACTACCGGGCGCTTCACGACTTCCGCCATCTCCCCTTGTGGCGGTCAACCTGTCATATGCCGAACCGACACGAGTCCTCGCCGAAGGGGATGAGGTCGCATTGATCCCGCCGGTAGCGGGTGGGTGATGCGAACCGCGCTCGTTCGAAAACCGATCGACCTCACCGCATTGCTCGCGGAAGTGAGTGATGCATCCAACGGCGCGACGTCGATTTTCATCGGCACCGTTCGCTGCCTGAACGACGGTAAGAAGGTCCTCGGCATAGAATACAGTGCGTATGAGCCAATGGCCGAGAAAGAGATCGCCGAAATCATCGCCGAGGCGTCGGGCATGTTTGGAGTGCAGCATATCGTCGTGGAGCACCGGCTCGGCGAGCTCGCGGTCGGTGACGCCTCGATCGCAATCGTGACCGGTCATCCGCGACGCGCTGCCGCCATTGACGCGATGAGATACTGCGTCGAAGAGCTGAAAACACGAGCCCCGATATGGAAACGCGAGCATTACGCCGACGGAAGTCGAGACTGGGTGTCGGCTGTGACGAGCCGCGAAGCATGACGACCGGCGCGCTCGATCAGTTCGGCAGGGCCATCGAATACCTTCGAATCTCTGTCACTGATAAGTGCAATTTCCGTTGCCTCTACTGCATGCCCGCAGAGGGACTGCAGTGGCTTCCAAAGTCGGAGCTCCTGACGTACGAAGAAATCGCAGGCATCGTGGCGGCACTCGCACCCCTCGGTCTGCGGCGACTTCGGATCACTGGGGGCGAGCCAACGATTCGCCCAGAACTTCACAAGCTCGTGGAGATGCTGCGCGAAATTCCGCAGATCGACGATATCGCTCTCTCGACAAACGGTGTGAGCCTTCCCGCGCTTGCCCCGTCCCTGCGCGCCGCGGGTCTCGATCGCGTCAACATCAGCGCGGACTCGCTCCGGCCCGATCGTATCGCGGCGATCTCTAGACGCAGGCTCGACTTCGATCCAGTGAGATCCGCCCTCGCAGCAGAACGTGCAGGCCTGTCTCCCATAAAAATCAACGTCGTCGTAATGCGAGGCATCAACGACGACGAAGTTGAAGACTTTGCGCAACTGGCACTCGACCATCCCTGGCATGTTCGTTTCATTGAGCTGATGCCGGTTGGAGGTATGCGCGAAGTCACGTGGGAGCACGTCGTGCCGTCGAGCGAAGTTCTCGAGAGAGCAGCGTCGGTCGGAGACCTTCGCGAGTGTTCCGGACCGGAACGAGGCAACGGGCCAGCCGCCTACTACAAGTTTGACGGCGCTCCAGGAACGATCGGCATCATCACACCGATGACGCATACATACTGTTCGACCTGCAATCGCGTGCGCCTGACCGCCGACGGTCGGCTTCGCACGTGTCTGTTCGGAGACCACGAGGTGAATCTGCGCGACCCGTTTCGTGCCGGCGAAGATCTCGAGCCGATTTTCCGCGCCGCCCTCGCCGCAAAGCCACTCGAGCACGATCTGCTTCAGATGAAAGTCGGCGGATTGCGTGCGCTGTCGCAGGTTGGAGGGTAGCCCCCGCGCACCATGCGAAATAGCTTTCGCGAGTAACGCCTCCACTACCAAAAACAGAGCTCAATGGTCAATAAGATTACTGTCGTCGGCGCAGGCAATGTTGGCGCGACGACCGCGCAGCGCGTGGCCGAGAAAGAGCTGGCGCGCCATGTTGTTGTCGTCGACATCATGGAAGGTGTCCCGCAGGGAAAGGGACTCGATCAGTGGGAATCAGCGCCCATCGAAGGCTTCGATTCCCGGGTGATCGGCACCAACGGCTACGATGAGACCGCCAATTCGGACATCGTCGTCATCACC
>JBBQYO010000275.1:0-4112 GCA_038208605.1 Gemmatimonadales bacterium | reverse complement strand
GCGTGATTGGATTGAACTACGATCCGATGCTCGCAAAGCTCATCGTGTGGGCACCGACACGCGAGCTCGCCATCGAGCGGATGCACCGGTCATTGCTCGAGCTCACGATCGACGGCGTGGAGACCTCGCGCGACTTTCACCTGCGATTGATGGAAGACCCGGAGTTCAAGGCCGGCGACATCGATATTCAGTGGCTCGAGCGCAAGCTTCCTTCGCTGGCAGCGATCGAGCCTCCGAATGATGCTCGGCTCGCGGCAATCATCGCGGCGGCGCTGTTCGCCGATCGTGATCGCAAGCATGGTGCGGTCATGAGCTCCAGTGTCCCGGCCTCCAGCCCGTCATCGAATGGTGATCACGAGAGCGATTCATGGAAGCGTGCCGGGCGCGCGGAAGGATTGCACTGATGTCTCAGATGGTGTCGCTCGAAATCGAATCGATCGCCGCTGGCGGTGACGGCGTTGGACGCAACAATGGTCTTGTTGTATTCGTCCCGCGAACCGCTCCCGGCGAGCTCGTTACGGCGCGGATCAATGGCCGCGGAACGTTTGCGCGAGGAGCGCTCCGAACGATCGCGCGCCCGTCCGATGAGCGAATCGAGCCCGTGTGTCCTCACTATACGATTGACCGGTGCGGCGGATGTCAGCTCCAGCACATGTCGTATCTCGCGCAGCTTCGGTCCAAGCAGCGAATCATTCGCGACGCAGTCGAGCGTATTGGCAAGAGAAAATTCGATACGAGCGAAGTGAGAGCCAGCCCGAAGGAGTGGCGGTATCGCGTGAAGCTCACGATGGCGATGCGAAAACAATCGAACGGCAACTGGATAGCAGGCCTTCACCCATTCGATGATCCATCCAGAATCTTCGCGCTTGCCGATTGTCCGATAACTGAAGAGAGCGTCGTCGAGGCCTGGCGGAAGATCATGGCGCAGTCGCAGTTTTTTCCTGACGTCCAGTCGTTACGGGGAAGCGTGAGATTGACGAGCGACGGGGCGGTCTTCGTGATGATGGGCGGAACCAGATGGCCTTCCGCGCCGGACTTCTTTTCATCGCTTCCCGGGCTTGCCGCATTGTGGTGGGAAAATGATGAAGGAGCCCGCCGCGTTGTTGGTGACCGCCGGCCGCACAGGTCGCTTCAGCCGCCCGCGGCTTCGTTCGGCCAGGTGAATCCTGGTGTCGCGAAAACTCTGAGAGCTCACCTTATAGAGCTGGTGTCAAGGTATTCGCCGAAGTCGGTAGTCGACGCCTATTCCGGCACGGGCGATATCGCCATCGCGTTCGCAAGGAAAGGTGCAAGGGTTACGGCGATCGAGCTCGACAGCGACGCCGCGCGATGGTGCGCGCTGCGACTTCCTGAAGGATCGAAGTCCGTTCGTGCGCGCGTGGAAGAAGCACTCCCGGCAGCCCTTCCCGCCGACGCGGTGATTCTCAATCCGCCGCGAGCGGGCACTGACGCACGCGTTACGGAAATTCTTCAGAACGCAGACCTCAAGCCAAAGGTCGTTGCGTATGTGAGCTGCAATCCCGCGACTCTCGCGCGTGACATTGCGAGACTTCCCGGTTACCGAATCGCGTCGATGGTGCCGTTCGACATGTTCCCGCAGACGGCGCACATCGAGACCATCTGCGAGCTGGTGCCCTCGGCCGCATGAAATACGTCGTCGATCTGAACGGTCATCGCGAGGAAGTCGAGATCACTGGTGACAACGCCACACTCGGCGATGAGACTCTGGCGGCCCACGTCGAGGATATCGAAGGGACTCCCGTGAGGATCGTCACCATCGGCCGCGAGGTTCACAGAGTTGTCGCCAGGCGCGGACCGACGCGGGGAAGTTACACGCTATGGATCGACGGCCATCGGTTCGAAGGCGAAGCGTTGGACGAGCGTACGCGCGCGATTCGGGACATCACCGCAGCATCCGCTAAAGACACAGGACCTGCGCCGGTCACTGCGCCGATGCCTGGCCTCGTGGTGCGCGTAAATGTTGCGGTCGGCGACAAGGTAGAGTCCGGTCAGGGCGTGGTGGTCATGGAAGCGATGAAGATGGAGAACGAGCTGCGCGCTTCCGCCAGCGGTGTCGTCAAAGCGGTTCACGCTTCCGTTGGCAAGGCCGTCGAAAAGGGGACTGTACTCGTGGAGCTCGAGCCAATCAAATGACCGATCAGGAACTAATTGAGGCTGCGACACGCCTTGTCGGTGGATACAGGCCAAGCAGGGATTGCTCGGCTGGTGCAGTCGCAGCGGCCATCGAGACAGTTGCGGGAAATGTCTACACGGGCATCTGCATCGACACTCACTGCGGACTCGGGTTCTGCGCCGAGCATGCGGCGGTTGCCGAGATGCTGAAGGCGCGGGAATCGGAGATTCGAACGATTGTTGCCGTGACGAGTCCCGAGGGCGTGCTTGCTCCGTGCGGACGCTGCCGCGAGCTCTTGTGGCAGGTCAACGACCGCAACTCTGCGACACGCGTAATCGTTGCAGCCGGGAGAGTGATGACGCTTGCTGAGCTGCTGCCTCAGCCGCGCTGGAGGGAATGCTGAGAAATCCCGACGGGGCCCGCTTGTTGCCGGACTTGTTGTGTCTTTATAGAAACAGCAGCGAGCACACGATTCATGCGGAGAGCCAAATGAGTTTCAGTCCCCACCGTTCGCTCGCCCTCCGGCGCGTCCGCTTAGCAGCGTTTGGATTACTGTTCATCGGCGCATGCACCGATAGCGGCGCGGTCAAATCGACAGATACCGAGACGCCCGTCGCCGGCGGGCAGTCAATGAGCGTCGTGTCGCCGCCCGCTGCATCACTGACGGTTAAAGTCACTGTGCCTGCCAGCATGCAGTCATCGCCATTCAATGTTGATCGCTATCTGACCGTTCCACCGAACTTCACGATTTCGGTTTTTGCGCGTGTGAGCGGTGCACGATTCATCGCAGTTGCGCCGAACGGTGACGTGCTCGTCTCAAATCCCGGTGCAGGCGCCGTCTACCTCGTTCGCCCGGGTGCGGCGGGAGCAGATCCGACGAAATTCACGTGGGCTTCGGGACTCTACAAACCGCACGACATCGTCTTTGCGACGATCGCAGGCACGACGTACGTGTACGTCGCTGAAGGAGACAAGGTCGCGCGGTACACGTACAACGCAGCCGTCACTACCGGGCAGGGAAGACAGGTCATCATCTCCGGGCTGCCGAACGCGAGCAACCCTGAGCTTGGCGGACAGTACGGTCATGAGCTCAAGAACATCGCGCTCGATGCGAGTGGAAAGCTTTATCTGTCGATCGCTTCGACGTGCAACGTTTGTCTGTCGGACACGCAGAGCAACCCCGTACGCGCGGCGATTTACGTGTACAACGCAGATGGCACCGCCGGCCGGATGGTTGCACGCGGACTTCGCAATGCAGAAGGACTGGCGATAGTTCCGGGCACGGCTGACTTGTGGGTGGTCGTCAACAACCGCGATAACATCGCCTACCCGCATCATACCGATTGGGATGGAAACGGAAGCGACGACTACGCCAAGGTGATGCAGTCCTATGTGGACAACCATCCGCCGGACGAGTTCACTCGCGTTCGCGACGGTGGGAATTATGGGTGGCCGTTCTGCAATCCCAGCCCCGATGGACCTGGCGGTGTGAATGACATGCCGTTCGATCGCGATGTCGAAATGAATGCAGATGGGTCCAAGCTCGATTGCGCCACCGCCGATCGAATCAACAAGGGAATTCAGGCGCACTCAGCCCCGCTGGGCCTCGTTTTTCTCCAGGGCACCAATGCACCATCGGCTTACGCCAATGGTGCGGTCGTACCGCTCCATGGTTCGTGGAACCGAGCTGCGCTGACGGGCTACAAAGTCGTCCATTTTGCCTGGGATCCAGCTACGCAGCTGCCAGGAAATCAGATCGATCTCGTATCGGGCTGGCTTTCGGGTGGATCTGCGTGGGGGCGTCCGGTCGACGCAGCGGTTGCTGCAGACGGCGGCATTTACATCTCCGATGATGCGAGCGGGACGATTTACAAGCTGACTTATGCCGTGGCGCCACCGCCGCCGCCTCCACCGGCTCCGCCGCCGCCGCCGCCGCCACCTCCACCGGGTCCGCCACCGCCGCCGCCGCCGCCGGGGT
>JBBQYO010000274.1:0-4126 GCA_038208605.1 Gemmatimonadales bacterium | reverse complement strand
ACAGATGAGCGGGCGCCGCATTGTTCCAATGAACCGCACCCGCCGTAACGCTGCAATCCGCAAACCATCCACGCCTTTTCGTTTTCATCTGTGCATCGTTTTCATCTGTGCATCGCCGTTAATGGCAGTTGCTGTTAACTGTCCACTGTTAGTCGTCCTTCTGCCCGAAGACGGCGAGATTCGAGGAATGTCCCGGATTCACCTTCTTCTCCGGGTAAATCCAATGGAATGCCTGGTTGACCGCAGTGCACGCCTCCGCAAATCCGGTCGCGATCAGCTTGAGCTTCCCGGGATATGAAGTGATGTCACCCGCGGCGTAGATGCCGGCCCGGCCCGTCTCCATCAACGAATTGACGACAATCTCGTGCTTCTCGAGGTTCAATCCCCAATTCGCCAGCGGTCCGATGTCGCTGATAAAACCAAGCATCGGCAGAACCGCATCGGCTTCGATGTTCTTCGTCTCCTTCGTCTTCACATCGCGAAGAACGATTCCCGTCAGCCTGCCTTCGGACTCGAGCACATCTGCCAGCTCGTGAAAAGGAAGCAGCACTGTCTTCCCTGCATCGACCGCCGACTGAACCTCCGCCACGGTCGCACCATGCGCGCGGTATTTGTCGCTTCGGTGAACCAGCGTCACCGCAGACGCGCGATCGCGAAGCTGGTGGCACCAATCAAAGGCGGAGTCTCCTCCGCCGATGATCACGATCTTCTGCCCCCGAAAATTTTCGGGGTCGGCAACGTTGTCGAAAATGCCCTTACCGTACCACGAGTCTGCGCACTGCTGCGGCAGCCGGCGCGGTGAGAATGCACCGATCCCCGCCGCGATCAGCACCGACCTCGTCGGAAAGCGGTCAGTTTCCGTGACGAGCACAAAATGCCCGTCCTCTTCCACCAGATCGATCACGTGCTGGCCGAGAAACGATTCGAACTTGAATTGAGCTGCCTGTTGAGCCAGGTCGTTGACCAGGTCCTTGGCGAGAACCTTCGAGAAGCCGGCGACGTCGAAGATGTACTTCTCTGGATAAAGCGCGGTCAGCTGACCGCCGAGCTGCGGAAGTGTATCGACTATCTGCGCTGTAGCACCGCGCATTCCTGCATAAAAGGAAGCGAAAATACCTGTCGGACCGCCTCCGATAATAGTGATGTCTTTTATCTCGTGCATCGGTCAGAATATAGCGAGATTTGACAATATGAAGATTTACACAAAGACCGGTGACGAAGGTCAAACCGGCCTGTTCGGCGGCGGCCGAGTATCGAAGGACGATCCTCGCGTTGAAGCCTACGGCGATGTCGATGAGCTCAACGCCGTGCTCGGACTTGCCCGCGCCGTCGAGATGATGCCTCGCATCGATGAAGTGCTCGTTCCAGTGCAGCGCGACCTCTTCAGCATCGGCGCCCTGTTGTCGACTCCCGATCTCGAGAAGATGCACGATCATCTTGCAAAGGCTCAGGTTGACGAGAGCCGCATCGCGGGACTCGAGCACGCCATCGACACCTGTGAAAAGGAGCTGGAGCCGCTTCGCGCGTTCATCGTCCCGGGCGGCACTCCCAAGGCGGCAGCACTGCATGTTGCCCGCACAGTCTGCCGGCGCGCTGAGCGGCGTGTGATTCATCTTCAGCACGAAACCGAGATTCCTCAGATAGTGGTAGTCTATCTCAACCGTCTGTCGGACCTCCTGTTCACACTTGCCCGTGTCGCGAATACGCGAGCCGGCGCCGGCGAAGTCACCTGGTAGACGGGAGTTGGTGAACGGTACGCCATTGTCCGCAGGAGCTGGGCTCCCGTATCCGGTCATGGTGAAGCCAGGCAGTCTCGGGGGAATCGGCGAATTCGTTCGGCGAGTTGCTCCTGCCTTCCGGTATGCCATCATCACCGACTCCCGGGTCGGGCCGTTATATGGTAGCATCGTGGCCGAATTGGTCGGCGTCGAGCCGGAGGACGTCCTGGCGATTCCCGCTGGGGAGAGCAGCAAGACCCGTGGAAGCTGGGGATGGCTCACGGACGAGATGCTTTCCCGCAACTTCGGGCGTGATTCCGCGATCATCGCGGTTGGCGGAGGAGTAGTCGGTGACCTCGCCGGATTTGTGGCCGCGACGTACATGCGGGGCATTCCGATCGTCCACATTCCCACCACCCTGCTCGCAATGATCGACTCGGCGATCGGCGGGAAAGCGGGGGTGGACACGCCGTCAGGGAAGAATATGGTCGGCGCATTCCACCAGCCCAACGGCGTGCTCGTTGACACGCAAGTGCTTTCTACTCTTCCACTTAGCGAGCTGAGAACGGGTTTTGCCGAAGCGTTGAAGCATGGCGTGATTGCCGATAAGGGTTATTTTGAATCGGTAGTCAGCTCGATACCGGCAATCGTTTACTCGGCTTCCGAAGCCAGTGACGCAGTCTCGGACCTTGTCGTCGGTAGTATTGAGATCAAGTCGCGGATCGTTGCCCGCGATGTACATGAGGGAGGCCTTCGCAAGGTGCTCAACTTCGGGCACACCGCTGGCCATGCCGCAGAGATACTCAGCGGATTCACGATCTCTCATGGCGAAGCGGTTGCGATGGGGATGGTGATTGAAGCGAGGATTGCCGAGCTCGCCGGGGTCGCCAAGAAGGGGTTCGCGGAGACGATCCGCCTGGCGGTATCAGGTGCTGGACTTCCGGTTGTGCTGCCTGCGGGAATGGACGCAGACCGGATGCTCGATGTGATGCGGACCGACAAGAAAGTGCGAGGCGGAACGATTCAGTATTCGCTGCCGAGCGCGATCGGGAAAATGGCTGGTGCTGATTCCGGTTGGACTGTATCCGTGGCTGACGAAATCGTTAGGGAGGTTCTGACATGAAACGTGGCGACGTTGTAAGGCTGGGCATTGCCATGGTCATTGCCATCCTTTTCATCGGGACGGGTGCGGCTCGTCTTCCGCTGGGCCGCGCCGTATATATCCACGCGCCGGTGCTCGTTTACGCCGAGCCGCTGCTCGATCCTCTTGTTGTAACTGCCAAGAAAATCGTGAGGAACGCTGGACAGTTCCACCGCGCGTCGGCCGGTGAAGCACTCAGAATGCGCGCGGCGGGGATTATCCCCGATCCTTCGCGGTTCGCCCGCGCCCAGCCCGGCGAAGAAATCCCCATCACGCTGACTCAGTATTGCCTGAAGGGAACGACGCGTCGCGGGCGTTTTGTGCGCCCGGGAATCGTGGCCGCGGATCCGCGGATTTTCCCGCTCGCGCGATACGTCGAGGTATTCATGGGCAAGCGGTACCTGGGCCGCTACCTCGTCGATGACACCGGCGGCAACGTCCTCGGCGCCACTCTCGATATCTGGACCCCGTCATGCAGCCAGGCATCGAGGTTCGGGAGACAGCGAGGGAGAGCTGTACTGGTTGCGAAAGAGCACGAGTACCTGTTGCCAGGTACGCTGGTCGAGCTGGATCTGATTCCCGACCTGTCGGCAGTAGCCGAGTTGATCGATGGGCTCGCGAAGAGGGAGTAACGCAAGACGCCGGACACAATGAGTCAGGCCGTTTGGCCCTCGACTTGCCATTTTTTGCCCCAACTGACAAAGGAGTTGTCGCAATGTCGTCATTCAGTACTTATCTGATCGGCTTTATCGTCCTGATCATCGGTCTGGCCGTCGGAGCCTATCTTGTTGGTGTACCGACTACCTGGATTGCAGTTGGTGTCATCATCCTCATCGGAATAGCGATTCTCACCGGAACCAGCCGAACGAAGACCAAAGATCCGCCATCCGCGACCTGAATTCCGTAGTATTTGGGAACAAATTGGTAAAAGCTGCCCTTCCACATCACATTTCGGAGTGGCATGAAAAGTGGCTGTTGACCGGAATACACACGGTCGTTAACGTGCGCCCAATAAGGTGAAAGAGCGAGCGAAGGCAAGCTTGCAACAAACAACTCATCTGGGGCTTGGATGCAGACTTCGACCGAGAGCAAGTCTAAAGGCTTTTTCCGTTCGTCCCCCTCCACCGCATTCGACCAGTACCTCCAGGACATTCAAAAACTCCCGCTGATAACCGACGCGGAAGAAGAGCGCCGGCTGGCACGTCGTGCCCAGGCAGGAGACGAAAAGGCGGCCGAAAGACTGGTCACCGCCAACCTGCGGTTCGTA
>JBBQYO010000273.1:0-4211 GCA_038208605.1 Gemmatimonadales bacterium | reverse complement strand
CCTGCCGTCAGCTGGGATTTCCCACCAAGCAAGGTGACCCCTGGAGGGGCATTGGCTTCACCAACACCACGGCCGCGGCCTTCACCGCGCGCTATTGAAACGTCTCCTGCGCTTGAATCCGCACTGTCAGCACAGGGCAACGAGCTGAACCAGCTGCTCGCCGCACTTCCTGCAGACGATTACGCCCTCGTGGACGCGCAGCTCACTGACGTGATTCTGAACGTCGGCGACGTGATGGCCGAACAGAATGCTGCCTTCGCCAACGTCCTTTTCGTAGAAACGGGAATGTTGTCTGTCGTCAACCAGATCGGATCCGGGAGTATCGAGGTCGGCACAATCGGGAACGAAGGGTTCTCCGGTCTGAGCGTTCTGCTCGACGACGGCATTGCGACCAGCAGAACCTTGGTTCAGGTACCAGGCACAGGACGGCAAATGCCTGCGGCGGCGTTCACGCAGTTCTGCGACGAACGCCCGAAATTCAGGCGACTCATGCACCGATATGCGCATGCGTTCCTTACAGCAGTCGCGCAGACCGCCGCCTGCAACCTCACGCATCAGCTCAATGAGCGATGCGCGCGACGGCTGCTGATCACACACGACCGGATGAACGGAGACGACAATCTCCCCCTCACCCACCAGTGCCTGTCCGCCATACTAGGCGTCCGGCGCTCAGGAGTCACCGTTGCCGCAGGAGCGCTGCAGCACTCGGGGTTCATCCGTTACACTCGCGGCGTGATCACCGTAACGGACCGGAAAGGCCTCGAAGGCGCCGCGTGCGAATGCTACGGTGTTGTCCGGACTCAGTTCGACAGACTCAAAGCCTGATTCCGTATTGCTTATTATGAAGGACCAATTCATGGAGAGCCGGATGAACCTGATCGGTGTGCGCATATTTGTTGTCCCGATGGTGCTGGCCGCTCTAGCATGCAAGGATCCGAGCGGCCCAGCACCTGTCGCCATCACGGCTCTGCCGAGGAGTCTCACCACCGCTGAGCAGAAGCTCATCGTCGGCAGCAACGCATTTGCGTTCTATCTCTTGAAGCAGATCAACTCGCAGCAGCTGGACAGCAACGTTTTCGTGTCGCCGCTCTCTGCATCCATGGCGCTCGGGATGACCGCCAACGGCGCGGCAGGCGCTACCTACGACTCGATGCACAGTGCCCTTCGGCTCGGTGACGCAACGAGGCAGGAAGTGAACGAAGGCTACAAGTCGCTCATCGCTCTGCTCCGCCGCCTCGACAACACGACGGATTTCAGGATTGCGAATTCGATCTGGTTCGAGAAGACGTTCACCTTCAATACATCGTTTCTCGATGAGAGCAGAAATTTCTTCGGCGCGCAGGTTCAGGGGCTCGACTTCAAGAGTCCTGACGCGGTCAGGACCATCAACGCGTGGGCAAGCGACAACACCGCGAAGAAGATCCCGTCGATCATCGACTCGATCGATCCCAATGAAGTCATGTTCCTCATCAACGCGATCTACTTCAAAGGCCAGTGGCAGAAGCAGTTCGACAAGTCAAAGACGACCGATGCAAAATTCTTTGCGCTCGACGGAAGCTCTCCCATGGTGCCGATGATGCATCAATCGGAGACCCTGCGGATTGCGCAAACTCCCACCCTGACTGCGGTCGATCTCCCTTACGGAAACTCGGCGTTTGCAATGACGGTGCTGCTTCCGAATCCGGGAGGGAACGTGAATTCGCTTGCCGGGTCGTTGACGGATGACGCGTGGAATGCTGTCTTAGGTCGCTTTCAGCCAGGTCAGGCCGATCTTTATCTCCCCCGGTTCAAGCTGACATGGGGTCGAGACATGAGCGACGACCTAAGGGCGCTGGGGATGGGGAACGCGTTCCTCAATGCCGATTTCACACCGATGTCACCCGCAGGCAAGAAGCTGGTGATCACGAAAGTCGTTCAGAAGACTTTCGTCGATGTGAATGAGGAAGGGACCGAAGCCGCTGCCGTGACGAGTGTCGGGATCGGCGTGACATCCGCACCGGTTTCCACGCTCATCCGGATTGACCGGCCTTTTGTGTTCGTGATTCGCGAGCGATTCTCGGGAACGATTTTGTTCATGGGCAAAATCGCGAAGCTGCCAGCGGCTTCCTAGCGAACTGCGATGTAGATATCGACTTCGGACGGACGAGCGGTGTCGTACCGTTCGAAGTCGGTGGTGTAAGCTCGCTTGAAAACCGTCGGCCCCGAGAAGTACCGCCACACTTCGCCCCAGGCGGAGATCACCGCACCGGGCATGTTGCCAGTCGCAGTGAAGACCAGGTACTCCTGGGCGAGAACCGTAATTCCAGCCATCCCCGCGGGCACCCGCTCGACGTTATCAACTTCGGCGCCAAGAACCAGCGAGTACGGGCCCTTGTCATCGCTCTGATAGCGAGTGTACGCCCCGAGCGTTATTCCGGGCGACTTGGGCTCGGAGATAGTGTCGATGAGGTTTCCTTCGCGAACACGCTGCCAGAGTGCAGATATTTTCGCCGACGGCGCGTTCATCTCGTCGCGGTTCGTCGTTCGAACTTCCCATCCGATGATGTACATGCCGAAGAGGCTGACGAGCTTCGGCTCCGCTCCTGTTCCATCTGTCATTCCCGGAATGTGCTCCGCAGCAGGAGTGAAAAAACGCGCCGGCTTTCGCGCGATAATGCTGCATAGCCGCGGGCTCACAGCGCAACGGCCAGTATGTAATTCCTGCGAATATTCCGGGTACGTAACTCAGGTGTGTTTGCGAAGCGTCACGCTGCCGTTTCCGGTCGAGAAGCGAATCCGCCGGCCTCCGCCCCCAATCGTTCCCTGCACGCTTCGCGAGCTCCAGTGCGCCGGTACCTCGATTGGAAAGTCAGTCGTGAATTTGTTGTAGCTGACATTTGCGCCGATCGCAGCCGAAAGATCCGCCGGAACCGCGAGAGTGATGGAGCCGTTGCCAGTGCTGAACTCCATGTCGCCGTCCCGCGGAACGCTTGCCATGTCGACCTCGATGCCGCCATTTCCGGTCGTCGCGTCCACGGGGCCGCGCGCTGTCGAGACTCTGATATTGCCGTTGCCGCTGTGCGCTTCTACAAACCCGCCGGCGCGATCGACTTCAACATCGCCGTTTCCCGACGTCGCGGTCACGCTCGCGCTTGCACCATTGACGGTGACCTCGCCATTGCCGGACATCGCTTCGAGCTCCCCGCCGGCGTTGCGGATGTCGATCTGTCCGTTGCCGGTTGCAGCGACCAACTTGACTCCTCGCGGAAGCTCGACGATGAAATCGGCACCGGCGACGTCGCGGTTGCTGTAGCGGCCCGATCTCGAGTCATACCCGTCGGCATCGCAACGGCGCGTCTGTTCCCATATGGCACATACCGTCACGTTGCTGCCGTCTTTGAGAACTTGAATTGTCACTTCGCTGGTGGCGCCGGTGTTGTAACGGCGGCGAGCGTGACCACCACCTCACTGCCTGCGGCTTCACGAACTTCGATGTTGCCCTTCATGTCTCGCACTCTCAGCCACGATCCTGCGGAGATTCGTCCGGTGAAAACCGGTGAGCTGTCTCCGGAGCCCTGAGCACTGGCAAGAGCGAAAGGCATGACGATTAGAACTGCGGCGCGTAGTAACACCGATTGATCCTCGGGGCGTGAGTTGTTCAGGACGGTTCGGCATCGCTACCTACGCCATGGTTTGAACCGGGTTTCGGAATCATTCCCGTTATGTCTTCGGCTGAAATTATCCGCGTTGCACGAGTGCTCACACTAGGCCGATATTCACCCGTACTCGCACTGGTAAGCTCATCAGCCTTCGAAAATATTTCTGGCCAATCGCAGTCTCGATCATTGTGGCTGGCCTCGCTGGACGGGCGCCTGCTCTCGTCGACGCCAATGACAACGGCATCCCGGCCGGCGTGCGTCTCGCGCTCCCGGCTGCCTACGTGGCGATGTCGCCGGTGTCCCGCACACTCGACGCGCTGAGTCTGCTCTCCGTTCCGCAGACTATCTGGCTGTTCGTCGTTGTAGCATTGATTGTTGGAACAAGCATCTCTATCAAGCGTTACGCCGGTAGCCGAGCGCTATGGCTCAGGCTGGCAATTGCAATCGGCATTGTCCTTGTCTCTGTAGCGCTGACTGAGGCCGGTGTCGTTTTAGTGCCGCGACCGATGGCCCGGCTTGCCGTTTCCGATCCGGAAACGCTGCGCATCGACTTCCACAGCCACACTAACGCGT
>JBBQYO010000272.1:0-4227 GCA_038208605.1 Gemmatimonadales bacterium | reverse complement strand
AGTCCAGCTCGGTGGGCATTCAGACAGGCATCGCATGACCTCGTTCTCGCTTCCGAAAACTGAACTGGATCCCGAACGCTCGCGCGTTGTCACCTTGATGCCAGGCATTCTCGTCGCTGCTCTTGTTGGACTAGCTGCGATCGGAATTGCCAGCATTGAATCCTTTGCATTTGGTCATCCGGTCGTCGAAGGACTCGTCATCGCGATTTTACTCGGAATGATCCTTCGAACTTTCTGGACTCCGCCGGCCGCCCTGGAACCGGGAGTGTCTTTTACGGCCAGGGAGATTCTCGAAATCGCGGTCGTGCTTCTTGGCGCATCAGTCGATCTTCCGCTTCTCTTGCGCGCCGGCCCCGCACTGGCGGTCGGAATTGTCACGCTCGTCGTGCTCGGCCTCGGCATCAGCTACCTCATCGGACGAGCGGCGGGTTTGCCGCACAAGCTCTCTGTGCTGGTAGCCTGCGGGAATTCCATCTGCGGGAATTCGGCAATAGCTGCAGTCGCGCCCGCGATCGGCGCGAGCAAGGAGCACGTCGCATCGTCCATTGCGTTCACTGCGATACTCGGCGTCGCGGTAGTGATTGGACTTCCGTTTGTCATCATACCGTTCGGATTGAGCAACTACCAGTACGGAGTTCTTGCCGGACTTAGTGTCTATGCGGTGCCTCAAGTCCTGGCAGCTGCATTTCCCGTCAGCATTCTGTCAGGTCAGGTCGGTACTCTCGTCAAACTCGTCCGGGTGCTGATGCTCGGTCCGGTCGTGCTGTTTTTCGCGCTGACGCACAGGGACGGCTCGAGCAATGGCGATGCCAAGGCAAAGCGATTCCGAATCACTGATTTCGTTCCGTGGTTCATCGTCGGATTTATGCTTCTCGCAGCGGTTCGGTCGACCGGTGCGCTTCCGGCGACCGTCATAGCCCCCACAAAATTAGTGTCGGGATGGCTGACCGTTGCGGCGATGGCAGCGCTTGGTCTGGGAGTAGATTTGAAAGCGATGAGGAAAGTCGGCCGGCCGGTCGTTCTTACTGTCTCTGCTTCCCTGCTTGTTCTCATTGGGCTCAGTCTCGCCCTGATCAAGCTTCTGTCAATTCAATGACAGATCGCGGATCATCGAGCTGGCGCTGAGATTAGAGTTCCAGCGCCCTCGTGGCAAGCTGGTTCTTCACCATCGCGAGAAAATCGGCGACAGGCATCACCTCCTGCTTCTTTCCTGCGCCGCGAATTCTGAGCGCCACCGAATCACTTTCTGCTTCCCGTTTACCAACGACCGCCATATAAGGAATCTTGAGGGTCTCCGCCTCCCGAATTCGGTAGTTGAGCGTTTCTGACCGGTCGTCCAGATGCGCACGTGCGCCGCTGGACTTGAGCCGCTCGACAACCGATCGCGCAGCAACTGCAAAATCGTCGGCGATCGGAATTACACGCACCTGCTCCGGCGCGAGCCAGAGCGGGAATGCGCCAGCATAATGCTCGATCAAACCGCCGACAAACCGCTCCATTGAACCGACCAGCACGCGATGGAGCATCACCGGACGGTGCGGAGCGTTATCAGCCCCCGTGTATTCAATGTCGAATCGCTCGGGCAGATTGAAATCGAGCTGCACTGTCGGGCCCTGCCACTTTCTGCCAATCGCGTCGATCAGCTTGAAGTCGAGCTTGGGGCCATAGAATGCTCCGCCACCTTCGTCCATCGTGAATTCCTGGCCCCGGCCGCGCATGACGCTCGCTAGCAGATCCTCCGCCTGACGCCACGTCTCCACCGAGCCGAGCGCTTTTTCCGGCATGGTGGAAAGCTCGATGGTGTACGGGTAGCCGAAAGTCTTGAGCATCTCGTCAACGAGATCGAGCAGGCGCTCGATTTCCGAGGGCACTTGCTCGGGCGTGCAGAATACGTGCGCATCGTCCTGTGTAAATCCGCGGACGCGCAGCATTCCGTGCAGAACGCCGCTTCGCTCGTAGCGGTAGACGGTTCCAAACTCGGCGTATCGTATCGGCAGATCGCGATACGACCTGCTATGCCCCTGGAAGATGCAGATGTGACCCGGACAATTCATCGGCTTGGGACGATATGAAGCGCCCTCGAGGTCCATCGCTCCGAACATGTTCTCCTTGAAATTCTCGAGATGTCCAGAGATCTGAAACAGCCGCTCGCTCACGATGTGCGGCGTATAGACGAGCTCATATCCGTGACGAAGGATCAGGTCCCGCTCGTACGTCTCGATCTCGTTGCGGATGATGGCACCACGAGGGTGCCACAGGATCAGGCCCGGCCCCACGCGCTGATCCGTCGAATAGAGATCGAGCTGATGACCGAGCAGGCGATGATCTCTTCGCTTCGCCTCTTCGAGCCTGTGCAGGTGCGACTCGAGATCTTCCTTATTGAAGAAAGCAGTCGCGTAGATACGCTGCAGCATCTGCCGCTTCTCGTCGCCGCGCCAGTAAGCGCCGGCGGTGTGAAGGAGCTTGAAATGTTTTAAGTATGAAGTATCTGGTACATGAGGTCCGCGACAAAGGTCGATGAACGGACCGTCCGTATAAGTGGAGATGATTTCGTCTTCGCTGAATTCCGAGAGGCGCTCCAGCTTGAGCGGATCGTCCGAGAACTTTCCGCGCGCCTCGGACTGGCTCACCTCTGCGCGAATAAACGGATATTTCTCGGCGATCACCTTTCGCATCTCGGATTCGAACTCCTCGAGATCCTCGGGTGTGAACGGCTCCGTTACTTCGAAGTCGTAGTAGAAGCCATCTTCGATCGACGGGCCGAATCCGATCTTTGCGTCAGGCCGAAGACGGCGGACGGCAGTCGCAAGGATGTGCGCGCCGGAATGACGCAGAACGTCGAGTGCAAGCGAATCGCGGGAAGTCAGAACCCTGAACGAGCCGCCTTTTCGAAGGGGCGTGACGAGGTCCTGGACCTCGCCGTTTACTTCGACGGCGAGCGCGTCTTTCAGGAGCCGCTGGCCGATCGAGCCGACCACGTCGCGCGGCAAAGTTCCCTCCTCGACCTGGCGCGTTGCGCCGTCGGGGAGGGTGAGTGTCAACATTTCAGACATCGAAGATTGGTCCCGCAGATGGCCTTTAACTTGCTCGTGCGTAAGCTATCGTTTGAGGATACCCTTCGCCACAGGTTTGCATACATGTCTCCATTCAGGTATCGCGAAGAAGAATCCAATGCTGCGAGTGCGCTGTACGTCGCACTGGGAGCGTTGGCCGGCTTCGCCGCAGGGGTTGTCGTCGCCCAGCAGTACGGTGGCATATCGGGCCTGACAGCCAAAATTCGCGATCGGTTCGGTAAGGTCGGCAGCGAGGATGAGGAGCAGGATCTCCAGCTCGACGCCCATGCTCACGACCACGAGTACGATGGCGATGAAGAAGACGAGTTCGAGGAAGACTCGGATGAGGATGGACCTTACGACGCAACGGAAGAGCTCGAGGAGCGGGTGCTCGAAGCCTTTCGGAATGATCCCGTCCTGAGTGAGCGCGCGATCGACATCGGCGCGATCGACGAAGGAATAGTCGAGCTGACCGGGTGGGTGAATGCCGACGACGAATCGCAGCAGGCGGTTGTTGTCGCGCGCGGAGTTCCCGGCGTGGACACCGTCGTCAATCGTCTCGCCGTCCGTGCCGATGAAGATCTGCTCGATGAGCTCGCCGATCGTTATGAGGACGGCGACCCGTCGCTGACCGAAGGACAATGGGAAGGACAGAACATCGGCACCGGCCGAAGCCGCCAGGGCAGCTCTGCCGATGTGCTTCGTCACGAAGATCCGCATCCGGAGCTTGAAGAGGCAGCGCTCGACGAAACGTTTCTCGACGACGAAGCCGCCGAGAGCATCAAGGCCAAGCGTCGAACGCGCCCTAACCAGCCGCCCCGGCGAGGCCGCGCCGATGGATCACCGGTCGCGCCCGGGGGAGTTCCGAAAGCAGACCACGTTGCCGATCCGCTGAATGCACCGACGCAGTCACTGACAGGCGAGTAAACAGCACCCGGTCTTACACGGGGTTTTTGCCCCGGTTAACTTGCGCGGAGGATGAGCAAGACAAACCAGGCAGAAGCCCTTCCACATCAATTCGATCCGTCACGCGTCGAGCCCGCTCTTTACCGCGAGTGGCTCGACGCAGGACTTTTCAGCGCCGATCCTGCGCGATCACGGCGCGCCGGCGGCGACCGGGAGCCCTTCGTGGTCGTGATGCCGCCGCCCAACGTGACGGCGGTTCTGCACATGG
>JBBQYO010000271.1:0-4236 GCA_038208605.1 Gemmatimonadales bacterium | reverse complement strand
GCCAGGTGCATTGTCGCCCTGCACCGACGCGTTAGCGACCACGATGCGAATCCCGGGACGCCGACGTTGCGCTACTGAGATGATGTCTCGCAAAGCGGCGCCGTCCGTGCTCGTCACGATCGCAATCACGCGGGGGAATCGCGGCAACGCTCTTTTTCGCTCCGGGGCCATGAGCCCGTCGGCCTTGAGGCGCTCGATGGTCTGCTCCATCGCTTTTCGCCATAGCCCATCGCCCTCTGCCTCGAGCCGTGCAATCTTCAGCTGCAGAGAACCGCGCGCGGGGTACACAGTCATCTGCGCGAGCGCAATCACCACCATTCCATCGTCGGGCGGAGCGGGGATTGCCTGCTGATCCTTGCTCCATACCACACAAGGAATCTGAGCCGAGCGATCACGCAGCGAGAAGTACCAGTGACCGTTTCGATGCGCCTTGAAGTCGCTTACCTCGCCCCGCACCCAGAACATTCCGAACGAATTCTCAACGAGATTCTTTGTCGCCTCGTTCAGCCTGCTGATTCCAATCGCCGTCTCGCGCGACGCACCGGGAATCGACGTCGGGAGATGCTCGCGGTACGGAGCGACACTATCTCCAAGGTCGAACGAAAGGTCACGCGAGCCCGATCTCACGCGACGCTTCCCGCAAACGCCGTCGCTGCGCGAACTGTGTTCGACATCAGCATTGCGATTGTCATCGGACCAACGCCTCCAGGGACCGGCGTAATCTTCGATGCCACGTTTCGCGCGGTCTCGAAGTCGACGTCACCGACGAGACGATATCCGCGCGGCGACGCGGTATCGTCGATTCTGTTCATGCCGACGTCGATTACGACTGCGCCGGGTCGTATCATACTGGCCGTGACAAGCCCAGCGCGACCCGCTGCAACTATAAGTATGTCGGCGCGCCGTGTGTGCAGCCCAAGATCGCGTGTGTGACGATGGCAAACGGTTACCGTTCCGTTTGCGGTGAGCGCGTCCTGGAGCAGCAGCGCAGCCATCGGCTTGCCCACAATGTTGCTGCGGCCCACAACCACACACTCGGCACCGTTGGTATCGATGTTCGATCGGTACAGCAACTGCTGGATTCCCGCCGGCGTGCAGGGTACGAATCCATCGCGCTCGCCAATGAGGAGCTTCCCGACGTTCACCGGGTGGAAACCATCGACGTCCTTGCGTGGATCGATTGACCGGATCACCGCATCGGGATCCAGATGCGGCGGAAGCGGCATCTGAACGAGGATTCCGTGAATACGCGAATCCGCATTGAGACCTTCGACAACCTTGAGCAGCTCGAGTTGTGTCGTCGCATGAGGCATCCTGATTGTCGAGCTATACATCCCTGCTTCATCGCAAGCCCTGCTTTTTGCTTTGACATAAACCGCGCTGGCGGGCTCTTCGCCCACGAGCACGACAGCAAGCCCTGGCTGCACCCCGTTCTCGATCAGTTGCGCTGCACGCCCGGCGACTTCTCTTCGAATTTCGCGCGCAATCGCTGCGCCGTCGATCAGCTCAGCGGGCAAAATCCACTGCGCGTGTCTCGCGGATGAGCACGACCTTGATCTGGCCAGGATACTGAAGCTCCGCTTCGATGCGGCGAGCGATCTCCTCGCTGAGCGTCGTCATGCGGGCGTCGTTCACGTCGTCCGGTGTGACGATCACACGTACTTCGCGACCGGCCTGAATAGCGAAAACTTTCTCCACGCCGCGATAGCTCGATGCGATGCGCTCCAGCCCTTCGAGCCGCTTCACGTATGTCTCGAACGCTTCACGCCTCGCGCCTGGTCGCGAGCCCGAGATCGCGTCGGCTGCCTGCACCAGCACGGAAATCTCGCTTTCGTGGGGCACGTCATCGTGATGCGCGGCAATGCAGTTGATCACAAGTGGATGCTCGCCGTAGCGCGTTGCCATCTCCACACCCAGCTGGACGTGAGTTCCTTCGTGCTCGTGCGTGAGGACTTTGCCGATGTCGTGGAGCAATGCACCCCTCCGCGCCATCGCCACGTCGAGACCGAGCTCCGCTGCCATGATGCCTGCCAGCCACGCCACTTCCTTGGAGTGGTTGAGGATGTTCTGTCCGTAACTGGTCCGCCAGCGCATGCGTCCAATCAGCCTGATTATTTCCTGGTGCAGCCCGTGAACACCGCTCTCGTAGGCCGCTCGCTCGCCGGTGTCGATAATGCCGATATCGACTTCCTCACGTGACTTGGCGACGACTTCCTCGATACGACCCGGATGAATCCGTCCGTCGGCGACCAGCTTCTCGAGCGAAAGACGCGCGACCTCCCGGCGAACCGGATCGAAACATGAGACGACCACCGTGTCCGGAGTATCGTCGATGATGACGTCGACACCGGTGGCCAATTCGAAGGCGCGGATGTTCCGGCCTTCCCGCCCGATGATCCGGCCTTTCATTTCGTCGTTCGGCAGCGCCACGGCCGAGACCGTCGTTTCGGCAGTCTGCTCGGCAGCGATCCGCTGAATTGCGAGCGCAATGATCTTCTTCGCCTCGCGATCCGCGTTTCGTTTCGCAGTCTCACGAATGTCGCGAATGCGATTGGCCGCATCGGCTTGAGCCTCGTCCGCAAGCCTCTGCACGAGCTCGGCCTTCGCTTCCGAAGCAGATAGTCCGGCAAGCTGTTCGAGGCGCCGGCGCTCGTCGGCAAGGAGTCGGTCGAGCTCCTGTTCGCGGGATGTGAGGGCTTCCTGGCGCCGGCCCACGTCGGCCACTCGGGAAGTCGCGTCTCGCTCGCGCTGCTCGAGGAGGTCGTACTTTCGGTTGAGCAGGCCGTCGCGTTCCTGCACGCGCTTTTCTTCCGCTTCGATCTCCTCGCGGCGCTTGCGCGCTTCGAGCTCCCAATCTTCGCGGAGGCGAATGAGCTCTTCCTTGCCGCTCAGTAACGCGGTCTTTCGCTGGGACTCCGCCTCACGGTGAGCCTCGTCGAGGACGCGCTTCGCGGTATCCTCAGCCGTCGCCCCGGCTTGAATCTGCCTGGCCAACTCTGAGCTTCTTCCGATTTTCCTGCCTACAAATAGAAACACCGCGGAGGCTACAGCGACCAGAACGAAGCCGACCGCGGCTAGCATCGCCGTTTGAGTCATTGACAGATCTATGTAGAGCCCGCGGTCAAGCCACAGGCGGCCCCAAACGCGCCGGAAAGTCGTCGCGTGTCCGGGGTTAAAGTAATCCTATCTCTTTGCGGGGGGGAGCCACGGTCTTATTTCGTCGCTCAGCGCGCTGATCGCCGACGCCAGCCGGGATGTGTGGTCGCGTTCTTCGAAAAGCTCACTGGCGATCCGGAGCGCCGCCAGTATGGCAGCCTTGTGACTTTCGATGCGCGCGCCGGATTCGAGAGTATCGGTGATCACCTGGTCGACGTAGCTCGCGACCGCGAGCGCGTGCTCGGGCGACGTCTCGGTGCGAAGGGAGTATTCGCCGCCCTGAATGGTGACCTTGACCACATTCTTGCGCGTGGTCACGTTGACGCGCTCTCGTGCTGCTGACGGAGGAACCGAACGCGGTCGAGCACCCGCCGCGTTCTTGCACGCGCAGTCTCGAGACGCTTTCGAAGCTCAGCATTTTCTAGCTCCAGCCTCTCTACGCGCTCCGGAGTAAGCTTCGTGCCGCCCGCCGATCCATCGACTGCCTTCATCCGGGCCTCGGCGTGAAGAGCGCGCCGGCGGAAGCTGCTCAGCTCTTCACCGAGGTAGCCCACGAGCCGCTGAAGCTCTTCAAACAATTTGGCGTCAGGACGATCGCTGTCGGATTCCAAGTTTGCTCTCTAGTACGCTGAGGATTTTTGCTGTACGGCCCTGTATTTCCTTATCTCGTAGTGTGCGCTCGGGATGGCGGAAGGTCAATCTCCATGCGAGGCTTCTCGCGCTTTCGGGAATTCCCGGGCCGCGGAATTCGTCGAATACCTCCAGCGACTCGAGCATGTCGCCGGCCGCGCCGCGAATCTCGCTGGCCACGTCCGATGACGGGACCGCGTCCGGCACGACCAGTGCGAGGTCGACCTCCATGGCCGGCAGTGTCGCGATCGGCTCGTAATGAGGTGCCGCGTGAGTCTTGTCGACGGCCTGGAGGTCGATTTCCACTCCGAACGCGTCCGACGCCCATACAGGAGCGTCGAGCGTCAGGCGTGAGACCGATCCAGCCGCGACGTCGTCCACGATGACGGTCCAGAGAGCTTCGCCAACCGACGGAGAACACTTGACGACAGAACCGGGAAAAGCTGCCAG
>JBBQYO010000270.1:0-4328 GCA_038208605.1 Gemmatimonadales bacterium | reverse complement strand
GTCCGACCGCGACGGCGTCTCACACCCACCACCATCAGCTCGGCCTTGCAGTAGGCGCCAAACTCAACGAGCTCATGAACCGGATCACCATTTAGAACGATGAGATCGGGTCTGAGCTCCACGGCGTTCATATCTGTCTCGAGAGTCTTGAATCTCTCGCGCATTGCGACCTCGTACTCTCCGTCGTAGGTCGCCCAGTCGATTCCCAGAAACTCCGCGCGCGGCCTTACGTGCGCGCAAGAAATGCTGGGCGTATCGGCCAGCATGGCAATTGCCTCCGGTGCGCACTGCAGGCCATCCGCGTCGAGGTCCATCGCGACGACGATGCGCCTGGGCAGACGCTTCATTCCCGATGATGCGACGAGAAGCGGAACATCACTCAGTCGAGCGATCTCCAGCGCCGTCTCTTCACCAAAAATGCGGCCGACGACTCCGTGTTTGTTTGCCCCAACAATGATGAGGTCCGCGTTGTGTTCGTGCGCGAACGAAACGATCGTTTCCGCTGCTCGCCCCACCCGAAGGCTCATCGTCCACGTCTTATCGGGATCGAAGGGTCGGGTCTGGTCACGAACGACTGCTCGCTGCGCGTCTTCCCTTCCCTCATAGAAATCCGGAGGAAGGACGAGCATGCCCTCTCCGGTCGAAAACGCCGTCGGCAACGGCTCGAGAACTGAAACCACATGGACTTCTGCAGCGTTCCGTCCTGCAATGAGACTCGCCGTCTTGAAAGCAGCGAGCGCGGATTCCGATCCGTCAGTTGCAACAACGATTGACTTCAGTGCCAGCTTCGGAAGCGTTTGGACTTCTGCCTCCGGCTCCATCGTAATCATCTCGAGTGCGGTCATCTGAATCTCCTGAATAGCGGTCGCCCCGTAAACCGGGATGCTGATCCAAGCTACCGGTGGAGGAGGACGCGTTCTGTCGGGAGTAAGACGAGATTCGCTCGGCATTTCCCCTACGGCATGTCGATGGACCGCCTGAAGACCACGCGTGATCTGTCAGGCAGAACTCCTGCAGGACGTTGGGATTTCCAGTATTACAATTGGACCAATGTCTGACTGCGCGGCTACTGCCGGTAAGTCACTATTCTCACAAGGGAGGATTCGGCGATGACTCGAAAACCGACCGCACAAAAAACGCCCGCGTTTACGCCGGTGTTCAAGGATCTTTCGACTGAAGAGATCGAAAGCGTTCTCGCGTCCCATCATGTTGGACGAATCGCGTTTTCATTTCATGATCGCGTGGACATCCGTCCGATTCACTACGTCTTCGACGAGCGATGGCTTTTCGGGCGGACGTCGCCCGGGGACAAGCTGGTCACGCTTCGGCACAGCCAATGGGTTGCGTTCGAGGTCGATGAAGTCACAGGCCCCTTCGACTGGAAGAGTGTTATTGTCCACGGTTCCTTTCACCTGCTTGATCCCACTGGCACCAGTGCAGACTCTGCGATCTATGAGCGCGGAATGCGAGCGATCAAATCGCTATCGCTGGATGCGTTGACCGAGAACGACCCGGTTCCGTTTCGAACGGAGCTCTTCGGCATCGCAATTGATTCAGTAACCGGCAAAACGTGCTCGACGAAATGAACGCCTGAGTCCGATCCGCTCACGCCGATCGAAGCGCTCCGATCAACGGGAAAACGAGACTGAGCAACCAGACAAGGACCACCGCAATCGCGGCCTTCGATCTGGGGATCCGTGCAACAACCGAAAGTCCGATCGCCATCAGGACCAGGGTCCAGATCGTGAACAGGTCGATTCCGCCAAGCAGCGTCATGACGAATGGATTGGTGCTCGCATCGAGGAACCGGCCGATGCCGAGCGTAACGCTGTAATGCGACGTAATCTGCTCCGGCGGAAGCAGCAGACCCTGAAGCGCGTTGACAACAAGCTCGACAATCCGCGGTATCTGCGAGTACGTCACGATCATCATCGCAACCGCGAACTTCTCTTTTGCATCGACCAGGCGGCTGACTGCCCACAACAGCGCGCCAGTGAAGAAGACTACGATCGGCAGAAAAACCGCGAAGCCGATACCGGCGAACTTTTCCATGCTCCCGGTCATCGACGATATCTGGTCGGCTGTCAGATTCGGATTCTTGGCGGCCATTGTCGCCGCCGCCTTGGACATCTCGGCGTCCATTACCGGCGCGATGCCATTCCTGAGTGCGAAATAAAGAACGATGGTCGCCACGATATAAACCAGGAGAGCGAGACCGTACTGCCCCTCGCGCCTGCGCTCGAACACCGCCGCAGGCTGGAAGAAGATGTCAATGAAATCCTCCCAAAGGCTCGCTTTGGAAGGTGCGGGAGCAGCTGCTGCGTCCGTCATCGAGGATGCTCCAAAG
Organism: Gemmatimonadales bacterium; assembly: GCA_038208605.1. Lineage (GTDB taxonomy): Bacteria > Gemmatimonadota > Gemmatimonadetes > Gemmatimonadales > Gemmatimonadaceae > UBA4720. Next base: position 1,981 of record JBBQYO010000270.1, on the reverse strand, counting down.
ATTGAGTTGACGCCGGAGCATGGAACCCGACTGCATTCCGGCCGGGAAATAATACAATCCCCAGTGCCCGCGCGCGCGGCCTGAAACAGGGATACCGCGAACTAGTCGGCATTACCCCCACACAGCTTGGTTGAAACAGCCGACTTCGAATTGACTCCCATTTAACGATCCTTGTGACGCGGCGCTGGTGGTCGCCAACAGATGCTCTTTGGAGGTACCCATGTTTCGCAACGTTATGGTCCCGGTAGACGGTTCTCCCTTCTCGCGGGAAGCGGTTCTCCAGGGCCTTCGGCTCGCTTCGCTCTACGGGGCCACACTGAGACTCGTCAGAGTCGCCTCGACGACCTCGATTTCAGCAGGCAGCGAAGTGATCGGAGTCGACACATCCACCGACACGCACGCAGCTGAGCTCGCGGAACTCTACACGATTGCGGCCGAATGCCGCGCTCATTCTACGATCAGCGTGACTGCGTCGCTCGAGCGGGGTCCGATCGTTGACGCCCTCTGCGGATATGCGAGACGCAATGCAGTCGACCTCATCGTCATGCGAAGCCACGGGCGGAGCGGAATCGCGCGGTTCTGGTTCGGAAGCGTTGCAGACTCTCTGATCCGCGAATCGGGAGTGCCGGTTCTCGTCGTCGGACCGCCCTCTGTCGGCACCGCACTCGAAAAAGGGTTCAGCCACCGGAAAATCATGGTACCGCTCGACGGATCAGTCCTCGCCGAGCAGGCGCTTCACCCGGCTGTTTCACTCGCAAGGTTCGAAGGGGCAATGATCATCCTGGTGATGGTGGTCGCACCAGGAGCGCGGGGAACCAACGGTGCACTGCTTTCTGCAATCGGACCTGCAACTGAGCGTGAGGTGTCAGCTGCTCAGGCTTATCTCGATAACATAGTCACACAATACGGGACCGGTGTGAGAATGCTCACCCGCGTCGCTGTGTCCGCTGATACTTCCGCTTCCATCCTGTGCGCAGCAGAATCTGACGAGGTGGACCTGATTACCATGGCAACGCGAGGTCAAGGCATGATGGCGCGAAGCATCGGAGGCAGTGTATCCGATCAGGTAATGCGCGAGTCGTCCACATCGACACTCGTTGTCCATCCAATCCTGGGGTCGTCGCTCCACGCGAGCGTTTTCAGTTAAAAGAAGCGGCGATCGCCTAGTGCCTCGTGACCACCGTGTATCCCGATGCCTGCACTACGAGCCGAGGAGGCCGAGCTTCAGCGCGAACGATACGTAGTCGGAGCGGTGGGCGATTCCGAGTTTTTCGTTTATCCGTTGCTTGTAGGTGTCGACGGTTTTAGGACTGATAAAGAGCTTCTCACCGATTTCAGGCGCGCTGAATCCGCCAGCGACGTAACGCAGCACGTCACGCTCCCGCTCAGTCAACTTTTCGTACCGGTCTCGGTCGTCCGCGTGCTCCGACCTGCGGACGATTCCCTGAGCGAGAGCGCGCGTGGCGCTGGGCTGCATGTACATGTCGCCGTGCGCCACGGCACGCACCGCGTCGACCAGCTCGCGATCTGCAGCGCTCTTGACGAGGTAACCGCTCGCACCAGCCTCGAGAACCTTCACGAGGTACTGATCTTCCGCATGCATCGTGAGAATGAGAACCTTCGACGGAAGCTTCTTCTCGAGAATCTCCTTTGTTGCGGCAATCCCGTCCATCTCTCCCATCGATAGATCCATCACGAGCACGTCAGGCTTGAGCCGCTCGACGAGATTGACGGCCTCGCGCCCGTTGGATCCTTCGCCGACGACCGCGATGTCCTTCGCCGTGCTGAGCACAGCTTTGACACCTGCCCGAACTACTGCGTGGTCGTCGGCGAGCACGACGCGAATTGTGTCTCCGGTCATGCTTTGAGATTTAATCAACGATCAGAGCCGTCACCATACCGAACATGCCATGGTCAGACTCCGCGTGGGGAAGAATGTGGCAATGGAACGCCCAGACACCCGGATTGTTGCAGTTGACGA
>JBBQYO010000269.1:0-4329 GCA_038208605.1 Gemmatimonadales bacterium | reverse complement strand
GATCGTGATGTTCCACATCGCAAAGCTACCGGGCGCTTCTCGCGGCCCGCAAGACAACAGGAGCAGTGGTGAAAAGAATATTGGTGCTTGTGCTGGTCGCGGGCATCTCGACGGCGAGCAATGCACAGGTTCGACGGCGCGTGCCTTTACCTGTAGAGCCTTCGACGTGGGTGACGGTAAGCGCCGGATTGTTCAATGGAAACACACTTGCAGACGGTGTAACCGGGAGCGAGTGGGCCCTTGGGCAGGCGACCAATCCGCAACTTCGTCTCGCTGCCGAAAAGGCGCTGCAGCGCCAGGGACAGATGTCGGTCGGGATTGCCGGCACTTACACTCACGCACCCTTCACCTATGTCGGTAATGGAGGAGCGTCGAGTTGTTCGCAGTGCGCGGCGCACATGGATCTCGTGTCGCTTGGCCTTTCATTTCACGCTGGCGGCGGACCCGGGCTGCATCAGGTGCTCGAGGCTTCGGCCGGCGCGCTGCAGTACAGAAACCTGAAACGCGACAGCAACGGCGCGGCGCTGGCGCCGACCGGAGGAAACATCGATCCGTATTTCACGTTCGGTTATGGATTTGGATACACATTCAGCCCAGTCATGCAGGCGAGTGTCGTTCAGGACTTCGGTCTTGCCCTTCACGAGCGGACGAACCTGTCGAGCGAGCAAAGCAACACTCTGCGTCTGCGAACCATCAGGCTGAATCTTCGCTACGGGTTTGGCAACCGAACGCCGCCAAGGAGAAGGTGAATACCCTTTCGGTGAGGTTTGCTTGAGGAACAACATCGGCTCGAAACTGCTGCTGCTGATTTCAGTCTCTGCGTGCACGCAGTCGGCGGTATCGCAGACCGGCTCGGTCAACTCGACCTCAACCGCCGCTGAGATTCCTCAGGTTGCAGCGAGTTTTCCGGCTACGTGGAAATATCCGAGCGGGCAAAGCGCCACATTCGCAGAACACGCGATGGTCGCGAGCAGCAGCAAGCTCGCGGCCGCCGCCGGAGCAGAGATACTGAAAGCTGGAGGCAACGCAGTCGATGCCGCGGTCGCGACCGGCTTCGCGCTGGCGGTCGCATATCCGGAAGCAGGCAACATCGGTGGCGGTGGTTACATGGTGATCCGCATGGCCGATGGACGCACCGCCGCGCTCGACTATCGCGAGATGGCGCCGAAGGCCGCGTTTCGCGAAATGTATCTCGACTCTACGCGGCGGCTCACCACGGGAAGTGCCCAGGGCCGCTCGTCATCCGGAGTTCCCGGAGTAGTTGGGGGTCTTACAGCCGCACTGGCGAAATACGGTTCGATGCCGCTCGCGAGAGTGATGGAGCCAGCAATCAGAATGGCATCCGAGGGAATCATCGTCGATTCAGCGCTGGCTAGATCTGCCGGGGGGAAAGTTCAACTCTTCAACCAGTACGGCGGTGGAAAAGTCTTTCTCCCGAACGCAAAGCCTCCTGCGTACGGCTCCCTGTTCAAGCAACCCGAACTCGCCGAGACACTTCGGCTGGTCGCCGAAAAAGGCACTGATGGATTTTACCATGGCCGAACAGCGGAGTTGATAGCGGCGGAGATGCAGCGCGGGTGTCCCGACGGAGTTTCGATGCGCGGGCGAGCCTCTCATAATTGCGGACTCGTCAAGATTGCTGATCTGGCCGCGTATCATCCCGAGTGGCGTTCGCCGATCAAGACAACTTTCCGCGGATACACGCTGATCGGCATGCCGCCCTCTTCATCGGGCGGAACGACGCTTGGCGAGTCATTGAACATTCTCGACGGTTTCCCATCGCTGCCGGCATTCGGGACAGCGGGCTACTGGCATCTCGTCGCCTCTGCGTTTCAACGCGCGTTCATCGATCGCAACGACCTGCTCGGCGATCCTGATTTTGTGCGGAATCCGGTCACGCGACTCACGAGCAAGGACTACGCTGCAAAACTGCGCGGCACCATTGCAGCTTCCCGTGCCACACCGACTTCGACCCTTCCGGCCGCAACGCACGAAGGGACCGAGACAACCCAGTACTCAGTGGTCGATTCATTCGGCAACGCGGTCGCTACGACAACCACACTCAACAGTCTTTACGGTTCGGGCGTGATGGTCGAGGGGGCCGGATTCTTTCTCAACAACACGATGGACGACTTTACGTCGCAGCCGGGTGCTCCCAACCAGTTCGGTCTCGTTCAGGGGGAAGCCAATGCAATTGCGGCAGGGAAACGCGCGCTGAGCGCAATGAGTCCCACGATTGTGCTCGATCCGAACAACCAGCTCTTTCTCGTGCTTGGTGCACGCGGCGGCCCGCGCATCATAACGAGCACAGCGCAGGTGATACTGAACGTCATAGCGAATCACATGAGCCTCGCTGATGCGATGAATGCACCAAGGATCCATCACCAGGCTCTGCCGGATACGATTCGCTATGATGCCGGCGGAATGGACAGCGCCACCCTTCGCGCGCTCGAGTCCATGGGTTACGGGCTGACCGCTCAGTCGTACATTGGCGGATCCGTCGTTGCGATTCGGCGAGTACGCGGTGGGTGGGAAGGAATGGACGACCCTCGTGGCTTCGGTGGCGGCGCTGTTGGTTATTAAGGACAAGCTCAGAGCCGGGGCGCGAGCTCACAGCTCTGAGCTACTAAAGTCAACATCATGGGCTGAAAAAGCCCGGAGCGGGAGCTTAGTGAGCTTAGTGAGCATTGAGCGTTTGACTACAAAAAGAAAACGGCGCCCGCAGGCGCCGTTCTCATTTGCTTCGCGCGCGATCGTCAGACTTGCACCTGCGTCGACGAGTCGAGCGTGATTGTGATGCGGCCGCCGTCTGGCACGCACCCTTCATAGTTCGCAGTCGCCGCTGCGGCTCCCGTTCCTGCAGCAGCACCGGCTGCTGCACCGATAACGGTTGACTTCGTGCTGTGACCGAGGATCTGACCGAGAATCGCGCCGACCGCTGCGCCGCCGACAACCTTCTGCACATCCTTGTTCTTCGGTTGGTTCCTGACGCGATCCACGTTCGCGTACGTCGTCGTCGCCGAAACCGGATACGTTCTTCCGCCAAAGCTCACCGACACTACGCGAAAGCCCATGTTGATCTTGTCATTCGCGTTTTCGCTGCGGCTGAGCTCGGTGATTTCAACTGATGCCGTTGCGCCAGCGGGAATTACTGCGCCGTTGGATCCCTCGACGGCATTTGCAACCGTCGCCGTAAAGCGCTGTCCAACACGATGCGTGTTGGTGCAGACGCGCGAGTTGGAGGTAAGGTTGATTTCCGAGCCGGCGGGAATACTGCCCAGGCTGCGCTCTGATCCTGAGGATCCGCGCGTGACCGTGTTTCCGCTTGCAGTCGTTGTTGGCCGATTGGGCGTCGTCGTTGTCGTTGTCGGGCGAGGGGCCGTGCGAGTTGGCGTCGGAGTTCTGACGATGGGCCGCGGGTTGCTCCGAACCGGCGTTCTCACCGTCGGCGTTGGAGCTGATGCCGCTGGCGTGCTCGGCGTTCCGGTCGCGGGAACGTCGGTGAGCGCAGGCTGCGCCGTCGAATCCTGATTCGCCATCTGCAGATCGCGATTGAGCGATGTGTCCTGGGCGAGCGTATCGCTTTTCTTGGCGTCCGTACACGCCGCAGCGGCGAGTGCCACCACAAGAGCGAGCGGCGCACTCCACCGAGAGATATATTTTGACATCTGAACGAGCCTCCGTTGTATTTGACGCTTGCCCGAAGTTCTTATAGCGCAAGTCTTTAGAGCTGCTAAACGGGGCAATCGTCGTGCCATATATGAAACAGCTCAGGCGCCTCCTACCCTATTATCGCCCTTACCTTGGGCAACTCCTTGCTGGGCTTGCACTTGTCGTCGTTTCCACGGCAATCACAAGTGTCATACCTACGTTTTTACGAATCGGTATCGACGGGATTCGAGCCGGAGGGCCCTTTCGCGGCACACTGATTCTCGCTGGTGAGATTGTCGCCGTTGCGATTTTTGCCGGTTTTCTGCGCTATGAGATGCGCGAGATACTCAACGGAATAAGCCGCCGCATCGAATACGATCTTCGCAACGATCTGTTCATTCATCTCGAAAGGCTCGACGCATCCTACTTCGGGCGCACTCGCACCGGCGACATAATGGCGCGGCTTACCAACGACCTCAGTGCGGTGAGAATGGCTGCCGGGCCCGCGATCATGTATCTCGTCAACACGATCGCTGGCGGGTTGTTCGCGCTTTACTTCATGCTTCGAATAGATGTCAAGCTCACTGTTATCGCTCTCTTGCCGATGATTGCGCTGCCCGCGATCACCGCGTACCTCGGCAAGGCTGTGCACAAGCGGTTCGAGTCGGTGCAGGAACA
>JBBQYO010000268.1:0-4366 GCA_038208605.1 Gemmatimonadales bacterium | reverse complement strand
CCCCACGGAGCGGCCGACACCGCGCCTACCTTGTCGCGACCAGCCTGCGGAATTACAGGGTGCCCCGGAAGGAACGGCACGAGATGCGATGCAACGCCGATCGGCCCCATGCCAGGACCGCCGCCGCCGTGCGGAATGCAGAATGTCTTGTGCAGGTTCAGGTGACCCACGTCGGCGCCGATGTCACCCGGCCGGCACAGTCCGACCATCGCATTCATGTTCGCGCCGTCCATGTACACCTGACCGCCGTTCTCATGCACGACCCGGCAGATTTCGGCAATCCCCTCTTCGAAAACGCCGTGCGTCGAAGGATATGTCACCATCAACGCAGCGAGATCATCCTTGTGCGCTTTAGCCTTTGCGCGAAGGTCGCCCATGTCGATGTTGCCACGCTCGTCCGTCTTGACTACCACTACTTTCATTCCGGCCATCACCGCACTGGCCGGGTTCGTCCCGTGCGCTGATTGAGGAGTGAGGCATACGTCGCGATGCGTGTCACCTCGCGAAGCATGATATCCGTGAATCGCCAGCAGGCCCGCGTATTCTCCCTGCGATCCTGCATTCGGCTGCAGTGACACGGCAGTGAAGCCGGTGATCTCCGCGAGAGCCCCCTCGAGCTCCGTGAAGAGCTGCTGGTATCCTTCGGTCTGATCCACCGGCGCGAACGGGTGAATTTTTCCGAAGCCCGGCCACGTGATGGGCATCATCTCGGCGGTCGCGTTCAACTTCATTGTGCATGATCCGAGAGGGATCATCGAATGCACGAGCGAAAGGTCGCGCGTCTCGAGCTTGTGCATGTAACGCAGAAGCTCGGTCTCGGACCGGTGGGTGTTGAACACTTCGTGCGTCATGAACGGCGTGGTGCGCTTGAACCTTTCGTCGTAACGCGAATCGGGGCCTGCAGCGAGCACCGTTGCGGTCAGATCCCTGTCCCCACCAAACACCGCAAACAGATTTGCGAGGTCGTCTTCATTGACCGTCTCATCGAGCGCAATACACACGGCGTGATCGCCGAGCTGACGCAGGTTGATCTTCTTCAGAGCGGCGGCCGCCATGACTTCGCCGGCCGGCCTGTCGCCCAGCTCAACGCGAATTGTATCGAAGTAATCGTCGTAGGCGATGTCGAACCCGGTGAGTCTCAACCCTTCCGCCAATACGGTCGCGTACTGATGGATACGGGAAGCGATTCGCTCGAGCCCCCCGGGTCCGTGATAAACGGCATACATGCTGGCAACGACGGCGAGCAAGACCTGCGCAGTGCACACGTTGCTCGTCGCCTTCTCGCGGCGGATATGCTGTTCGCGAGTCTGTAGTGCCATTCGGAGCGCGGGCTTTCCATCGGCGTCGCGCGAGATACCGATGATGCGGCCCGGTATCTGTCGCTTGAATTCATCCTTTGTTGCAAAGAAAGCTGCATGCGGTCCGCCGTAGCCGAGCGGCACTCCCATGCGTTGCGTGTTGCCGACGACGATGTCAGCTCCCCATTCGCCCGGCGGCGTCAGCAGTACGAGGCTGAGAAGATCTGCCGCAACCGTTACGAGCGCTCCCGCAGCGTGCGCGCGTTCAGTGAGCTCACGGTAGTCGCCAACCGCTCCATCCGTCGTGGGATACTGCAACAGCACGCCGAAAATGTCGTTCCCAATTGTTGCCGTATTGCAGTCGCCCACCGTTACGGTGATACCGCGCACTGCGGCACGCGTCCTGACAACATCGATCGTCTGAGGATGACAGGCATCGGAGACGAAGAAAACTTCCTTCCCCGTCTTTCCGCGGATGCCGTAAGCCATGGTCATTGCTTCGGCAGCGGCAGTAGCTTCGTCGAGCAATGACGCGTTGGCTATCTCCATCGCGGTCAGATCGATGACCATCGTCTGAAAATTCAGCAATGCCTCGAGTCGTCCCTGCGCGATCTCCGCCTGATACGGCGTATATGCAGTGTACCACGCCGGATTCTCGAGAATGTTTCGCTGAATCACCGGTGGAGTTACGCAATCCGAGTAGCCCATTCCGATGAACGACCGGTCCACGTGATTTTTCGCGGCGATCGCCCTGAAATCCGCAAGGACTTCATGCTCCGCCCGGCCCGCAGGCAGTGCGAGTGGCTTGCGGTATCTGATCTTTTCCGGAATCGTCGCGTCGATCAGCTCGTCTAGCGAGCCGAACCCGATTGCAGTCACCATCTTTTCTATATCTTCACCGTTCGGCCCGATGTGTCGCGGAATGAACGATTCCGCCGGCGCGAGGGATGTTTCGACTTGCTTCATAGTCGTAGCCATAGCGTATCAATTTAACATGCGACGACTCTGCCCAGCAGTTCCATGAAGTGGCGTTTGATGGTCGTCGAGCCCCGCTCGGGCGCCGAGAATATGGCGCGTGATTCGGCGCTAATGGACCGGGCGCGCAACACGGGAGAAGCCGTGTTTTCCGTATACGCGTGGCAGCGTCCGACGCTGTCGCTCGGGCGCAACCAGACGGCGCGCGGACTGTACGATGCTGCCGAGATCGAACGGCGCGGGTTGGATGTGGTCAGACGTCCGACCGGCGGCCGCGCGCTGCTGCATCATCGGGAGGTGACGTACAGCGTTACTGCACCGATTGCCGCCGGTGAATCTCTTGCCGGGTCGTACGAACGAATCAACGCGATCCTCCTCGACGCACTCTCATCGCTTGGGGTCTACGCAAGTGAAGCCGATGCACCCGTTCGCGCACTGACTCCGGGGAGCGTTCCGTGTTTCGCGGAACCGGCCAGAGGCGAGCTCGTGTGGAACGGACAGAAACTCGTCGGAAGTGCGCAGCTGCGCGAGGATGGAGCGATGCTGCAGCATGGATCGATTCTAGTCGAGGACGATCAGCAGCTAATTACCGCCGTGTCGCTGACGCCCCCGTCCCAGGATGCCATACCGGCCGCAACGCTGCGCCAGGCGCTCGGCCGAATCCCCGCAGTAAACGAAGTCGCGGACGCACTTTTCTCTGCGGTCATGCTCGCGGAAGATGCGTCGGCCAGGCGAATCGACGAATCGGAAATAGAAAGTCTCACTGCGCACCATCTCGAGAAGTACTCCAGCGACTGGTGGACGTGGCGACGGTAAGGGCACAACTTCCAGTCACCATGCGCTCGACATTCGTTGTTCTTGTTTTCGCCGTCAGCACCGTTGCCTGCAAAGGTCGTGACGCTTCGACCGCCGGCCGTTCTGCAAATGGCGGAACGCTCGTGATCTCAGTCGGCGGCGAGCCCGATTTACTGCTTCCGTCGCTCAGCTCCGAGACACCCGCAAAAATTCTCGAAGACCTGATCTACGATCCGCTCGCCGAGATCGGTGACTCGTTGAACACGGTCGGCGACGAGGGGTTCAAGCCTCGCCTCGCAAAGAGCTGGACGTGGTCCGGTGACTCACTGTCGATTGCCTTCTACATCGATCCCGCGGCGCGATGGCACGACGGCGTTCCTGTTACGTCAAAGGACGTGAGCACGACTTTTCACTTGTACAAGGATCCGGTCAACGCATCGCCGTTCGCTGTCACTCTCGCGTCGCTCGATTCGGTCACGACACCCGACAGCATGACTGCGGTCTTCTGGTTCAGGAATCGATCGCCTCTTCAGTTCTTCGACGCCGTTTACAACATATCCATCCTTCCCGACCATCTACTCAAGGGTGTGACCGGCATAAGGCTTCGAACTTCGCCACTCGCGCGGGCTCCGGTAGGAACCGGGCGGTTTCGCTTTGTGAAATGGACTCCTGGCGCCTCCGTCGAGCTCGCCGCCGACACGTCGAATTTTCTCGGACGACCGCATCTCGACCGGGTGATCATGACGATCGCTCCCGACTTCAACACCGCGCTGACGCGTCTCGTTGGTGGCGAAGCCGATATGCTGGAACAGATCCCGGCGGCGAACATGGCCGACATTGCGAGCGACTCGACGCTGCGACGCACCCTCGACGCCGGTCTTGATTACAACTTCATACAGTTCAATCTCAGGGAACCGAAGCAGTCGTCGAAACCGCACCGCTTGTTCGGCGACAAGGCGCTTCGCCGTGCGCTGAGTGCCGCTGTGGACCGAGATGCGATCGTTCGAAACGTCTACGATTCTCTCGCCTTTGTCGCGATTGGACCGACTGTTCGATCGTACGCGACGACCGACAGCTCGATTCGGCCGATCGCTTATTCGATTGCAGCGGCGAGGCACCAGCTCGATTCACTCGGATGGAAGGATTCGAATGGCGATGGGATCCGCGAACGGAATGGTGTGCCGCTCGAGTTTACGCTGTCTGTTACAGGATCGAGCAAGGCGAGATCGCGAATGGCGGTGCTGGTGCAGGAGCAGCTGAAGCAGGCCGGAGTCAGGATGAAAATCGACCAGCTCGAT
>JBBQYO010000267.1:0-4373 GCA_038208605.1 Gemmatimonadales bacterium | reverse complement strand
TTCATCACCGAACCACGCCTTCCAATCCGGCTCGTAGAGCTGGTGAATCCGCTTCTTGTCGCGGCTCACCCGAGCGACGCCGCTGACCGAAACCCATTCCCTGCTCTTCATATTGTAGTACGAGCAGTTCACATGCGGGTCGGCGACAAGGTCGTCCAGCTTGTGGGTGTCGGCATCCGTGACAAACCAGAGATCTGCCTCCTTGATCCTTTTCTGTGTCGCCATCGGGCGCGATACGAGATGACCGTCGTGACGGCGAGTAGTGAACATCGCGGTCTCGATTCCGTCAATTAGAGCGTCGAGCTCTTCGAGTTTTTTCTGTGAAGTAGGCATGCCTCCCGGAATTGCAGAAGCCGTGCCCGGAATGGATTATGCGAAACGTCGGGTCGATGAACATAAGTCCACTTGCGGGCCATCTGCCCGACCCTTCAGCGCTGATCGACGTCTCGAAGCTGGTTGGTGCGTACTACAGTGAGGTTCCCGATCCGGGCATCAGCACTCAGCGCGTAGCGTTCGGCACGTCAGGCCATCGCGGCTCGGCATTCGACGTCACGTTCAACGAGTGGCACGTGCTCGCGATCAGCGAGGCCATTTGCCGGTACCGCAAAATCAAGGAGATCGACGGTCCCCTTTTCATCGGCATCGACACTCACGCGCTTTCGGGTCCCGCGTGCTCCAGCGCAGTCGAAGTTCTTGCTGCCAATGGTGTCGACGTAATGCTCGCCGAGGGCGACGAGTACACGCCGACCCCCGTTGTGTCTCATGCCATTCTCACGTACAACCGTGGCCGCAAAAGCGGATTGGGAGATGGAATTGTCATTACGCCGTCTCACAACCCCCCGCGCGACGGAGGGTTCAAATACAATCCACCGAATGGTGGACCTGCCGATAACGATGTCACCAAATGGATCGAGGCGACGGCCAATGAGCTTCTCGAGCAGAAACTCGCGGGTGTGAAACGGCTGACTCTCGCGAACGCACTTGGCGCACCAACTACCCACAGGCACAATTACCTGAATCCCTATGTGCGAGATCTGGCAAACGTGATCGACATGGATGCCGTCCGCGACGGGAACATTCATCTCGGAGTGGATCCACTGGGCGGCGCGGGAGTGCATTACTGGGAGCCGATCGCGGAGAATTACAAGCTGGATCTCACGGTTGTAAGCGACGTTGTCGATCAGACTTTTCGCTTCATGACGGTTGACTGGGACGGACAGATAAGGATGGATCCGTCGTCGAAATTTGCAATGCAGCGGCTGATCGGGCTGAAGGACAAATTCGACGTCGCATTCGCGTGCGACACCGATCACGATCGACACGGGATAGTCACGGCCAGTAGCGGACTGATGCCGCCCAATCATTACCTGGCTGTCTGCATTCAACACCTGTTTCGCAACCGGCCGCAGTGGCCCGCGAACGCCGGCGTTGGAAAGACTGTAGTAAGCAGCTCGATCATCGACCGCGTCACTGCGAATCTTGGCAGACCGTTGAAGGAAGTGCCCGTTGGCTTCAAGTGGTTCGTCGACGGTTTATGCGATGGATCGATCGGATTCTGCGGAGAGGAAAGCGCCGGTGCAACGTTTCTCCGCAGAGATGGTCAGGTGTGGACGACTGACAAAGACGGTATCGCCGCCGCGCTGCTCGCGGCCGAGATTACGGTGGTTGCGGGTCGGGATCCGGGAGAGATTTATGCCGATCTCACTCGTGAGTTTGGTGAGTCGTCTTACGATCGAGTCGAGGCACCCGCGACACCGGCGCAAAAAAAACGGCTATCGACGCTCAACGCTGCAGACGTCAAAGTTTCGAGCCTCGCTGGCGATCCCGTTACGAGAGTGACGAGCAGCGCACCGGGCAACAATCAGCCGATCGGCGGTGTGAAAGTCGAGACCATTAACGGATGGTTCGTCGCGCGGCCGTCTGGCACCGAGGACATTTACAAGATTTATGCGGAGACGTTCAATGGCGACTCCGCGCTGGCTCAGATCATCGAGGAAGCGCAAACCGTGGTCGACGCGGCGCTCGCTCAATAACCCCGCGAGTACCACCGGCGTTAGTGGTGGTGCTTAAAGTCGATGTTCAGGCGTCGGCGAGACAACAACAGAATCGGGGTTTCCAACCGGTTTCGGAGGAGTAGCCCCCGCGCCTAGCTCGCGCACCGGATTATTGTCGAGCGACACGTGCTCAGCCTCGGCACCCTCAGCGCGCTTGCCGGCTCGGGCCAACCAGCTGCCCACAATGATCAGCCCTGCCGTTCCTGTCGCGAGCCCTTTGTAGATTACCAGCTGAAGCATCTCCTGATTGAGCGTCACGTGAACGCCCGCGGCAAAGCCGACGACGGTTACAATCCCGAGTATCGCGCCGGCGCCTACCATTGCATTCCCTGCGGAGGATAGTCGCATAGTCACTCAATATACGGGAGGTCGTCAGCGCTGTTTCAGATCAGGCGATCCCGCCAACGAAGTCCGTGACCTCGTCCACATGGCCAGGAACTTTTACCTTCGAAAAGATTTTCGCGATCCGACCGTCTCGTCCGATGATTACCGTCGTGCGTTCGACTCCCCAGTACTTCACGCCGTACATCGACTTCTCCTTCCACACCCCATATGCGTCCGCAACCTTGTGTTCTTCATCCACGAGCAACGGATAAGTCAGCTCGTACTTTTTCTTGAACTTCAGGTGTGACTGAAGACTGTCGGGACTGATTCCCAGCACTACCGCATCCATTTCCCCGAACCGGGGAAGAGCGTCGCGAAAGTCGCACGCTTCCTGCGTTCAGCCAGAGGTGTTGTCTTTCGGATAAAAGAAGAGGACAACGTTCTTACCCAGGAGCGATTCGAGGGTAACAGTGCTCCCGTCGTCAGCGAGCAGCGAAAATCCCGGTGGCTCCTTTCCTTCCTCGATCAAAACGCTACTCCTCCCATTGTATTTGCCATAACCGCTTTTTGAACATGAAGCCGGTTCTCCGCTTCGTCCCAAACTACACTTTGCGGACCGTCGATCACATCGGCCGCCACCTCTTCGCCCCGATGTGCGGGCAGACAGTGCATGAAAATCGCGTCCGGCTTCGCTCGCTTCATGAGGCTGGCGTCGACTATGTAACCTTTGAATGCCTTTTCCCGAATCGCTTGTTCCTGCTCCTGACCCATCGACGCCCAGACATCGGTGTTGATGACGTCGGCACCGTCGGCGGCTTCGGACGGGTCGCGCACCACTCTCACGTTGGCCGCGCCCTGCGCGCGTTTCAAAATGTCTGCGTGCGGATCGTAGCCTTCAGGACACGCCAGCGTCAGATCGAATCCAAGCACGTATGCTGCGTTGATCCATGAGTTCGCCATGTTGTTGCCGTCGCCAATCCACGCGACTCTTCGCCCTTCGATCGAGCCGAGGTGCTGCCTGATGGTGAGAATGTCGGCGAGGATCTGGCACGGATGCAGAAGGTCGGTCAGCCCGTTGATCACCGGCACTGTAGCGTACTTCGCGAGCAGTTCGACTTCCTCGTGCGCGAACGTGCGGATCATGATGCCGTCGACATACCGCGACAACACTCTCGCGGTATCCTCGACCGGCTCACCGCGACCGAGCTGAACATCACGTGGCGAAAGGAACAGCGCGTGACCACCGAGCTGCCACGTTCCGACCTCGAAAGAGACACGTGTGCGAGTCGATGCCTTCATGAAGATCATCGCGAGCGATTTCCCGGCAAGAGGCTTGTCGGTGTAGGCACCTTGCCGCATGCGCTCTGCGAGATCGAACAGACTGTTGAGCTCTGCCTTCGAATAGTCGGGGATCGCGAGAAAATCGCGATGCGCTTGAGCGGCCATGTATCGCTGGTTGAGAGCTAAAGAATATACCGACGCAGGTCCTCGTCTTCGACAATCGCCTTCAGTCGCTCCGTTACAAGCGCACGATCGACAACGATCTCTCCCTTACCGCTGTCCGGCAGCTCGTAGAGAACTTCCTCCAGCAGCGTCGTCATAACCGTGTGAAGGCGACGGGCTCCGATGTTCTCCATGCGGTCATTCACGTGGGCGGCGATGCGCGCAATCTCTGCGATTCCGTCTTCGTTAAATGTCAGCTTGGCGCCCTCCGCTTCGACGAGCGCCGAATACTGGCGAGTCAGCGCGTTCTCGGGCTCGGTCATGATGCGGACGAAGTCGGCCTCGGTGAGAGGCTTGAGCTCAACGCGAATCGGAAACCGGCCCTGGAGCTCCGGAATCAGATCGCTCGGCTTGGCGACGTGAAACGCGCCGGCGGCGATAAAGAGGACGTGATCGGTCTTCACCATCCCGTACTTGGTCTGAACGTTGGACCCTTCGACGATGGGAAGCAGATCGCGCTGCACTCCCTCGCGCGAGACGTCGGGGCCTCCC
>JBBQYO010000266.1:0-4401 GCA_038208605.1 Gemmatimonadales bacterium | reverse complement strand
AGCGCATCTCGAAAATCAACCCGCTCACCGGTGAAGTGATCGCCGATCTGGCGAAAGCCGCGATCTATCCAGCCAAGCACTTCGTCACGTCGCGCCCGACAATTCAGCGCGCTGTAGAGCTCATTCGTGCGGAGCTTGGCGAGCGTTTGGCAGAGCTGCGCGCTACTGGCAAACTGCTCGAGGCACAGCGCCTCGAATCACGCACGAATTTCGACATCGAGATGATGCTCGAGATCGGAACTTGCGCCGGCATCGAGAACTATTCGCGTCATCTCGCAGGGCGTGAGCCCGGAGAGCGGCCTGCGTGTCTCTTCGATTATTTCCCGGAAGATTTTCTCGTTGTCATCGACGAGGCGCATGTCACGCTGCCGCAGATCGGCGGGATGTTCAACGGAGACCGCGCACGCAAGCTCACTCTCGTCGACTACGGGTTTCGTCTGCCGAGTGCGCTCGATAATCGGCCCCTGATGTTCGACGAATTTCTGTCGCTGACGCCGCGCGCGATCAACGTGTCGGCAACTCCGGGTGAGATCGAGCTGCGGTTATCGGAAGGAGTAGTTGTCGAGCAGATCATTCGTCCAACCGGACTCGTCGATCCGGAGATCGACATTCGTCCGGTGCGCGGACAGGTGGACGATCTTCTGAAAGAGATTCGCCTTCGCGAGCAAAAGGGCGAGCGCGTGCTCGTGACGACGCTTACAAAGCGCATGGCAGAAGATCTTACGGATTATCTCCAGCAGATGGGCGTGCGCGTTCGCTACATGCACTCCGACATCGACGCGATCGAACGCATGGAAATTGTTCGCGGACTGCGGCTCGGCGAATTCGACGTGTTGATCGGTATCAACCTCCTGCGCGAAGGCCTCGATCTTCCGGAAGTTTCGCTCGTCGCGATTCTCGATGCGGACCAGGAAGGATTTCTCCGGAGCGACAGGTCGCTCATTCAGACGGTAGGTCGTGCTGCCAGACACTTGAACGGTCGCGCGATTTTCTACGCTGATCGCATCACCGGATCGATGGAGCGTGCGATGGAAGAGACGAAGCGCCGCCGCGAGACGCAGCGCGCGCACAACGTCGAGCACAACATCACTCCGTACAGCGTGATCAAGAGCACCGACCAGGTGCGTTTCATAACGCGCGTCGCAGACGCCCGCGAAGGGAGCGAGGCACGTGAGGCCGAGCAGGCACGGAGGGTCGCGGAGCATGCTCCGAAGTACGGAGGAAAAGATGCGCCAACGCTGATCGCGGAGCTCGAGACGGAAATGAAAGTCGCCGCCGCGAATCTCGATTTCGAAACGGCCGCGAGACTTCGCGATCAGCTCTTCGAGCTGAAGGCGAAAGCCGACGGATCGCACAGCAGGTCGCGCGGCTCGTTCGCGGGACTCAGGATCGAGCGGTAATGCACGCGCACCATCACGTCGTTCCATCCGAAGCGGCCACGGGACATCTCGCCCTCGACGAGACCGAAATGAAGCGATGGGGCAGGGAGCTCGGCGCGTCGTCAAAGGCGCCGCTCCTCATTTCGCTGTCGGGAGAGCTCGGAGCAGGCAAGACGACATTGGCGCAGGCCATCTGCGCGGGGTATGGAGTCACCGAGCCGGTGACGAGCCCAACGTATTCGCTGGTGCACAAATACAGCGCTCCGCGCTCACCGGTCTTTCACATCGATCTGTACCGGCTGGACAAGGAAATTGATCTCACGAACATCGGATGGGATGAAATTCTTGGTGAGCATGCGCTCGTCATCGTCGAGTGGCCTGAGCGGGCGGGCAACCGAATGCCGAATGGGCATCTGCACATCGATCTTCAGTATGTGGCGGACGACGCGTCGCGACGAGTAGTCCTGGCGGGCTGATGGCGGACTACACTCTCGCTCTCGACGGATCGACCTACGCGGGAAGCGTCGCACTCATCCATGGCAGGGAAGTCGTCGCTGAGCGCGCGCTGCCTGACACCGGGATTCCCGCGAGGGGTGAACGGGGCGAAGACTTCATGCCGATGGTGGTCCAGTGCCTTGCTTCGAGCTGCGTAGAGGCTCGACACGTCGCCCGGGTAGTATGCGGCGCCGGTCCCGGAAGCTTCACGAGTTTGAGAATCGCTGCTTCGATTGCCAAGGGAATAGCGGTTGGCGCGGGATGTCCGTTGTATTCGGTGTCATCGCTGCTTCTCATCGGCGCATCGGATGAATTGAGCGCGGGATCGTACATGGCCGCCCTACCGGCGATGCGCGAAGACAGTTTCGCTCTGCAAATCATGGTCGATGGGGCGGGCGGAGTTCGGTCGGCGGGTACGCACTCGATCGTGCCAACTGCTTCGCTGGTCGAGCGCGATTCGGAATCGGGTGCGGAGGTGATCGGGCCGGGATTCGGTGCAGGCCTGCGCCCACGGGCGCGTGGCGTGGCGAGATTGCTGGATCAGTTCCTTGCGGACGGGCCGGTAGATGTCGACGGCTGGGAACCGGACTACGGTCGTCTCGCAGAAGCTCAGGTAAAGTGGGAAGCGGCGCATGGCCGGACGCTGGTGGGGGAGAAGTGATTCCTGCTGTCGCCGCCGGCGATGAGAGAAACTCGGCGCAGGCGCGCCTTCGTCGGGCCACACGAGAAGATCTTCCCGCTGTTGCCGCGATCGAGCGCGTGTCTTTCGCCGATCCATGGTCAGACAGCGAGTTTGGGTCAGTGCTGCTCCTCGGCCACACTATCTTTCTCGTTGCGGTCGGCGGCCCCGAGGCGGAGATAGTCGGCTATGTCGTCGCCGTCGCCGTGGTCGATGAAGGCGAGATAGTGAACATCGCCGTTGCACCTGCTCAACGCGGACAAGGCCTTGGCGGGGTTTTACTCGACGCTGCAGTTTCCGAAGCAGAGCACCGCGGTGCGGTCACTCTTTTTCTCGAAGTGCGCGTGTCGAACGAGGCAGCGCGGGCGATGTATGGATCGCGCGGGTTTCTCGAGATATCGCGCAGGAAGGGCTACTATCGCAGTCCTCCAGAAGATGCGCTGGTACTGCGTCGCGCAGGAATTAGGTGACACCCGCAAGCAGTCGTGTGCAGGGTTGTCGTTGGCATGGTTTACAATTGAAGGCGAGCGTATGAACCCTCGCCGGGAGGCAATGTGAGTCGCAGTGTGAACAAGGTGACGCTGATCGGGAATCTCGGGAACGATCCCGAAATCCGCACAATTCCAAGTGGCGCCAAGGTCGCGAATTTCTCGATCGCCACAAGCACGTCGTGGAACGGTGCAAGCGGGGAGAAGCAGGAAAAGACGGAGTGGCATCGCTGCGTAGCGTGGAACGGCAAGTCCGGGTCGATGGGGCTGGCCGATATCGTGGAGAAATATTGTCACAAGGGTGAGCGCGTATTCGTCGAAGGGTCGATCGAGTACCGTCAGTTCAAGGACAAGGAAGGCCAGACCCGCTACACCACCGAGATCAAGGTGCGTGAGCTCATGCTGCTGGGCGGCGGTGGACGGGGCGGCGATTTCGATTCGGATGCTGACGGCTCGCGCTCGCGCGCTCCGGCTCGCAGCGGCTCGAAGTCAAACTCCGGATCGGAGAACAATTTCGACGATTTCCCCGCGGCACTGGAAGATCAGGACGACGATCTCCCGTTTTAATTCGCTCAAGGGAATCGTCGGAGGATCAGGCGCAACGGCCAAAAGATCCATTAACGACGATGCACAGATGAAGACGATGCACAGATGAAAACAAAAAAATGAAGTTGGAATCCGATGCAATTTCTTGCCCGGAGAGTAGTTCCCCCACTCGTAGTTTGTAGTCATCTGTGCATCATTTTCATCTGTGCATCGCCGTTAATGGCTTTTCGCGCTTTAGCCGGTACCGATGGCGCTGTGGCGGTCTCGGAAGCACCTGCCAGGCGTGTGTTGTGCGCATTCCTATCCTGTTTCCGTGACGGGGAGGCGCGCTGATCCGTCTAGCTAACGGCGAGTTGCGCACCGGCTGAACCGGTCGTGCGCGACAAGCGTGTCGCAACAATCCGTTCTCCCGGAGCTTCTCGATGCAGGTCCTTTTCTCAGTTATCTCGTCTCGCGCGGGGCGCGTCGTTGGATTGTCCGCTTGCCTGGCCGTCGCAGCAGTTTCTACAGCTGGCGCGCAGGACAACCGGAGACCCGCACCGACGTTCACTAACGCGACTCCTCTTGCCACTGACGAAGTCGAGCACAAGGTGACGAAGGGCGATACGCTCTGGGATATCGCGAAGGAGTATTTGAAGGACCCGTTCAGATGGCCGGAGGTCTTCAGGCGCAATTCCGACGTCGTCGAGAATCCGCACTGGATCTATCCCGGTGAGACAATTCGCATTCCGAACAGCGAGGTAAAACCGGACGTCCTTGCGCGGATTGCCACCAGAATCGTTCTACCACCGCCCCCCAGCCAGAACACAGTTTT
>JBBQYO010000265.1:0-4411 GCA_038208605.1 Gemmatimonadales bacterium | reverse complement strand
TGCCGAGCTGCTTGCCGTCTCGGCCCGCCAGATCGGCGCTCAATGTGCTCGGCACATGAAAACCCCCGGACGATGGCACTCCAACGGCGTCCGGATTTGCCGCAAGCAGAGCGAGAATCTCCGGCGTGATCCCTGGCATCTCGTCGCGTGTCGCATCTGCCCATGATGTGAGCTCCTGCTCGTCTTCCGACGGAGCAGAAGCACGCCACATCGCCGTCTGTGCCTGCAGTGTGTCGCTGCTCGGATGCACTTCGACCGTCAGGCGCGTCTCGGCATACCGCGCGTTCAGAATGCGGCGAGCGTTTTCGGTCGTCGCCTGGAGCATCGCATCGACAGCGAGCGTCGAATTCATCTCGATCGCCGCCTTCGCGACGGCTCGGAGCTGCTCCGCCGCGCGCTTCAGCTCGACTTCGGCCTTTCGTGCTTCGACCTCAGCCTGACGCACTCGCACGACACCGCGCAGGCTGACCGACAACCGATCGGGAGTCAGCGAGTTTTTCGGGATGTAATCCGACGCGCCTGCTTTCATGAGCTCGACCGCAGTCTGCTCGTCGCCAAATCCGGTCAGCATGATGAAGGGCGTCATTATCCCTTTCTCGCGCGCCCGTCGGACTACTTCGAGGCCGTCGCTTCCGGGCATGCGATAGTCGAGCAGCGTGCAGTCGAAGCTGCCGCTGCTGAGACGAAAGAGGGCGCTCTCCGCGTCCTCTGCTTCCGTGATCAACACATCGAGACCGGACGCCTTGAGCGCGCGGCGGACAGCCATGCGATCGACGTCATCATCGTCGACGATAAGAATCTTCAGTCGGGAATCGGCCATCGCCGTCAGGGCATCTCCACCAGTGTCCAGTATTTGTTCAGCGTCGTCATTCGCTCGCAGAAGTTGCTGAACGTCACCGGCTTCAGAAGGTACCCGGCAACGTTGAGGTTGTACGCGTCGATCTTGTCCTGGTCGTCGTTCGAAGTTGTGAGCACGACTACCGGTGTGCTCGACAGCTCGGGGTCAGCGCGCAGCGCCTGCAGAAATTCGATTCCGTTCATCTTTGGCATGTTCAGGTCGAGCAGAATCAACCGCCGTTCCCTGGGCATCTTGCCGCCGCGTAAAATATCGAGCGCCTCGAGCCCATTGCCGGCGACAAACAGCGGATTCGACACGTTGTTGCGCTCGAAAGCCCTGCGGACGTTCATCACGTCCACTTCGTCGTCTTCGACGAGAAGAATGTTCAACACGCGTTCGGCCATAGCGTCACACTCCGGCGATCTCGGTTTTCGGCCACAGGAACTTGAACGTGGCGCCTTTTCCCACCTGTGATTCGACCCATACACGCCCGCCTTTTGCGTCAACGATTTTCTGAACCACCGACAAGCCGATACCGGTCCCTTCTACTTTATCCCGCGCTTCGAGTGTCTGGAATATGCCAAATATGCGCTCATGGTACTGCGGTGCGATGCCCTGTCCATTGTCCGTGACCGAAAATTCGTATAGAGGTCCGGCGTCGCTCCACTCTATCTCGATCGTGGGATCGGTCTTCCCAGTTTGCGTGATCGCATTCCCGATGAGGTTCATGAAAACCTGCTGCAGCGGGATTTTCTCCGCGCGGACAGTCGGCATCTCCGGCGCAACGTGAATGGAGATTTCGCGCGGCGGTGCCATCAGCTCGACTACTTCTCCGATGAGCGCTCCCGTGTCGATGCTCTCCGGCTTCGCCTTCACCCTGCCTGCCCGCGAATACTGAAGAATACCGTCAATAAGGGCTTCCATACGATGCACCCGGCCGCGCAAAAGCTCCATCTGCGACTTGTTCTCGCCGCCGAGGTTCTCGCCGAGGTCCTCTTCGATCCATTGTGAGAGGTTCGCGATGCCGCGAAGCGGAGCCTTCAAATCGTGCGACGCGACGTATGCAAACTGATCCAGCTCGGTATTGCTCCGGGCCAGAGCCTTGATGAGCTGCTCCCTTTCGCTCTCCGCCTGTTTGCGCTCCGATTCGATTTTTTTTCTGTCGGAGATGTCGCGCAACACCCCGGTGAAAGCCGCTTCACCTGCGATATCACTTCGCGTGATCGTGAGCTCGCAATCGAATTCGGTTCCATCCTTTCTCAGCGCCGGCAACTCGAGCCGCTTCCCGATTACACGTTCCTCGCCGGTCTCGAGATAGCGCGCGAGCCCGGCGCGATGAGCTTCACGCAATCTCTCTGGAACGATGAGGTCGCCAAGCGCGCGCCCGATCGCTTCGTCAGGGGTGTAGCCGAAAGCGCGAACCGCAGCCGGATTGAAATCCGTCACGATACCCGCGGCATTCATCGATAGAATCGAATCGAGGGTCGAGCGAAGCACTGCGGACTTTCTTTCTTCGCTCTCGGCCACCAGGCGCTGCGCGCGAACTCGTTCGGTGATATCGGCAAAGGCGACGACAGCGCCGCGGATTCCGTCGGTTCCGCCGATTGG
This sequence comes from Gemmatimonadales bacterium, assembly GCA_038208605.1. Taxonomy (GTDB): domain Bacteria; phylum Gemmatimonadota; class Gemmatimonadetes; order Gemmatimonadales; family Gemmatimonadaceae; genus UBA4720. Next base: position 1,965 of record JBBQYO010000265.1, on the reverse strand, counting down.
TGACGTCGAGTACTCCACGCTCAGCGGCGATCCATCCTTTCGCCAGAAAACTTCGCCCTCACGATTCGCGCTCTCGCCCCGCGCGCTCGCCTGGTAGATCGGGCACTCCGACAGAGGATATGCCCTGCCGTCCTCGTGCCTGCTGTGAATCGCCTCGTGCATATCGGCACCCAGCAGCTCTTCTACCGTGTAACCAAGCATCCGGGCGCCGGACGCGTTGATGAATGTACAGTCGCCCTTTGCGTCCATTCCGTAAAAACCAGCTGCCGTAGAATCCAGCAGAGCGGACATCTCTCGTGCAAGGCGCTCGCTGACGATGTTCGCATTTTGCAGACTGTCATTCGATGCGCTCAGCTCCTGGGTCAGCATCTGTTGTTCACCGAGCCGGTGCTCGAGCTCCACCTGCTGCGACTCGAGACGCTCCGCCTGCTTCTTGAGTTGTCTCGTCTGCTTCTCGATCATTACGCGCTGCTTTTCCCGCTCGGAAACGTCGCGATAAATCGAGCGGTTGATGAGCAGCGATAGAATGAATGCGAGTCCACCGCCGATCACGATTACCGCCTCGGCGATCTTCTGATTGCGCTTCTGCGCAATCGTCCTGACCCCGAGCAGCCGGTTTTCCTCCGCTTCCATGGCAGCGGTAAGAGCTCGCGCATGATCCATTACGATCTTGCCCTGTCCGGTTGCAATCAGATCGCGCGCCGGACCGAATCCCTTGTCGCGCCGGAATCTTTCGATCTGATCGCTCAGCTCGATGCGCTGCCGTGCGACACTCTCGAGAGTATCCAGCCGCTGCTGTTGAGCCGGGTTGTCAGCTGTAAGGTCGCGAAGGTGTTTGATCGATGCGGGAACGCGAATTCTTGCAGCCTTGAATGCATCGAGATCAGTCGTATCGCCCGTCAGCGTGTACCCGCGCGTCGCCGTCTCGGCGTCAGCGAGCCCAGCGAGCAGCCGTTGCTGCTCGAGAAGAACCTGGCCCGTGTGATCGACCGCTCTGGAAGATCTGTCGGCCCGGATCGTCGCCCAGTAAGAGATGGCTCCGACGACGAGCACGAGCAAGGCAGTAAGAAGCCCGGCCGCGATCTTCGACCGCAGCGGGAGGATAAAGCGATCACTCATCGTCCAAACTTATCGAATGCCCGCTCTTCGAGATCTTCGCGTCGATCCCGATTAGCCGTTCAATGCTCAGTTCGCGTGCAGCCCCTTCGTCCGCCCGGTCAGGGGCGGGGAGAACGGAGCCGTGCCGGGCGGAAATGGGCTTGCTGTTTCAGCGCCTTTGCGGGCCAGAATGTAGACCGTATAAGGGTAACGCCAGCAATCCGGCGTATTCGTTCCTCTCACGCAGCCGTTATAGCCAAGTAGGGCGGCAGGGAGACTTCGCGACGCTTTCAGATTATCGGCGAGAATCGCGACCCCGTGACAGATATTCGCCTCGATGTCAAACAGATCTCCCGATGCACATCCCCACTTGCCGGCATGGAACGGCATCACCTGCATCAGTCCGCGTGCACCAGCCGAGCTTTGTGCCTCCGGATCGAGCCACGGATTTTCGGTGAGCAAAACTCCCACGAGCAGAGACGACCCGATGTTCCGGCGCCGCCCTTCGTTCACCAGCGCGGCAGCGATCCGATTCGCTCGCGAACGATCCTGTGTGTACTTGCGGAGCTGCCCCGCGATGCGCGCTTCATCGGAGCCGGGCGCAAACTTTCCGTCGGCAGACAGTGCGCTCGCCGGAGCTCTGTCGCCGAGCACGAGGTCAAGAATCTCGGTGATCGACGGACGGTGCGCGACGACGATAGCGGGCGCGAGTGCGAGCACCGGCATCGTTGCACCAGCCGACGCAGGAAGCAAATCGTTCCGCACATCAGACTTCGCTTCGACACCAAATCCAGCAACCGCTCCAACTGTCACAATCATCGCTGCCAGACCAACCGCCGTTCGAGCTCGAATCATAGCTCGTATACT
>JBBQYO010000264.1:0-4415 GCA_038208605.1 Gemmatimonadales bacterium | reverse complement strand
CAGCGAGGTCGTACAGACTCATCGGGCCATTGCGGGTCTGGAGATTCATGTCGCCCTTGACCCGCGCAACCGAGACCGGCCCATTCCGTGTCTCCACGCGCAGGTTCGACTGGGTCGGAACCGAGGCGACCAACGAGGCAGTCCACTGGTTCTCATCACTGCTCGACGGACCGTCGACGGTGATCGTCGATCCGCTGACCACCGTCCGTATCTGGCCCGCGATCGACTTCGCTTCGTTCTGCGATCGGGCCTGAGCGCGAATTCGAGTCTTCACTACGATCTCATTGCGATCCCAGCCGGTTACCTCGACAGCGCCGTTCCGCAGCCCTTCCATCGAAACGTCACCAGACGGACGCGCTGTAGCCGTGCGTACCTCGCAATAGGTCTCGCGACGGTCCCATCGGTCACCGCGGTCGTCGCGGCAGTTCCTCAGCCAGTCTGCATCGTCCTGCTGAGCCATCGCCCGAACAGGAGGAATAAGGACGGCAATTACTATCAGGGCACGTACAATCGATGTTTTGGTGATCATCGCCGGGTCTGTTGATTGTGAATGCGAATCTGACATTCAAAAACCCCCGAAGGTTTGAACGACCCGCGAATATTCCTGGAATCTTCCTATTTAGCCGCCACCTGGAGGGTTACGACATAATCCGCGGGTGAAATCGCCTTGCCAGACTTCGGGACGGGATCGATGCCGACCACTCGAATCACGTAACCTGCATAAGCTGTCGACCGGGGCTCGAGATTGGTGTGCACCGTCGGCGCAGAAACGGCCCCGCTGGCCGACGCGAGCCTGAGCGTGATGGCCGCGTCGCCGGCCCACCGTTCAGCGGCCCATCGCGTTCCGAAGCCTGGATACGCTATCTCGTACACCGCCCAGGTCGTCAGCGGTCACCGTGATGTGCCCCAGCTTTCGCCGCGGCCTCGGCACCTTGCCGTACATGTGAATGTGCACGTCGCTCACTTCGCGCAATTTCGCTACGTCCGGCTCTCGCCCGATGACGTTGACCATCCCGGCCGCGCCGCCCATTTCAGTCGATCCAAGCGGCATTCCCGTAATCGCGCGCAGGTGATTTTCGAATTGGCTCGTGTCGGCGCCTTCGATCGTCCAGTGGCCGGTGTTGTGAACGCGCGGTGCCATCTCGTTGGCGAGGAGTCCCGATTCGGTCTGAAACAACTCGAGAGCAAGTACGCCAACATACTGAAGATCGTCCATCAGGCGACGCGAGTAATCCTCTGCAACAGCTTGCAGCCCGGCCGAAACAGCAGGCGCAGGCGCGAGAGAGAACCGAAGAATGCCTTCGCTGTGATAATTCTCGACGAGCGGGTAAAAAGCGGTGGACCGGTCGAGAGAACGGACACCGATCATCGACAGCTCGCGACTGAAGTTCACCCACGATTCGACAATGCACGGCGCAGACTTTACTGCAACCCAGGCGTTGGCGATTTCGTCCCTGCGACGGATTACCGCTTGTCCCTTTCCGTCGTAACCCTGCGTTCGCGTTTTGAGAACCGCTGGCAATCCGACCCTCTCGAGCGCTTGCCGAATGTCATTCATGGTTTCGACGACTGCAAACGGAGACGTAGGGATCCCGAGCCTTTCGAAACAACGCTTTTCTGAGCCCCGATCCTGTGCCGTCTCAAGTGCGAGGAGAGGCGGATAAACAGGCACTCGCTCGGCCACAAATCGAACGGCGTCGCATGGAATGCTCTCGAACTCGTAGGTCACGACATCGAGGCCTTCCGCGAAGTGAGCGAGGGCCTCCTCGTTGGAGTAATCCGACACTATTAGCTCCGCATACCTCCCGCCCGGCGCATGCGAGTCGGGCGAAAAGAAGCGAAAATCGAAACCCAGATTACGTCCGGCCACAGCGAGCATCTGCCCAAGCTGTCCAGCACCCATAACGCCCACTTTCACGCGGGCGATGACGGATCGGGTTGATCGAGAACAGCCTGGGTTTGTGTTTCGCGAAATGCTTCGAGAGTTGCCGCGAGCTGCTCATCCGAAGTTGCGATGATCGCCGTTGCCAGCAGCGCTGCGTTGATCGCGCCCGGCTTACCGATAGCCAGTGTCCCGACCGGCACTCCAGCAGGCATCTGCACGATCGACAGGAGAGAATCCACTCCCTGCAATGCTTTCGATTCCACAGGAACGCCGAGTACCGGCAGCGTTGTCTTCGCGGAAACCATTCCTGGCAAATGGGCCGCTCCTCCAGCCCCCGCGATGATGACTTTCAACCCTCGCTGGCGCGCGGACGATGCGTACTCGAATAGCAGATCGGGCGTACGATGCGCCGAGACGACACGAGTTTCATTCGCTACACCGAGTGCGTCGAGTGTCTCCACTGCGTGGCGCATGGTTTCCCAGTCGGACCGTGAGCCCATGATCACACCGACGAGCGGAGTCGTCGCCACCGATCAGCTCGCGGGCTGTTGTGTACCGGCCGGTAAATCGATCAGGATGCCGAGCTCGCTCGTGACAAAGAACGTCTCCTCGGTCACTGCTGGTGTGACTTCCACGCTGTCGAGGATCACATCGTCCCCAATTGGCGCACTGAGATCGAACGCGAGTTGACTGACCCGAACGAAGCTGCGCCGGTGATGTGGGGTAATGCCGTGCGAATCGAGCCCGCGAATATGGGCCTTCGTTGTATAGCCGACATTGCGCTCCCAGGTGTATCCGGGGTACCTCACCGCGAGGCGCGCCATGAGGCGATCGCGTGTGACCTTGGCGATTATCGAAGCGCACGCGATGGTGTGACAGCGCGCATCGCCATGGACGATTGCGGTGTGGGGCACCGGAAGCGTGCGCATCGTCTTGCCGTCGATGATGACGTGATCTGGCTGAATCGCCAGCCGGCCAAGCGCTCGTTTCATTGCAAGCACGCTGGCCTGGTAGATGTTGAGTCGCTCGATCTCATGCACAGATGCGGCGCCGAGCGCGAATGCAAGCGCCCGGTCCTGAATTCGAGAGCAAAGCCTCACGCGTTCGTCGGCGGTAAGCATTTTCGAATCGTCCACTCCGCGAATGGCGCGCATGTCCGGCGGCATGATGACGGCGCACGCAACCACCGGTCCTGCAAGCGGTCCCCGGCCAACTTCGTCCACACCAGCCAAAAGGGGCCCCCGCTCAGCGCGAAGGTCCCTTTCGATGTGTGTCCAGCGTTTCAGCCGATAAGGAGCGCGACCCTTGGGGGTGGGCTCCACGGGTTTCCTTACGCCTCGTTGCCCGGTACGTGCACGCGGACCTTCCGTTCCTTGATGCGAGTGGCTTTGCCGGTGAGATGGCGCAGGTAGTAGAGCTTTGCGCGGCGGACGCGGCCGCGGCGAACGACGGTGATTCCGGCGATCATCGGGCTGTGCGTCGGGAAGATGCGCTCCACGCCAATGCCGCTCGAGATCTTCCGAACCGTGAAGGTCTCGCTGATTCCGCTTCCGCGACGGGCGAGGCATACACCTTCGAACGCCTGGAGACGCTCCTTGTCACCTTCTTTAACGCGAACGTTGACGCGAACGGTGTCGCCTGCGCGGAACGGTGGCAGATCAGTGCGGAGCCACTCTTTCTGGGTTTCGATAAATGGATGCATAAATACACTCGGGGCGAAGGTTCACAGCCCGGAACAAGGTCAGAATTGGGGTAGACACCCAAAATAACCCTCTGAGGAGCGAAACGCCAACCGGCCGTCGTCGACCGGATTGCGGACTCAGGACTAACTGCCATCGACGATCGACGACTAATTGAGGATTGAGAACTTCACTCAGGAATTTCGGCTTTTCCGCTGTACGGACGGGAGGATAGGTAAGGCTTAGACCGGCAACATAGGTAAGTCTTCGGTCGCTAGTGTTGTCACTGTTCGGGGTTTTCTATCCTCCTCTAGTGGGGTGTCATTGGATTTCCAGCGAACTTCACCAATGAAGGTACTGCTCGGATAGTGAAGCGTGCCAAGGACGAGTGGACCAAAGCTCACTGTCCACAAGTCATCGTCGATTTCCTCGAGACCGAGTTCTTGATTCGTGAGAGCTGTGCTCACTTGAAATCGTCGGGCGCGAAAGTTTATCGCACCGCTCTGTGTTACAACTCTGACTTCGAAGTGGGCTGGATAATTCAGTTCCGGCAATACTGATGGAAACTCTCGAGACGAGGCCGAGTAGCGGCTCGCTGGAGTCTCCTGGCCGAGCGACTCGTGAGGCCTGTCGTCATTGTATTCGCGACGGAACTGATCGAAGCGAAGCTGCTGCTCGCCCAAGCTCGAGCTTGGAGGTCTGGTCGCTTCGGCCTTGAGGGTTTTGTGCATCCTCTCGTGCGTGCCATTTTGCTGAGGCTCTCCCGGCTCGATGCGCTCCGGGCGGATGCCGAGTCGGATCCACCAGACTGAAAGCTTTGAGAGGCGACCAATCGCCGACGGGCTGGCGAA
>JBBQYO010000263.1:0-4420 GCA_038208605.1 Gemmatimonadales bacterium | reverse complement strand
ATCGGTGACGCCGTTGGCGGCAAACTGCTCGCGCACAAAGCCGAAGAAGAAGGCGTGGTTGCGGCGGAAGTCATCGCTGGACACAAAGTCCACATGGACCATAAGTCGATGCCTTCAGTCGTCTACACCTGGCCCGAGATCGCGACGGTGGGATTGGCCGAGCATGAGGTGAAGGCTACGGGCCGGCAGTACAAGGTGGGAAAGTTTCCGTTCTCGGCGAACGGTCGCGCGCGTACAATGGCAGAGACGAGCGGCTTCGTGAAGTTCATCGCCGATGCGGGGACTGATGAGCTGCTTGGCTGCCATATTATTGGCGCGAATGCGTCGGATCTGATTCAGGAGGTCGTGCTGGCGTTCGAGTACCGCGGATCGTCGGAAGACATCGGCATCACGGTACATTCCCACCCGACCCTGTCTGAAGCCGTGAAGGAGGCCGCCCTTGGCGTCCTCGGCCGAACACTACATATATAGGTAGTCCCGGAGACTACGGTGCTTGCCCCTGCTCTGAAACGGCTTGCTGTTCACGCGGCGCGCGGGGAAGACCTCGCCGCCGCGCTCGCACTGGTGGAGTGGGAACGCGAAAAGAATCCGTCGATCGAGCGGACGACTGAGCTGCTGAAGAGCGCGGTTTCGAAACAGGATGGCGAGTACCGTGCATGCATCGCTGAGCGCGATGGGGAGCTGGTCGGATTCGCGGTTTTCGGAATGGTTGCCGGGACCGTCGGCACGGGAATGTTGTATTCGCTTCTCGTTGCTCCGAGATCGAGGCGCGCCGGCATTGGCGAGCGGCTGCTGTTTCAGATTTCAGCTGAGCTGGCGTCGTCCGGTGCGCGGATGATAGTTGCGGAACTGCCAGGTGATCCGAGCGTAATGCGCTTTCGAGCCCTGCTGCTGTCGCACGGGTTTGTTGAAGAGTCGCGCATCGACGATTACTATCGCGACGGCGTCGCGCAGATCATTTCATTGTTCGACATCTAGTTTCATACACTCATACCCGACCAGCACATGCTTCTCGAACCGGTTTCATCACAGGACGATCTCGAGCTTCGCGACAAGGATGCGGCCGCGCCCAAAGACCTGCCGAAGGGCGACGATCTCAAGAAGGAGATCAACGATCTGCTCGAGCGGCTGACCGAGCTGCAGAATGTTTTTTATGCAGACGGACGTCACGCACTGCTGATCGTTCTTCAGGGTCGAGATGCGTCAGGCAAGGACGGGGTTGTCAGGACCGTGATGGGCGCGTTCAATCCTGCCGGCGTTCGCGTTACCTCGTTCAAGGTGCCGACAGCGGTCGAGGCGGCGCACGATTATCTGTGGCGCATCCACGAGGTAGCGCCCGAGAAAGGAATGATCGGCGTGTTCAACCGGTCACACTACGAGGACGTGCTGGTGGTTCGCGTGCACAACTTCGTTCCGAAGCCCGTCTGGTCGAAACGCTACAAGCAGATCAACGATTTCGAGCAGATGCTGACCGATAACGGCACGGTGATTCTGAAATTTTTTCTGCACGTCTCGAGTGATGAGCAGAGGGTGCGACTGGTAGACCGCGTTAAGGATGAGACAAAGAACTGGAAGTTCAAAGCGGGCGACCTGGATGAGCGCAATTTGTGGGACGATTACACTGCGGCCTACCGGGATGCGTTGCGCAAGACCAGCACGAAGTGGGCGCCGTGGTATGTCGTTCCCGCGGACAGCAACAAAGCGCGGAATTATCTGATCGCAAAGAGAATCGTCCAGACGCTGGAGAGTCTCGACCTCAAATACCCCGAACCGAAGACGGACCTGAAGCAGTACCTGCAGTCCTTGAAGTAGCCGATAGTTTGATGACACTGTCGATCCACGCGGCGTGGGTCGACACGCGGGTGAAGGCGTCGACTGCATCGTACGTAGCTGGCCCGTTTCGCCCGTCGTAACCGGCTGAGCCGACTCCCGCGACGTATATCTTACCGCGTGATTCGATGAGAGTTCTGTCTCCTGCCCTTCCTATGGTCACGAGCGACTTGTACCTCGCCCCGACACGGCAATAGGCAGAATCGGGGCGATCGTCGCGCCTGACGATTGGCTCCGGCCAAATACAGTCATTGCAAGTACGACTGGAAGCAGAGGGATCATCGTGGTCGCCGTTGAGTGTACGGATTCGACACCAGGGCGTTGAATCGCGTTGCCCGCTTTAACGGAGCCGCGATCGCGTCGTCTACCGAGAGAAGAACAAATCGGGATGACAATGAATCGACGAACCTATCTACTTCTGGGCGCCCTCAGCGTTGTGAGCGCCGGCCCATTCAGCATCGCCACGGCTCAACGGGCCGCCGCCCGAACGGCGGCGACTCCTCCGCGCCTCGATCACCGTGAGCTCGCGGCTGACCAACAGGTCATCCACGCGCTCAACCGTGTCGCGTTCGGTGCTCGCCCCGGCGATGTGCAGAAAGTGCGCGCGATGGGACTCGACAAGTGGATCGATCAGCAGCTTCATCCTGAATCGATCGACGACTCGTCGCTCGAGCAGTTTCTCAGTCATTACAGCATCCTGCACGAGAACCAGAACGAGCTCCTTCAGGAGTATGCGGTTGCGCAGCGAGACCGGCGAATGGCAAAGCGCGCTGCTGGCGACACGACTCAAGGCATCTCTCGCGACGACAGCATGGCGTTCAGGTCGATTGCCATCAAGCGTCGCGGCGTAGCCGGGCAGCTTCAGTCCGCACGCGTGGCGCGCGCAGTCATGAGCAACCGTCAGCTCGACGAAGTGATGACCGACTTCTGGCTCAATCACTTCAACGTCTACGCTCAGAAAGGCGCGCCGGAAGTCTACTATCTGGCCGAGTATGAGCGGGATGTGATTCGCCCGCATGCGCTCGGGAAATTCCGCGATCTGCTCGGAGCCGTCGCCAGGAGCCCGGCAATGTTGTTCTACCTCGACAATGCGCGCAGCATGGCTGACAGCACGCGTCCGCGGCTAGCGAGCTACGATCGCAATCAGCGGCTCGGTGGCGCCGACGCGGTGACGCGCGTCGCACGGGGAAATGCCCGAGGCCGCCGCCCGAACGGAGCACTCGGTACGCCTGGCCGTGGAATCGGTGGCGGCATTTTCGGCGGACGGCCGGCCCAGGGCGGACAGATGGACCCGGACCGGGCTCAGCAGGTGCAACAGCGCATCAATAAACAGCGAAACGGCGGGCTCAACGAAAACTACGGTCGTGAGCTGCTCGAGCTGCACACGCTCGGTGTGGATGGTGGCTACACACAGCAGGACGTGATCAACGTCGCCCGGGCTCTGACCGGATGGACGATCAAGCCACCGGCAACAGGCGGAGGTTTTGTGTTCCGCCCGGAAATGCATGACGCCGGCGAGAAAATCGTGCTCGGCCACAAGCTGAAGGCCGGGCGTGGAATGGAAGACGGCGAAGATGTGCTCGATATCGTATCGCGCCATCCGTCCACAGCGAAGTACGTAGCGACGAAGCTCGTGCGCCATTTCGTCTCGGACAATCCGCCGCAGGCCCTCGTCGATCAGGCTGCCGCGGTATTCCTCGAGACGGACGGTGACATTCGCGAAGTGATGCGAACCATCCTGACGTCGAACGAGTTCTTTTCCCAGGAGGCGTATCGCAGCAAGGTGAAGTCCCCGTTCGAGGTGGTCGTGAGCGCAATGCGCGCCATGAACGCCGAGCCCGACAGCACACCGCGCACGGCGCAGGTTGTCGCGTACCTCGGCCAGCCGATCTTCGGACATCAGGCTCCGAACGGATATCCGGACACCGGCGATGCATGGATGAATGCCGGCGCAATCCTCAACAGAATCAATTTCGGAATGGCCGCGGCTGGGAACAGAATTCCTGGCGCCCGCGTCAATTCGATCCCCGGACTCGACACACTCGCTGCTGCGTCGCGCACCAGGCAGGTGGACGCGGTTGTCTCACTGATGCTCGGCGGATCGGTGTCGCCCGACACGCGCGGAGTGTTGATGTCCGGTGAAAACCCTCTCCTTGCAAGCGCAGGTAGCACCCCGCTTCCTGCTGCAGCTGAACCGACGTCAGACGCCATGGCTGACATGTCGATGCAGGCAGGAGGACGCCCAGTGAAGGGAAAAACCGGCGACAAGGCCGCAAAGCTTCTCGGTAATCCCCGTACCAATCCGCTCGCTGCAGGGAATGGTGCTGTCCCACAACTCAACGGTATTGCGCAGGTCGTCGGTCTGGCGCTCGGGTCACCCGAGTTCCAGCGGCACTAGCGCAGAGGTTCATACAATGGAACGCAGAGCATTCGTAAAATCGGGGGCGCTTGCCCTCGTCACGATGGGACTCAGTCCCAGCTTTCTCCGCCGCACCGCGTTCGGCGCCCAGATGCTCGTGGCACCGAAGGGCAAGACGCTGATATGCCTCTTTCAGCGCGGTGCCGCGGACGCACTCAACATCGTGGTGCC
>JBBQYO010000262.1:0-4457 GCA_038208605.1 Gemmatimonadales bacterium | reverse complement strand
ATCACGGGTGTGCGCGTTGTCTTTGCGCAGGGCCTCGTCGAAATGGGAGACGACCTGATCGTCTACTACGGCGCTGCCGATGTTACGATCGCAGGTGCACGAGTCAATAAGGAAGCTCTGGTTGACTCGCTCGAAAAAGCGATCGAGCTCGGTCATGGTGGTGTGCCGTACTAAGGTCGAGCGCTGCAGTGACGATGAGGCTAGCCGCCATTCTGGCTCTCGCGGCCGCGATCGCAACAGGATGCAGCCGCAAAATGGAGCCTGTTCCCGCCGGACCTGCTCCGCTCGTCGTCAACCTCGACTACCTGCGACACCTGGGGCTCGATGTTGTCGTTTCCGGTAAGCCTGTACGCGTCGTGTCACTGTATGCGGAGGCTCCCGACTATCACCTGACAGGATCGCCTGCACGCGATGGATACGAGGGAGTAGCAAGCCTCGACGACGCCGCGCGTGCATCAGTCGCGTATCTGCGAGCGTATGAACAGACGGGCGATGCGCGGGCACGCGATGAGGCACTGAAGCTGCTGGCATTTGTTGAGTCGATGGAGCAAGGCGACGGCGAGTTCGTCAACTTCGTGGACGCGCACGGGCGATTGAATCGCGATGCGCCGAGTAGCCGGAAGAGCATGTCGTACTGGGCTGCGCGAAGTATCTGGGCGCTCGGCGAAGCAGTTCGCGTACTGGGGCCGAGAGATTCCATTCAGCTCGCGCCAATGCGGCCTGTACTCGACCGCGCGGTGGCGCGGCTCGGGCGTGAAGTTGATGCGGGACGCCTCATCGGTGGATCGACTACGGCGACTGCAGAAGCCCTGCTCGGTCTTCTCGCATTGGAGCGCGCGGAACCGTCGCCGGATGTTGCGGCAATCGCGACTCGGACCGCGATGCTGCTCGTACCGCTGTCGAACGGCAACGAAGCGACACCCCCATGGGGCGCGCGCACCGAGAATGCCGCCGTGGAATGGCACGCGTGGGGATCGCGCTCGACGCAGGCGCTTGCCATTGCCGCGGTGGTGCTGAACCGTCCCGATTTTGCTGTCGCCGCGAGAAAAGAGGCGGATGGTCTGTGGTCGCGCTTTCTGCTGGCTGGGCAGGTTCCGGCATCCGTATCTCCAGGGGGAAGTGCATCGTGGTTCCCGCAGATTGCGTACGCTGTGGGTCCTGTTGTTGAAGGATATCTCGCGCTGGCTGACGCGACAGGCGATTCGCGTTATGCCGTTTTCGCGGGGCTAACGGCGGGCTGGTTCGCCGGCGCGAATCCGCTCGGTCTCCCGATGTACGACTCGAAGACCGGCCGCACGTTCGATGGCATCGACGGGCCATCACCGTTGAAGCTGAATCGAAACGCCGGCGCCGAGTCCACGGTGGAGTCGCTGCTCGCGTTGCAGGCGGTGACTGGCAATCCAGAGGCTACACAGTATTTCACGTATCGTTCGACGGCGGCAGTCAGTCCATCGCTGTCAAGCCTTCCGGATCATAGAGAGTTCGCCGGACCGGATGGGAAACGGATTGTCGTCAAGCGCGGGAAGTCAGGGTTGGAGGTCGCGGCCGCCGCACCGTCCGCTGTTCGCGCGCCACCGATCACATTGACATACTGGCCGGCAGCGAATCCGCCGGAGACCAGACTCGCAATGAAGCTGGCAACACAGTGGAATCTGGAGAATCCCGACGTGCAGGTGCGCGTACAGCCGTTACCGGCTGGCCGTTCGACCGAGGAAGTGTTGCTCGCTGCGATTGTCGCGAGAGCAACACCTGACGTCAGCTCGAACGTTTCCTCCGCATTGCTCGCGCGACTTGTGCGCGCGAACGGCGTCGTGAGGCTGGACAATCGCGTTGCGACATCAGCGCGGCTTCAGGAACGCACGAGTCCAGCGATGCTGTCATCGCTTCGGCTTCCCGACGGAGGGATCTATGCATTTCCGTGGAAGACGAATCCGATGATGCTGATGTACAACGTCGATCTGTTGAAAGCGGCAGGGGTAGCGCCGCCGCGCAATCAGACTGAGCTGCTCGAAGCGTGCAGACGGCTGACGCGCGACACGAACGGGGATGGTCGACTTGATCGGTGGGCCTTCTGGGCGACGCTGAAGACGACGTGGTACGAGCGTTTTTACGATTTCTATCCATTGTATCTCGCCAGCTCGGGCGGCGTTACACTCGTCAACAACGGCAAGGTTGTGTTCGAAAACCACGCCGCAGTCGCGGCCCTCGATTTTTTGCGCCGCGGTTTCGATTCAGGAGTTCTTCCCCGCTCAAACTTCGCGCTGGGCCGGGATCCGTTCATGGACGGGACGGTCGCGATGAAAATCATCGGGCCATGGTTTGTGAAGGAGCTCGACGAGCGGAAGGTGAAGGGACTTCGCTACGACGTGACTCCAGTGCCTTCTGCCGACGGCACTCCGCCCGGCGACAGTTTTGCGTTTGCGGACCTGCGAAGCATCGCAATTTTCTCCACCACGCGTCACCCGGAAGAAGCGGCTCGCTTCGTCGCGTACCTCACGTCGCCCGCCGCCGATCGACTGCTGATCGAAGAGGCAAGCCAGCTTCCATACCGACGGGGACTAGTGTCGGACAACAGGTTCACGACTTCCCTCAAGAAGTGGCCAACCCTTTCGACGTACGCAGCGTACGTCGAGCGAACGCGCGACATCGATCTCGATCCCGATGTAGTCGAGATGTTCGACCTGCTCTCGGAGGCGTACGAAGAGTCAGCGATTTACGGGAAGATGCCCGTTCGCCAGGCTCTGTCGAATGCGGCGAAAGAAGCGAGGAGCATCATCGATGCGCGGTGAGCGGCGTTCGGGCTCGCTGATGGCGGCGCCGTATGCGGCGTTCCTGCTCGTGTTCGCGGCATATCCCATTCTGTTCGCGCTTGCGCTCGTCTTCATGCGCTGGGACCTCGTGACCACTCCCGCGTTCGCGGGAGCTGACAACATCACGCTTCTCGCGCACGACAGCCGCTTCTGGCGCGCAGTCGCGAACACATTCGTCTTTCTCAGCATCCATCTTCCGCTGCAGATCGTCACCGCTCTTACGCTCGCACTCGCACTCAACCGCCCGCTCGCGTTCAGGTCGTTCTGGCGAGCGGCGTTCTTTCTTCCAGTCGTCATATCCGGTGCGGTCGTGGCGATTCTCTGGAGTAATCTCTACGCCACCGACGTTGGGTTGATAAACGGGCTTCTCGTGCGGGTCGGCATTGCGCCCGTCCCCTGGCTCACCAATCCGTCTACAGCAATGCCCGCCATCGCCGCGATGGTGACGTGGAAGAACGTCGGCTTCTACGTAATCATCTATCTCGCCGGACTTCAATACATACCGAAGTCATGCAAAGAGGCGATCGAGATCGAGGGAGCGACGAGCTGGCAGCGTTTCAGGTATCTGACGCTTCCGATGCTGCTGCCGCAGACGATTCTCGTCGTGACCCTTTCCACCATCAACGGCTTTCAGCTCTTCATCGAGCCGTATGTCATGACCGGCGGCGGTCCGTTGAGGCGCACGTACTCGATCGTGCTCTATCTCTACACGAACGCGTTCGCATACCAGAAGATGGGATACGCCGCAACAATCGGCGTTGCACTCGCGCTGATCATTGGGACCGTCGTGTTCATCCAGCGCCGCGTAATCGGCCGGGCGGAAGTGCTGTGAAGACCTTCAGGCGGATCGCACTTTACGCTACTCTCGCGCTCGCCGCCCTCACGTTCATCTATCCATTTCTCTGGATGGCATCGGCGACTTTCAAGCCTTTGACGGAAGTCGGCAGCCTCGCACTTTTCCCGGAGCACGGCACTCTCGACAACTACCGTACCATGTGGGCCCGCGCGCCGTTTGGACGGGCCCTGCTGAACAGCATGTTCGTGGCGGGAACGATCACTTTCTCAGTGCTGGTGTTCGGGTCGATAACAGCCTATGCGATGGCCCGGCTGCGCTTCAAGGGCCGCCCCGTGCTGAACGCCGCAACGATGGGCGTGCTCCTCGTACCGGGACAGCTCACGCTCATTCCGATGTACACACTAATTGTCCAGCTCGGGCTGATCGACACTTACGCAGCGCTCATCCTTCCGTATCTGTTCAACGCCACGGCAATTCTGATGATGCGCCAGTTCTTTCTCCAGATCCCGCAATCACTCATCGACTCGGCGCGCATGGACGGCATGGGAGAGATGAGAATTCTCTTCACGATTTTCTGGCCCCTGTCGAGACCGGTGCTTTCTATCGTCACGATCTTCACGTTCATGGGATCGTGGAATGAAGTGCTCTGGCCACTGCTGGTAGTGCGCGAGCAGCACCTCATGACGCTCCCGCAGCTGCTCACCGTCTTCTCCCTCGGCGGGGGAGCAGGATCGATCGGCGTGTCGCTCGCGTCCGCGATGGTGCTCGTCGTGCCCGTCGTGATTGCCTATGCGTTTCTTCAGCGAAATTTCATCGAGAGCATGGCTGGCTCCGGAGTCAAAGGATAAACG
>JBBQYO010000261.1:0-4497 GCA_038208605.1 Gemmatimonadales bacterium | reverse complement strand
ATTTAACCTAGCCGCCAAAGTCAATTCTGCAATGTCGTTTGTGTACCGCCATGACGCCTGTTTTCTTTTCGTCGATCAGACGAAACGTATCGTCGATATCGCGACGAAATCGCCGACTACGACTGCGACGTTGACGCCTATTCCCCGACGAGACGTCAGTGCGACGCGTATCTCCAAGCGTCATCCCGCAATCGCTGATGTGAAACCGACATTGTGTGACCAATGGCGGGCGCAAATTGAATTTCCAGTGTAGCGGATCGCATCGCCTTCAGGGCTGCCATGGATACGAAGGGGATTGCGCTCGCAAGACTGTCGCAGGGAGCTATTGGCAAAGAGAATTCGTATCTCCTCGGCTCGCTTCCGACCGCCTTCGTCTCGCGTGGGAAATTACGCTCTCTGTATAGTGGCGAGTGGATTTGAATTACACCCAGGCCTCGAGTTACTTCAATCGGGGCGCCCGGATTTGAACCGGGGACCTCCTGCTCCCAAAGCAGGCGCGATACCGGGCTACGCTACGCCCCGAAATGATGTCGCAATCTATTCACCTTGTAACTATGAGTCGAGGCATTGACTCAGCGAACTATTTCATCCCGAGAATCCTGTGACAGTGCTTCTCGAGCAAAGCGCGAAACGCTCGACCTCGATGGCTCACGACCTCTTTGGCTTCGATCGAAGCTTCGCCGAACGTCTGGCCCAGCTCGGTCGACAGAAAGTACGGATCATATCCGAACCCTTCGCTTCCCCGAGGGATCTTCACAATCCTGCCGCGGACCTCTCCCATCTCGAACACTTCCGTTGAGCCATGCGCAAATGCCGCAGCGCATTTATATCCCGCGCTCCAATTCGATACGCCTGCAATCTCATGCAACAGCTTTTCGTTGTTAGCGTCATCGAGATCCTGACCGCTCAGGTCAGGCCGTTTCGAGAAGCGCTTGCTCCACACCCCCGGAGAGCCAGCAAGGGCGTCGACACAAAGTCCGGAATCGTCGGCAAACGTCGGCATGCCGCTCAGCGCGTTGAAGAATCGCGCCTTCGCGAGGGCGTTGTCCTCGAATGTATCGTAGCACTCGATTGCATCTTCCTCAGGCCTGGGATGAAAACCCGCTTCAGAAAGATTCAGGGCGTGAAGTCCAGCCGAAGCCAGAATTCCGTTCAGCTCACGAAGCTTTCCCTCGCTCCGCGACGCAAGCAGAAATGGACCTCTAAACCCCAAGCGCCGCCTGCTGTGCGCGGTCGAGCTCGGCAATGCCTGCGACAGCCAGATCGAGAAGAATATTCAGCTGGCCGCGGTCGAACGTTCCATGCTCTCCCGTTCCCTGCACCTCGACGAACTGCCCCGTGGAGCTCATCACGACATTCATGTCGACATCTGCTCGCACGTCCTCGGTGTACTCGAGATCGAGGCGCGGATCGCCATCCACGATTCCAACACTAATCGCCGCGACCCTTCGCTTTACAGGCGTAACTCCAACCTTTCCGTTTTCGACCATCCAGTTGAACGCCTGCACGATTGCCACGCCCGCTCCGGTGATTGCGGCTGTTCTCGTGCCGCCATCGGCAACAAGAACGTCGCAATCGAGCTTTACCGTGAACTCACCGAACGTGAAATCATCGATCATGGCGCGAACGCTTCGCCCGATGAGACGCTGAATTTCCTGGGTTCTGCCGCCGAGCTGCGAACGTTCACGATTCGTTCGCGTTTTGGTGGCTCTCGGCAACATCGCGTACTCCGCCGTGAGCCAGCCCAGACCGGAGCCACGTCTCCAGCCTGGCACTCCCGCTTCGACACTTGCCGTGCAGAGAACTTTCGTTTCGCCGAATGATGCGAGGCACGAGCCTTCGGCATAGGGAGCGACCCCGACCTCGAGACCGACTTTTCGCAATTCCGAATTGGTCCTGTTCGTGCGAGCTGGATCCTTATCCGCCACTGAGCTTCTCGATGATTGACGTTGTCGATTGACCGGGGGTAAGTGGAATCGCAACAGCTTCCCCTCCCCACCCGCGAACTTCGCGCGCGCCGACGATGTTATCGATGGTGTAGTCGCCGCCCTTTACAATCACGTCTGGCTTGAGCGCCATGACAAGCTCCAGGGGCGTGTCTTCGGTGAACATCACTACTGCGTCCACCGCTTCAAGAGCGGCCAGGACATAAGCTCGCTCCGCCTCATTGCGCACCGGCCGCGCCGGGCCCTTGAGCCGTTTCACCGAGTCGTCGCTGTTCAACCCAACGATCAAAGCATCGCCGAGCGCACGAGCCTCCGTGAGCACGTCGATATGACCGGGATGCAGCAGATCGAAAACACCGTTTGTGAACACGAGCCGCCCCGCGAGCTCGGCCCTCCAGCCGCGCGCCTCTTCCCACGACATGATTTTTCGCGACGGAGGTCGTGAGGTCAGAACGCCTGCTCGACTGAGGGCCGAAGATGAATCGTTCGATGCTGCTCGAATGGAAGCCTGAGCTCCTGATCGTACTCGCTCCAGATTCTGATTCGATTGTCTGTACGGACTATGTTGATGTCCTTCGCGGAAGGGGGAAGCTTTACGGAATCTGTGAAAGCGCGCAAACGATCCTTCATCTGCTGATCCGTCCGGCTCCTCGCGAAAACGGCTTCCTGTTTCATCGCGTCGCGCAGCCGGTAGTAAGCGAGGGCGTCTTCTCCGAGGAAGATGCCAAAGTAAATGATGCCGCCGAGGAGGATTAGCTGCACGAGGCATCCAAGGCGGCTCGTGCCGGGTCTGGCTCGCCCAAGCATGGGCGCCGTCACCACTGAGATTGCGCTCCCTGGACCAGCTCCGTAACGATCCGGTCGATGGCTTGCTTGCGTCCTGCTGACTCGCCGCGCTCTTCATACTGGCCTTCGACAATCAGCCCCTTGCGTGACCACAGCGCTTTGCCCGACGCCTGGTCGATCATCTCGATGTCGACCGCAATCTGCAGCTGACGTCGCGCAGACGTCTGATTCTTGTTCGTCGCGCTGAAGCCAATGGGAATGTCTGTCTCATACCGCTGTATCGTGCCACGGACGACAGCATTGGCACGGGATTCTGCCGCTTCACGAAGGCCGAGGCGATCCTTGAGCTCGGCGCGCAACGCCTGTGTTATTTCCTGCTGGAGCTCGGGAGCTGAGGTGAGATTTTCAAATGGAATTACGGCGACGGTGCGGACGTGCGAAGGCAGCCCTCCGCCGGCGAAGCCGTAGGGAAAGCAGGCGGATAGCGCCACCAGAATGCTAAGGGCCCCAGATCGACGCATCAAATGCCGGTACCTCTTCGTCGCGGGTGATTCCGATCCATAGCTTACGGCGGCCTGGAACCTCGTACAAAAGACGCCCGCCATCATCCCTCGTAACACGCTCGGCAATTCTTCCCCCGCTGAGTCTGGCCAACTGCATCAACCGGCTGCCCTTTATGGTAACACGCCATGCGGTCGGGCGGCCGATGTCCGCATAAAGAACCTCGCCGTCCACAGTTAGGACAGTGTCGGGCAATGCCGGGATCGCGAGGCGTCCGAGCGCAGCCCACATCATCGAAGGCGGAGGCAGGACTTTTTCGATCTGTTCCTTGTTGGGAGATATCAGCATGTCACCGACGAGCACTGCGTGGCCGGCTGAGATGCCGCCGTTGAGGAACAGGTCGACGCGGGCGCTGTCGGGATAAGCCACGCGAATCGCGCCCTCGCCGTTGACCGCCAGGCTGTTCTCCTGATAGTCCCAATGAAACACAATCTTGCGGTGTCCGGGAGCGAGCTGGATTACCGGGAGGGCGCGCTCGGGGGCAGGTGCACCCTTGAGCGGCACGGCGCGAGGCGCGCAACCACCCCCGGCAAAAACAATAAGTGCCAGCGAACGCCGACGTATCATCTAACTGTTATTGAAGTAATCCTATCTCCCTGCACAATCCGGTCGAGAGCCGCGTACCCGGTGAGAACCCGGCCAAAAACCGTGTAATGCCCGTCAAGATGCGGCTGCGGCGAATGAGTGATGAAATACTGGCTGCCCCCTGTATCGGGTCCGGAGAGAGCCATTCCCAGCGCACCCCGCTCATATCGACGGGGATTCATTTCGTCGCGAATTGCATAACCGGGCCCGCCGTTACCGTCGTCGCGCGGATCGCCGTCCTGCGCAACAAAGTTAGGCACGACGCGGTGAAACCCCGTTCCCTTGTAATAACCAGTTCGCGCGAGATTCATGAAATTCCAGACTGTTATCGGAGCGTCGGCGCCAAACAACTCCAGCACGATGTCCCCGCGCCGGGTGCGCAGCGTCGCTCTCTGCGTACGTCCCTGCAATGCCGGAACGACGTAAGTAGTGACAATGTTTTGATACCACGAAATCGCGCGCGGGTTGCCTGACGTGGATGGCCAGCTCGAAAAAACTGCAGTGCTCTCCGCTGCCGCGCGCACGAGTGGATCGGCCGAAGGTCTCAAAGCCCCCAGCTGACGCCGCAAGTCGGTGCCGAACGCTGCGCTGTCCTTCTTCCATGCGGCCGAGAGATACT
>JBBQYO010000260.1:0-4498 GCA_038208605.1 Gemmatimonadales bacterium | reverse complement strand
GAGAACGACGCGTCGCGCGTGTACATCGGATACCACTTCCGTTACGCGACTGAGATCGGAGAATCACAAGGACGCAAAGTGGGATCGTACGTCGCCGACAACGCATTGCGCGCGTTGCACGGCTCGAAGTGAAATGAAGTCGTGGCCGTCGCCGGTCTCTTCGGCGACGGCTTTGCGCGCAGCCTCATCGGCACGTTGCCGTCTCGCCATTAGCGCTACCCTCCCAGCTTGCCCAACTGCACAACCCCGAATCTGAGCAGGGGATTGAGCGAAACAGCCCGACGGTAAGCCGCAACCGCACCAGCCTTGTCCCCGGCCGCTAGCAGCGCGCCACCAAGGCGAAGATTGAGAACCGGATTCGACGGAAACATTTCCGTACCAGCGCGAAGGATGGCGATCGCATCCTGCGGACGCTTGTCGGTTCGGTCGAGCACTCCCGCGACGTTCTCGAGCACGTAACTCGTTAGATCTGCATTCGGCGCAATGCGCCGATCCTTCGCCCGCGCGATCGCTGCTTCAACTCCCTTGTCTACGGCGATTGAATGAATCTCGGCAGTCAGCGCTGGCTCGTCGGGCCCGTGAAATTCGGTCGCTACGTCAATAGTTGTATCGCGAAGGCGCTCGCCGTTCATGAATCGCTTCATGCGGTCGATCAGAACCGGCGTCTCACCATAGATATCGTGGGCCGCGCCACGCACAGTCACCTGAGATGCGTTCTTCAATCCCTTTCGCACATCTCTCGCTGCGGCGATCGACGTGCGTCCATCCAATGTTCCGCTAATCAGCAGAACACGAATCGATGATACCACGGAAGCTCTATATGCCTCACCCAGATCGGTGACTCCCCACGCAGTGCGGAAACCATCGTCGCTGAAGGGATAGTTGATCGCATCACGCAAGATGGTTCCCGGCACTTCACGCTTGATGCGATCGAGTTGCTTCGGCGACACTCCGGACGCGATGTGCATCGAGTACGTCATCGCTGTCCCAACAGTTCTATTCCTCAACACTCCCTGAACCAGCGGCGCATACGGAGTCGCCTCGCCCCTGTCGAGATTTGCAATCAGCAGCGGAAGCCGCTTCACGAAATCAGACTCTCCACCCTGAAGAACGAACATCGTCCGAATCTCATCAGCTCCGATGACAACGTCCTGGCCGCTGACATTCACGTGAATCGGATTCGCTTCGAGCTTCTCGATTACCCTGCGAGTCGTTCCAATAAAATCAGACATCGATGCGCGCAGGCGAGCATCCTGCCTGGTCGCCGCGTCGATGGTCCTGAGCCACGTCTCACCTTCGGACGGATAGCGCCAACGCTGGTCGAGCCCGTTAATGCCGCCGAGTATCACGCGGGACACGTGCGCTCCGTGACGCTTCATGTAAGCGAGCGCGAGATGCGATCCGTAGCTGTGACCCCACAGCGACATCTTGTCGGCGCCGAGCGCAACGCGAATTGACTCGAGGTCGTCGGCATTCTCTACACTATTGTATGCGTCGAGATCGATGCCCTTGGTCCGCGTGAGCTTCACGACGCTGTCGGCTGTCTTGCGGAATGCGGCGCGCGCAATGTCAGAGCCGACAAGAGCATTCGACGGAACATCGAACTTTACACCGAAGTTGAGCGACGGCTCGGCCGTTCCGGTGCCGCGCTGATCGTAGAAGATTACGTCGGCGGTCTCCCAGAATGCCATCGCTGCCGGGAAGTAGAGATCGCGCTTTCCTGATACGAGGCCGGAGCCACCTGGACCGCCGGCTATGTAGACAACTGGAGCTCCCGGATGCGTCGCCTTGGTGCGAAAGCGAATCAGCGGAAGCTTGATCGTCGCCCCGCCGGACTTCCCATGACGCTCCGGCACCACAATCACCGCACGCTCGGCATCAGTGCTCTCGCCTGAGTCGGTGGTGAAAATGAACGGGGTCCATTCCAGCTTGTCAGCCTTTTGCGCGTTGAACGCAATGCGGGCGGGGTCGATCAGCGCCGCGAGGGCAAGCAACAAAGATGAGGCGATGCGCATGGTGTGGTCAGGAAAGAGTGGAAGGTGTGAAAGAGAGTCGCACGGAGCGCTTCGCCAGTAAGGCCGGTAGCGGTGGCGTGCGGCGCGGCACCGAAGAGAATCGTTTCGCGTGCGATCGACGCGATGAGAAAGATTCCGACTTCAGCCGCGCGGACTGGATCCTTGTGCTTGATGTCCTTCTTGTAGACCGCGAACAACTTCGCGGCCGTGACGTGCATACCGGCGCGCTCGCGACGCTTGTCGCCGCCAATCGCGCCAGGATTGCGACGCGCGAAGAGCGCGATCTCCCGCATGAGCCACTTGTCGCGCGTGTACGACTCGATGATGAGATCAACGGTGAGATCGACGGCCTGCCTGAGGTCGATGCTAGCCATGTCAATCCCGGAGACCTTTGCAAGCATCGATGGAACGACTCGCGCGTCGTACCGCTCGTACAGGTGGGGAAGGAGGTCATCCTTGCTCTTGAACCGCGCGTAAAATGAGGCAATGGGGCACTTCGCCTTCGTGACGATGTCACGGATGGTGACGTCCTCGAAGGATTTCGTCTTAAGCAGATCTTCGACTGCTTCGACGATACGCTCGAGCGTTTTTGCTGAGCGCTCCTGGAGGGGCGGAGAAACTCGTGAGGGGAGAGCCATATGGCCATAATAGAACAACGTTCTAATTATGTCCAGAGTTTCATCGGCGGGGGTTTTGCGACGGACGATCCAGCCCTATCCGAATCTGCAGGAGAAAGTTTTAATGGCATTAAGATCGAATCAGTTGCACTGTCTACCTGTGCCAGCATCGGTCGTCAACTATCAATGAATGTTGTCATCGCCGGTGGCAGCGGACAGGTCGGGACAATCCTCGCTCGAGCATTTGATGCGCAGGGTCTCGATGTAGCGGTGTTGTCGCGCTCTCTCCAATCAACATCCTGGCGCACTGTGCACTGGGACGCGCGCACGCTCGGCCCGTGGGCTAGCGAGATCGACGATGCAGACGTCGTTATCAATCTCGCCGGGCGAAATGTCAACTGCCGCTACAATGACGCGAATCGCAAGGCGATAATGGATTCACGCGTCGAATCCACCCGAATAATCGGACAGGCCATCGCAGCCGCGCGGCATCCTCCGCGGCTCTGGCTCCAGGCAAGCACTGCCACAATTTACGCCCACCGCTTTGACGCACCGAACGATGACGTTACCGGTCAAATCGGCGGGACTGAACCAGACGCACCCGCGTCATGGAAGTTCAGCATTGACGTCGCACAAGCGTGGGAAAGAGCAGCAGACGAGATTGTGCTGCCTCACACTCGCATAGTCAAAATGCGTTCGTCGATGATCATGAGTCCGGATCGCGGCGGAATCTTCGACACTCTCCTCACTCTTGTGAAACGCGGACTCGGCGGCAGTGCCGCCGGCGGCCGGCAATATGTCTCATGGATCCACGAAACGGATTTCGTTGGCGCAGTCGGATGGCTTATCGAACACGAAGAGCTAGTCGGCCCAATCAACATCGCCGCACCCAATCCGCTTCCATATCACGACTTCATGAAGGCAATCCGGGACGCCGCAGGAGTCCACATCGCACTTCCTGCCACAAAGCTGATGCTCGAGGTCGGAGCGTTCCTCATGCGCACTGAAACGGAGCTCGTCTTGAAAAGCAGGCGGGTAATTCCGAAGCGCCTCAGCGACTCCGGCTTCAACTTCATGTTTCCAGAATGGGCTCCAGCCGCGAAGGAGCTCGTCCATAGAAGTGCGTCGAGGGGCATCTAACACACACAGATAACTGACGATAAGGAAACGCATCAGATATCCCAATTCCCGCAATCTGGTGCACACAATGCCGCACCAGATTGGCTCGCTAAATGCATTCAACCATAACATCCCCGCTGAATGGTCGGCGGAAATTTCCGCGAAGACGGCCCCTCCCGTTTCTGTGAATGGAGTCCCATGAGTATCAAGTTTCAACCCCGCGGTCTCGTCGTGACTGCGGCAACGGTGCTAGCGCTGTTGGCCTCGGCAGCAGCATGCAGCCGCGGTGAATCGGCACCGGTCGTCCCGCCAGGCACACCGCCCGCTCAGAAAGTAGCCGAGTTGGCGAAGCCGTCGCTCGTTCAGGATACGGCAGTCACGGCCGCAGTCGACGACTCGGTAAAGACCCTGGCTGAAAACAAAGTCACTCAACGAAGCGCCACACCCGGGCGCCCTAAAGCGGACACGGCGATGTTCGCCGGCGGCTGTTTCTGGAGTATGGAGCGTCCGTTCCAGCACGTGCCTGGTGTGATCGCGACGACTGTCGGTTATGCGGGCGGCCAAACAAAAAATCCGACGTACGAGCAGGTCAACCCGAGGACTACTGGTCACACCGAGACGGTGCAGGTGGAGTTCGATCCGTCGAAGGTCACATACGCGAAACTTCTCGACGCGTATTGGCACAACATCGATCCGGTGACGAAGGATCGTCAGTTCTGCGACGGCGGCTCCGACTATCGAACGGTG
>JBBQYO010000259.1:0-4514 GCA_038208605.1 Gemmatimonadales bacterium | reverse complement strand
ATTCGATCAGTATCTCCAAGACATTCAGAAGCTCCCGCTCATAACCGACGCCGAAGAAGAGCGAAGGCTGGCACGACATGCCCAGGCAGGAGACGAAAAGGCGGCTGAAAGACTGGTCACCGCCAACCTTCGGTTTGTCATTTCGTATGTGAAGAAGTACCAGGGCCACGGACTCGACCTGAGCGAGCTCGTCGCCATCGGAAACGAAGGCCTCCTCAAAGCGGTACGGAAGTTCGATCCGGAACAGGGCGTAAAGTTTATTTCGTACGCCGTCTGGTGGGTGCGCCAGGCAGTTCTCAAGGCGCTGGCAGAACAAACCCGCTCAGTAAGAATCCCGCTCAACCAGAATTCACAGCTCATCAAGCTGGCACGCGCTCAGACAGTTCTCTCGCAGGTTCTCAAGCGCGACCCCACAGACAACGAAATTGGCAGGCTTCTCGAGGAGACTCCGGAAGCAGTACGCTCAGCCAAGCAGATGTCTGCTACCGAAATCTCGCTCGACGCTCCAATTGACCGCTCCGACCGCGAAGCCTGCACCCTGGGCGAGCGGTTTGCCGGAGTCAACGGCGATGAGATCGAGGAGGTCACGGACTTCCACCTGATGAAGGAATTCATCGATAAGGTGTTCCGTAAATACCTCACCCCGAGAGAAAGAAAAATTCTGCATCTCTACTACGGGCTCGAGCAGGGGTCGGACGCAATGACGCTCGAGAAGATCGGTGCGCTCATGGGTGTAACGCGCGAGCGAATCCGTCAGATTCGCGAGCGTGCATTTGAAAAGCTGCGCGAATCGCCGGATGGAGCCGCGCTTTCCGGGTTCTGGACGGCCGATTAAGAGAGGCTCGTAAGATGGCGACGGACGCCAACCGCATCCCGGCGTTCGTCAATCCGGAGTCAGGCACTGCAGAAGGGGCCCGCAAGGCACTGGCCACGGGCCCTTTCGATGTTCGCGAGGTAGAGCCCGAAAAGCTCGCAGAGAAAATCGCCGCCGAGGTGAAGGCCGGCCCCAGGCGCATTCTCATTGCGGGCGGCGACGGCACCATTCGAACGGCAGTCGAAGCGGTTGCGGGGACCGGAGTCGAGCTCGCCGTGCTTCCGTCAGGAACGCTCAACCATTTCGCCAAGGACCACGAGCTTCCAGAGGATCTGGACAAGGCAGCCGCGGTCGCTGCGGGTTCTGCGGTCGGGCCTGTAGACGTGGGAAGGGTTGGGAAAAATATGTTTCATGGAACGAGCTCGATCGGCGCGTACGTGAAGTTCATGAAGCACCGCGACGACCTCGAGTCGAAATTCGGATACAGGATCGCGACCTTTCTCGCCGGCATCTGGACATTTTTCACGATGCCGACAATTGCGGTCGAGCTGGAGGTCGAGGGGAAGAGGCAGATCTATCGCACGCCACTGCTGTTCGTTGGCGTCGGCGAGCGCGAGCTCAAAGTCCCAACCCTCGGCGGCCGCGTCAAAGGGGGAAAACGCGGGCTCCATGTGATGATCGTCCGCGGACGCCGAAGAGCTCGCCTGTTCTTTCTGGCACTCGACGCTTTTTCTCGCGGGGTCGGTGACGCCTCGCGCGCCCCCGAGCTCGACGCATTTATCGTCGAAAGGTGCAAGATTTCAATGAAGCGCCGCCGCACGAGAATTTCGTTCGATGGCGAAGCACAAATTATCGACACACCGCTGGAGTATGAGCTCGACAGGGATATACTGCTGCTTGTGGGCGGCGAGACGAGCCGAACGGATGGAGATGCTTCCTCTCGGGCGTAAAGCAGCATGAGCGACACCGGACTGGCGGAACAACTAGCGGCGATCGTTGGAGACCGTTTCGTGCTTCAGCGCGACGGAGACCTGCTGGTCTACAACTCCGACGGCCTCCCAGGATATCGCCGCAAACCGCGGTTGGCTGTATTTCCCGGCAACCGGGACGAAACTGTCGCGGTCGCCCGTGTCCTCGCCGGGAGCGGCACCGCGTTCGTTCCACGCGGCGCAGGCACCGGACTCTCAGGCGGCGCGCTCGCAGACGACATCGTTCTGCTCGGGCTTCATCGGCTCAAGCGCGTGATCTCGATCGATCGGGAAAACCTGCGCGCGGTTGTCGAGCCGGGAGTCGTGAACCTGTCGCTCAATCGAACAGTCGGTCCTCTCGGGCTGCTCTACGCCCCCGACCCGTCGAGCGAGGCAGCTTGCACCATCGGAGGAAATGTCGCCGAGAATGCGGGCGGGCCACATTGCCTGAAGTATGGCGTAACACTCAATCATGTTCTCTCGATCACCGCATTGCTGCCCGACGGCGAGGTTGTAACTCTCGGAAATCCCGAGGGAGAAATTGCCGGCTACGATCTTCGCGGCGCCTTCATCGGGTCGGAGGGATGTTTTGGAATCGCCCTCGACGTAACGGTTCGCCTTACGCGCAAACCCGCTGCAATCCGGACAATGCTCGCCGATTTCATCTCCGTCGACGATGCAGCTCGCGTCACATCTGCGATCATCGCGTCCGGAATTGTGCCGGCGGCGCTCGAATTCATGGATGGGCCCACGATCAAGGTCGTCGAATCGTCGGTGTATGCGGCGGGTTATCCGGCCGATGCCGCTGCCGTGCTGCTGATCGAGGTTGACGGAACCGAAGCAGGGGTCGATGCGGACCGGGACACAATACAGGAGATCTGTCTCTCAGGCGGCGCCCGCACAGTCAAAGTCGCGCGCAACGATGCAGAGCGCACCCGGTTGTGGCAGGGACGCAAGAAAGCATTCGGCGCGATGGGACGAATGGCGCCGCACCTGGTGGTGCAGGATGCGGTCATTCCGCGCACGCAGCTCGCGCAGGTTCTCAAACGCATCGCGGAAATTTCCGCCGCGCAAAATGTCACTGTTTGTAACGTGTTTCACGCTGGTGACGGCAATCTGCACCCCAACATTCCGTACAACGCCGACGATCCTGATGAGAGCAAGCGAGTCCACCAAGCGATGGGCGATATCATGCGTGTATGTGTCGATGCCGGCGGCAGCATCACCGGCGAGCACGGGGTGGGTCTCGACAAGATCGGTTACATCGAGCTGATCTTCTCGCCCGACTCACTTCGCGCCATGTGCCGGTTGCGCGAAGTTTTCGACCCGGAACATCGTTCGAATCCCGGCAAGGTCGTTCCGATTCATTCCTGCCAGGAGTGGAGAGCGGCGCCATCCGGAAGAACGTCGCCGGCATCGCAGCATGTTGCACTGACCGCGGGCAGATGACTGCTACCGTACCAATCGCTTCGACAATTTCCGAGACCGCAAAGGCGGTGCAGGAAATTGTAGGTGAGTCGTTCGAAAACGGAACGCCGCTGCGAATATCGGGACGAGCGCACTGGATCGACGCCGGTCGTCCCGTTGCTGCGACTAAAGTTTTGTCGCTCGCTGCGCATTCCGGAGTAGTGGACTATGTGCCGGAAGACCTCACGATAACCGTCCACGCCGGAACGACGATTCGCGATCTCGAGAAAATCACGCGCGAGCATCGGCAGTGGTTCCCGCTGGATCCGTACGGCAGCGATGACGGGACAATTGGAGCGACGGTGGCGACGGGCTCGTCCGGGCCGCTGGCTCACGGGTATGGAAGAGTTCGAGACCTTGTGCTCGGCACCGAGTTCGTCACTGGCGACGCGCGCGTGGTGAGAGGTGGTGGGCGCGTCGTGAAGAACGTGGCGGGGTTCGACCTCGTTCGGCTGTTGACTGGGTCGTGGGGAACGATTGGAGTGGTGACGGAAGTCACGTTGCGTCTGTATTCGCTGCCGGCGCATCCAGTGACGCTCGCGCTCAGTGTGCCGGATACGGCTGCCGGTCTCGCCTCGCGATTGCGCTCAGTGTTGAACGCTCCGGTGACTCCCGTCGCTGTCGAGCTGGTGGACGGCGAGATCGCGGGACTGATGGGATTGTTCTGTCGTCCCACCCTTCTCGTCGAGCTCGGAGGAAACAAGGCCGCGACCCGTTCGCAAGTCGATACAATCGCTTCTCTCGGCGGTGTTTCGGAGGTGTTTCCAGAAGTTTGGCGGCGTCTTCGAATTGCTGACGATATCGCAGCGGGGCCATCGGCTTACCCCAGCCCAGGGTCGAATATCGTGCTCCGAATCTCGATGCTGCCAGCGCGGGTAGCCGAGGTGTGGACGACGATGGCGCAAGAACTGGAGTCGACGCCTTCCGCTCGAATGCACGCAAGCGTTGGACTTGGTATAGTGAGATGCATCCTTCCGCCGTCAGCCGGCTACGATGCCGTTCATTCGCTGATCGAAGCATGCAAGGGCGCAACGGTCGTATGCGAGCGAATGCCGCGCGAGTTGTGGCCACTGATCTCGCCAACCGTCGTCGGCGACCGCATATCGCAGGGCGTCAAGCGAACATTCGATCCGCACAACATTCTCAATCCGGGCATACTTGGCTCCTGATTTGACATCGCTGACTTTCGCAGTAACCGATGAGTCGCCGGTTCCGGACGACGCGGGTCCCGCATGCGCGCTTCAGGGTACACCGCTGGCGGCGGC
>JBBQYO010000258.1:0-4546 GCA_038208605.1 Gemmatimonadales bacterium | reverse complement strand
GGGTGAAGGCTGACAGAATTCTCGACTCGTTCCAAGGCCCATTCCAGAAGCTCGTCGGTTTTGCGCCTGTTCCGTCTGCATCGACTGCTTCAATTGGACAGAGTGGGTGGTACGCATGGACCCGCGGTACCAACGACGCGTTTGCCGCAGCTAACCGGCTTCTCAATAGCGGTCAGGAAGTCTATACACTCACTCGGTCAGTCACCCTTGGCGGACGATCGTGGCCAGCGGGGTCTTTCATCGTAAGGGGTACGTCGGCATCTGCTCCCATTCTTCGATCGCTCGCGTCGAGCCGGGGCGTGAATTTCACTCCGGTGAACGCGGGTGGATCGCTGCCATCGGCCGGCATCAGCCGTCTTCGTCTCCCCCGCGTCGCGTTGTGGGACGTCTACGGCGGCGCGATTTCATCGGGCTGGATGCGGTTTGTGTTCGATCAGTTCGAGTTTCCATACGATGTAGTATTCGCGAACGACATCGATAATTCGGATCTCTCGTCGAAATACGACGTACTTATTCTGCCTGATGGCGCAACACTTTCCGTAGACACTGTCGACCGTGGTTTCGAGTCGCGACTGCAGCCTGACAAGGTTCCGGTACAATGGAGATCGCATCTGGGACGAATCACCACGGCGAAAACGTTGCCGCGGATCAGGTCTTTCGTCGAAAGCGGAGGTACACTCCTGGCGCTCGGCGACGCTTCGGCGATTGGCTACAAACTGGATTTGCCCGTTACTGATGCGATGGTCGACAGCGCTGGTAAGCCGCTCCCCCGTGCGAAATACTACGTGCCGGGATCGGTGTTGTCGGTGGCTGTCGATACTGTCAACGCGATAGCATGGGGTCTGCATTCGCCAACCGATATCTTCTTCGACAACAATCCCGCGTTTCGGATGACTCCTTCAGCAAGGACGAAAGGAGTGAGCTCGGTCGCGTGGTTCGACAGCCCGACACCGCTCCGGAGCGGATGGGCCTGGGGCCAGAAAGCACTCGACGGAGCGTCGGAGATAGTGGTGGCTCCCGTGGGCAAGGGCAGTGTAGTCCTCTACGGACCCGAAGTGCATTTCCGGGGTCAGACCCACGGTGCGTTCCGCTTTCTCTTCAATGGCATTTACTACGGTCAAAGCGAGACTCATTAAAGCGAGGATCGACATGAGACACTCAGCAGCCTGGCGACTCGGATTCATACTCGGACTCTCGGCGGCGGCGTGCTCGCATAGTGTTCCGCCGCCGCAGGCGCCGGCTCCTGAAGCGGCGCCGGAATCGAAGATCGGCTCATCCCGCGATCTGATTCGAGAGATGCACGACCGCTACTCAGATAACTGGTATCACACCCTTCGATTTTCGCAGTCGAACACCTTCTATACGCAGTCTGGTGGAGAGCAGAAATCGCGGTGGATCGAAAATCTCTCCGTTCCGGGGCGACTTCGAATCGACTTCGAGCCGCTCAGCGCGAAAAGCGGTCTCCTCATTCTGAACAATCGCGTGACCACATTCGACCATGGAAGGCGCATTGACACGCGACACTCGATTCAGGCGATGCTTACGCTGACGTCGGATGTCTACGCGATTCCGCCGGCGGTGACCGCGAGGCGCCTCGACTCGCTCAGGATCGATCTAGAGAAATTCCGCGAGGACAGGCTCGATCGAACGCGAGTCTTTGTCATCGGGGCCGATAAGGACGATCTCGAGTCGAGCCAGGTCTGGATCGACGCCGACAGGCTCCTTCTTGTCCGCCTCATTCAGCGGGAGAAACGCGGCGATCGCGTTCTTGTCACCGATACGCGCGTTGGTCAGTACAAGGACGTTGATGGATATCCGGTAGCACACGAGTTCGTTTCCCTTCGCGACGGGAAACCGTACTTCAAGGAAGTCTACGAGAACGTTCGCGTTAACGAGCCAATCTCGCCGTCTGTATTCGATCCGTCCAAGTGGGCGAGCACTCAGCCCGACGGGTAACGTGCTGGAATCGGGACTGATACTGTTGCCCGATTCCCGACGCGGGTTGCCCGTGCGCGTACCCGACTGTCCGATGCCCGCGAAGGCCGCGCTACTGGTTGAGAGACTTTATCAGGCCGTACAGCATCATTCGCACAGGCTCAACGCTCTTATTTAGCTCTGTAAGCTCCAAGTCGGATATCATGGCCAAATCGGATGCGAGCTGCATGTGACCTTCCAGCTCCGATGCGGATGAAATCGAATATTGAATGAATCGTGCGATTTCGCGCGGACTCTCGTGAGCAGTTCCTTCAACAAGATTTGCCGGAATAGATAGCGCTGCCCGGATGATCTGGTCGCGTAGTGCGACGCTGCCGGGACCGTGCATGCCGGATGCAATGCGGTGCGAAGTCTTGACCAAGTCTCGCGCAGCGTGCCACACGCGAAGCTTCCGATAGTCTGACATGCCTGAATGTCAACGTGTACTTCACGGGGGGCGTAAGCACGGCGGAGCAAAACCAATCAAAATTCCTCATCACTCGCCCTAACGGGCAACGGACAATCAGGCACGCGCACGGGCAACAGGCGTCAGGAAACGGGTAACGGATTCTTTTCACCAGCTTTTAGCGCAGAGCGGTGTTTCTATTTGTACCCCGCAGCCTGCATCCGAAACAGCTCGGCGTAGAGCCCATCGTTGGCAAGAAGCTCTTCATGAGATCCCGATTCGCGAACGGCCCCATTCTCGAGAACGATGATCCGGTCCGCCATCCTCACTGTCGAAAAACGATGCGAGATGAGAATAGCCATCCGCCCCGCAACGAGCTCCGAGAACCGCATGAACACTTCATACTCGGCGCGCGCGTCCAGCGCCGCAGTTGGCTCGTCGAGAATCAACACCTGCGCATCTCTAAGGTACGCCCGAGCAAGCGCGATCTTCTGCCACTCTCCGCCACTGAGATCGACGCCCTCCTCGAACCGCCGCCCCAGCATTTGCCTGTAACCGTTGGGAAAGCGAGGCAGCAGAGACGCAGCGAGTGAGTTTGTCGCCGCCGTCTCGATGCTCGGCACAGGCGCTCCGTTGGCGAGCTCCAGATCGCCGCGAACAGACTCGATCTCTCCAACGCCGATGTTCTCGTCGAACCGCATGTCGTACCGAACGAAATCCTGGAAGATCACGCCGATGGCGTGACGCAGCGATACGAGATCGTAGTCGCGAAGGTCCACTCCGTCGAGCTTGATAATCCCTTCAGTCGGCTCGTACAGCCGCGCGATGAGCTTCGTTATCGTTGTTTTGCCGGCACCGTTCTCGCCGACAAGTGCAACGCGCTCTCCCGGCTGAAGCGTCATCGTAACGTTCCGAATCGCCCAGCGCTCGCTGTCGGGATAGCGAAACCCCACATCCTCGAAGACGAATCCATCCTTGATGGACACCGGGACCAGGATCGCGTCGTCCTTTGACCTGATTGTCGGTTCCATCTCGAGAAACACGAACAGGTCCCGCAGGTAGAGCGCCTGCTCGTACACGCTCGACGCGGAAAGGAGAATGCTCTGGATGGTGTCGCGTCCGCGTGCGAACGAGGCCGACAGAAATATCAGTGTGCCCGGCGTGATCTCACCGCGAACTGCGCGAAGGATGATCAGCACGTACGCGATGTAGTATCCAATCGTTCCGAAGATCGATAGCACCGCGCTGACTGCGCTTCGCCGAATCGACAGCTTCTTGTTCTCGTCGTAGAACTTCCATGCGAGCGCCTTGTACCGCTCCGTAAGCCAGGGAGCGAGGCCGAACATCTGCACTTCCTTTGCTGTCTTGTCCCACGCGCCGACGAGTCTCAAATAGTCGAGCTGCCTTCGCTCAGGCGTCCATCGAAACAGCAGGGAATAACCGAGTGCCGCGTAGTGCGTCTCGCCGAGAAAGCTGGGAAGCACGGCGCCAATCAGCAGCACGACCATCCAGGGGCTGTACGCGACGAGTGCGCCGCCGAGCGTGAGCAGCGTGATTCCGTCCTGGGTCATGCCGACGACCTGCGTCAGCAGCGCTATTCTCCCGACCGTCTGTCTGCGCGCGCGCTCGAGATGATCGTAAAAAGTCGGATCCTCGAACTGCGAGAGGTCGAGAGTCGCCGCGTGCTCCATGAGCTTGACGCTCATCTCGTTCGAGAAGAGATCGCTCAGCAGACTTTCGATCAACGACGACGCGCGCGCGAGAATCTCGCCGACCAGTACGATCGCCACTTCCAGCCCGACATACTTCCATAGCTGGGGAAGAACGGCGTGACCGTCGCGCACCGCGATCACAGTGTCGAGAATGAGCTTGCCGACCCAGAACGTCGCGATCGGCACGAACGCTCTGACGAGACGCAGCATCATCATCGACAGCGTGTAGCCGGCGTGTGTGTTCCAGATCAGCCGCGCTGTCGGCGGGATGTAGCGCAGCGCGGCAAGACGCTCTCGCCACGATGTTGGTCTTTCGTCCTCAGGGATCGCGCGGCCTCGTCCTCGCGAGCCCATCGGTACCATCCCATGCGTCATCGATCAGCTCCCGTCGGCCGCGCCTCGCTCGACAGGATGCCCGCTGCGCTCCCACTCGCCGAATCCGCCCAGCATGTTG
>JBBQYO010000257.1:0-4603 GCA_038208605.1 Gemmatimonadales bacterium | reverse complement strand
CCATTCAGCGCGAAGCCATTCCGCCGCTCATCGCCGGTCGCGATCTCCTCGGCCAGGCAGCAACGGGAACGGGAAAAACGGCAGCGTTCGCACTTCCCATTCTCGAGCATATCGCGTCTGACACTACCAGGCGCGTCGGTTCGCCGCACATCTCCGCCATAGTGCTCGTGCCAACGCGCGAGCTCGCGATGCAAGTAGCGGAAGCGATCCACCGGTACGGCAAATCATTTGGTGCGCGCGTGCTGCCGGTGTACGGCGGCCAGTCGATTCACCAGCAGCTCACCGTGCTTCGGCGCGGTGTGGATGTCGTCGTCGCGACACCCGGCCGCGCAATGGACCACATCCGACGGAAGACGCTCGACCTGAGTCACCTCAGGACCGTCGTTCTGGATGAAGCTGACGAGATGCTCGACATGGGCTTTGCGGAAGATCTCGAAGCGATTCTTCAGGCGACTCCCGCTGAACGTCAAACCGCACTGTTCTCAGCGACCGTCGCTCCACGAATAAGGTCGATCGCGAAAAAACACCTCAGGGATCCGGTCAACATTCAGATCGAGGCTGAGCGCGCAGCTGCGGGAGAAATCCCGCGTGTGCGCCAGGTCGCCTACATGGTTCAGCGCCAGCAGAAAGGCGCAGCGCTCGGACGCATCCTCGACATCGAGAATCCAACTTCGTCGATTGTGTTCTGCAGAACACGCACTGAAGTCGACGAGCTGACCGACACGTTGAACGGACGCGGGTACAGGGCTGAGGCAATTCACGGAGGCCTGTCGCAGGAGCAGCGCGACCGCGTCATGCGCCGGCTGCGCGACGGCGGGCTCGATCTGCTCGTTGCTACTGACGTCGCAGCACGCGGCCTGGACATCGGCCACTTGTCGCACGTTTTCAATTTCGATGTCCCCGCGTCACCCGATGCCTACGTTCACCGCATCGGCAGAACGGGGCGGGCGGGACGCGAGGGAACTGCGATCACACTGGCAGAGCCGCGCGAGAGCCGGATGCTTCGAACCATCGAGCATCACACCCGCCAGAAGATCAGGATCGAGCCGGTGCCCACCGTCATCGATCTTCGCGAGCGCAGACTCGAGACAACCAAAGCCGCTGTTCGCCAGGCTGCGGAGGGCGGCGAGCTCGACATGTTTCGCGTGATCGTGGAGTCACTCGCCAGCGAGCTCGACATTATGGATGTCGCGGCGGCAGCGGTAAAACTTTCTCACGAGGCATCGGGCAATCGCGGCGAAGAGCAGGAAGACATTATTCCGGTGCGAGTACCTGCATTCAATGAAAAGCCGATGGGCAAGGGAAGATCGGCTGGACCTCCGGATCGCTCATTGAAGAGCTCGAGAACCGCGTCACCCTCTGCGGCGCCATTTCGCAGCGAAGGAAAAAAAGATGGCGGGAAGCACGGGAAGATAAGGCCGAGGATGGTGCGTCTCTATGTGGGGCTTGGGAGAAGAGCGGGCACTCGCCCAGCGGATCTGGTTGGAGCCATCGCGAATGAATCCGGGCTCAGTGGGAAGGACATCGGGTCCATCGAAATGGGTGATGGATTTTCCCTCGTCGAGGTGCCGGAGGAGGCTGCGGACAGTGTGATCGACGCGCTGACAGGTGCGAAGATCAGGGGGCAGCGAGTGAACGTTCGGCGCGAGCGCTTTGACGGCCCAAAGGGAAGCAAAAAGCGGGGTTGACACGCGTTATAGTCCACTGTATTATACATACATGAACGAACACGCCGTCCCGACTTTGGCAACGACCCAAACTCATTTCACACTTTCTCTGCTGCATGCGGCGCAGACGATTGGTGATCAGCTCGAAGGTGCGCTGAATGAGCTCGGCCTGTCCATGGCAAAGCAGAGCGCGCTGACAAAGCTGGCCCAAGCCGGTGAGCCGCTTACACTGAGCGAGCTCGCAGCGCGGCTTAGCTGTGTACGTTCGAATATCACCCAGCTGGTCGACCGCCTCGAGGCCGACGCCTTTGTTCGGCGTGTAGACGATGCTTCAGATCGGAGGAGTGTGCGGGCCGAGCTGACGCCACTGGGTGCAGCAAAGCAGAGGGCAGGGGCGGCCGCAATGCAAAAAGCTCAGGAACAACTGTCGAAGCGCCTTTCGCACACCGAGCAGACCGCGCTGGAGTCGGCTCTGGAGGCTTTCGTTTAACCCTTTTTTTGAAGTAGTGATTCACATATGCACAGTGCAGTTACGTATAACTCATCACTCGACTATTGAGGCAACAGCAATGACCGCAACAGAACTGGCACTCGAGACCGCAGTCAGCACATGGCAGATCGACAGCACCCACACGGCAGTTGGGTTCGCAGTCAAGCACCTGATGATTTCCAGTGTGAAGGGACATTTTTCCGACGTCTCCGGCACACTCAGGGGAAACATCTCTGAGCCCGAAAATTTCTCGCTCGACATAAAGATCGGCACCGCCAGCGTCGATACGCGTCAGGCGCAGCGCGACGCGCACCTTCGCTCACCGGATTTCTTCGATGCCGAGACTTTCCCGTCGATTGAATTCAAAGGAAAGCGGATTGACGGAGACGTTGCGAACGAGTTCAAGCTTTACGGAGATCTCACAATTCGCGGCGTAACGCGTGAGCTGGTGCTCGACGTGACGAACGAAGGTTCAGTTCGCGATCCATGGGGTGGCGACAGAATCGGTTTCAGCGCCAAGTCCAAGCTGGACAGAAGAGACTTTGGACTGACGTACAACCAGGCACTCGAGGCCGGCGGATGGGTCGTAGGCGATGAGATCAAGCTCTCCGTCGACGTTGAATTCACGGCCGTTTTGTAACACGGCTTCGTTCGGCCGCTTTGATTGAGTGCTGCGAAGCGGAAGAGACAGAGAGAAGTCCTCTCGGCAACCAGGTTTCTTCCGCTCGTGGTTTTCAGGCGTCCCTTACCCCGCTGTCACTTCCGCCATAAACGCACCCAGCCTCTCCGCAGATAGTCGCCCGTCGACACGAAGCCCGCTGCAGACATCGACTCCGAACGGCCGCACCTGACGCATTGCTTCGCCGACATTGCCTGGATTCAGGCCACCTGCGAGATAGAGGGGAATCGGGGATCGGTCCCTGATCTCGCGGCTCAGCCTCCAGTCGTGGACTCTGCCTGTTCCTCCGAGCTCTTTCACTGCGAGCGAGGGGTTTCCCGAGTCGAGTAACAACGCATTTACGTCGCGAGCCGCGGACATCGCCTGGTGGACCGACGCTTGATCCATCACATGAATTACCTGAACGATTCCAACTCCGGGCAGCGCGCGCTTCAGCTCGCGGTGAGTGCCTTCGGCGACGGCGTCGACGAGCTGAATTGTGTTGACGCGAGTCTTCCGCTGCTGCGCGATGATCGGCTCAGCAGTCGTCTCACTTGTAAGCAGAAAGGTCGCAACGCCCGGCGGCACAATGGCCACAATGTCCGCGATGAGATCCTCGCTGATCGGCCCCGGGCCGCTCGGCATTCGCGACACGAATCCCAGCGCGGATGCGCCGTGCTCGATAGCGAGCCAGGCCTCGTCGATGCTCGCGATACAGCAGATCTTAACGCGCGTAGTGCTAGAACCCGATACGGATTTCCGATGGCTCATGAAACAATCTCCTGACCGTGTTCACCTGGTCCTGATGCATCAACGAAACTGACGGTGTCTTGCACGCCAATCGTTCGGCGCTACCTTCACACGCACTTGAATCTCAACAATTGCCGAGGCGCACTTGCAACGAACCAGGTCTGTTATGAGCACCATCGCAACCGCTCTCATAGCCGCCGCGTGCGCTCACGCTCCTGCTCCGCTCAACCGAGTTGCTGTCGCATACGCAACGATCACTACTGCAACGGGTGATTCCCGCGCGTCGGTGGAAATGTGGCAGGACGTGGAAAATGTCGTCCACGTAGACGTTCAGGCAATCGGACTGCCTTCCGGATCTCACGGAATTCATTTTCATGCTGTGGGAAGCTGCGAATCGACTGGCGCCGGAGCATTTGCTTCAGCCGGCGCGCACTACAACCCGCTTGGCAGACAGCACGGTCTCGATAATCCGCCAGGGCCGCATGGGGGAGACGCACCCAATCTGACGGTCGATGCCGATGGGAAAGGCCGCCTTTCGTTCACCACCGACCGCGTCTCACTGACCGACGGATCGACGTCCCTGTTCGATACCGATGGCAGCGCGATAGTAATTCACGCTGCAGCCGATGACCAGATCTCTCAGCCGGCCGGAAACAGCGGCGCACGTATCGCTTGCGGAGTCGTGCGGCGGACGCGATAGCACGTCCGCGCGCGACCTTCTGAACTAGCGCGTCGCACTGCGACGAAGTGCCGCGAGCGCTGAGCCGCGGTAGTAATCGGAGTGCATCGAGTCGATTGCTTTTTCGAATGCCGGCCGAAGGTTGTCGTCGATCCGGTACACCCGCGCCACCTCGCTCAAAACTTCATTGATGTCGTTGTCGGCTTTCATTCCGCCCGCAACCGAGATGACTCCTGCAACGATGTCGCGCGTAAGCGGCGTTTGCCTCAACGCGGCGGTCAGCGTTTCGCGCTTGTAATAGTCTGAGGGAATCGTTGAAACCGAATTGAAGAACGATGGCCAGTCGCTCACATGCCGCG
>JBBQYO010000256.1:0-4627 GCA_038208605.1 Gemmatimonadales bacterium | reverse complement strand
ACCTTCTCTTGTACACGAGTGGCATCATCGAGAAGCAGCTCTGTAGAGCTTACCTGAATCAATAACGGCGGAAGACTGGACATGTCAAAAAAGACAGGCGAGCTCCGCGGATCGGTATCGGCCTCGTAACCAAGGTAGACTCTCGAGAAGTCGGCGAGGTTCGCGTATGAGAACATGTGACACTTGCCCTCGTTCTCGCGGGCGGAGGCTCCCGATCCTGTGAGATCGGTCCATGGCGATCCGAGAATCGCACAGCGCGGAAGAGGAATGCCTGAGTCTCTCAGCCACACGAGCAGGGCCAGCGTGAGGCCGCCACCCGCGGAGTCGCCGGAAACCGCGAGCATCGAAGGGTCGACACCCTGTTTCTCGATCAGCCATCGGTACGCCGCGATGCTGTCATCGAGCGCCGCAGGAAACCGGTCTTCCGGCGCACGCCTGTAGTCGAGACTGAAAACCCGGCGGCGACTGAGCTTCGCAAGAGCCGCGGTGATGGGCCGATGGGTGGACGGCGAGCACGACACGTAGCCACCGCCGTGGATGTACATGATGACGCCCGGATCGGCGCGACGTGCCTCGAGCCACTCACCACGAATGCCGTCCGAGTTGATTTGCGTGATTCGCAGTCTGATCGACCGCGCCTTCCCCCACAAAACGGGCGCGCCGAAAAGCCGGCGTGACCGTCTGACGAGACCACGTTCATCACCCCAGCTTTCGCGTCGCACAAGTGCGCGCACTGCGGTGTTGGCGACGCGCGCCTGCCACGATGGCAAAGTCACGTCAGCGAAGGTCGAGCTCGGCGATTGCCTTATCGGCGGCCGCGGCGGCAGCTCTCTCATCGGCTGTCGTTCGTGCATTCAATGCCAGCGAACGCCGGTATGCGGCGATTGCATTCTTCGCGTCCCCGGATTTTCGAAATGCCCCGCCGAGCTCCATTTGCACGAGGTATGATTTGGGAAACAGGTCGGCGGCATAACGCATGAGGACTATCGCGTCAGCAAAGGCGCCGCGCTGCACGCGCTCGCTTCCAAGCCCGGCGATACCGCTCTCCGAAACGTCGAACTTCGAAGTCTCATTCGCGCCTGCCTTACGCAATGCGGCCACCACATCGCTGGCATTTCTACCGGCCTGCAGAGAGTCGCGAATAGCCTGATGAAGCGGTGGCTCGAGCGGTGAAATCAGAATGACCCTGTCGCCTGACGAATTCACGACGTATGTCGTAAGGCCTTGAAGACCCTGCTGGTGCAGCGTGGCCACTTTTTTCCACATGCCTCGTGATCCCGGCTTGAGCGCGAACACTTCGTTGCCTTTGCCCATGAGTATGAAGCCGTTGGGTGTCCACGCATGTACGACGCGTCCGACAATTGTTGGCGCAAGCGACGACGTTTGCAGAGAGCCGAGATCGAGCTGGCGAATCTCGTTGTGGCCGAGGCGGTCTGTTCGAGTGTAGGTGATGGCGTGGCGCGAGGGTACGAGCTGAGGGGGAAGATTCGCGACTGGCCAGTCGTAATCTGTCATCGCACCGGTTGCTGCATCGAAGAGTGCAACGGCGGGGCGCGACTTGGGACGCATCATCGCGAATTTCGTCGAGTCGATTCGGACGTAGTAACCGACAGTGTCGGGACCCGGCAGGACTCCGTGCACCGGAGCGCCGTTTCTGTCGTAGATCCACGGTCCCCACTCCTTGAACAGAGTTGGCGGAGTCCAGCGAATCACCATTACGCCGCCGTCGGCTGTCGGGGTAGGACTGTTTTCGTTCTCGGGAGTTCTCGTGACCTGCGTCTCGGCCCCGGTTGCGAGATCGATCCGGTAGACGTCGGACTGCCCCGTCGTATCGCGACGGCTCACGAACAGAATCGATTTACCGTCGACGGAGAACGAAGGCTGGCTGTTGACACCGCGATCGCCAGTGAGCTTTCGCGGATTCGAGACTTGAACAGAACCATCGCGGTACGTCAGATCCGCAACGTAGAGATTTACCGGCGTCGGTGTCTGCGCGAAGAGAATTCGCGGAATGACCGTCGCGACAACGAAGCAGAACTTCTGGCTGATTCGCATTTGTGCGTGAGACGGTGAGCTAAGCGCGCTCGTACTTCCAGTTCAGCGATTTGCCTTCGCTGAGCCATTCAATGACGGTCGCCGTACGTCGTTCTTTCGTTGCAGCTGCCCTGGCGTCGGAGATCCACTCCACGTACTCGCGGCGATGACTCGGGCTCAGCTTGTCAAAAGCCGCCTTCGCCTTGCGATTCCTGCCGAGCGCTGCTGTCAGCACTGACGGCGTTTCGAGATCCGGCTTCTTTGCTTTTGGTTTGGATCGCTCCGGAGTTTTGACTCCGTCTTCGTTCAGCTTCATCGCCTGCCTGATGTAACCGGTAAGAGCCTTTCTCGACGGCAGGCCAGAGATCTTCGTGATGCGGCCGAACTGTCCCATCGCGTCCTGACCTTTGTTGCCGTCGGCATCGATTATGAGTGAGCCTTTCCAGAAACCAAAAGCGGAGTGCTCCTTGAACGATGCCATGCTGCAGAGAATTCCCCCTGCATACACAAAATGAGGGAAGCTCCATTTCATTGTCTCTTCAACATCTGGGCACGCGGAGTGTACTGTCTCGCGGATGTAGTCGAGAACTGGCTTGGCGAATTCGGCAGATTTGGCGATGTAAGCGTCGACTCTGGGATCGCGGGATGCCATTGGTCCTCGGTCGAAGGTCGACGGCGCAGGTGAGGCAGAAGATTGAAATTTGGCACTCGCGTCTGGGGACGGGCAAGGCGAGGTTCTTGCCCTTAGCGCCAGCGTCTGTAACAGCACTGACCATTCTGGAGGGCATGCCATGCGTTGGACACCAGGCGGGCGCAGCGTCAACCTCGACGACCGGCGATCGGGCGGCGGGATGGGACGCGGTCTTGGAATTGGGGGTACAGTCGTGGTTCTCGCGCTGAGCCTCATCACGGGTCGCAACCTGTTCAGCGACCTCGGAGTGCAGCCAGGAATCTCATCCGGCTCGGCGATGACGGCGGAAGATTCGGCAAGAGAGGAGCCGGAGGTGCAGTTCGTATCATTCGTTCTCGACGACGTGCAGAATACGTGGGCAAAAATTCTTGCCAACAACAACGTACGGTTCACGCCGGCGAGACTTGCCATCTTTCGCAACTCGACCGACTCGGGCTGCGGGCCCGCACAGTCGGCTATGGGCCCTTTCTATTGTCCGCTCGATCAGGAGGTCTACATCGACCTTGGTTTTTATGACGAGCTGAAGTCGAAGTTCGGAGCATCGGGCGATTTTGCCCAGGCATACGTGCTGGCACATGAGCTCGGCCACCATATTCAGCATCTGACGGGAGTCGACGCGAGAGTGAGGCAGGCCGAAGAGTCCAACCCCGATCAGGCAAACCAGTATTCGGTGAGACTCGAGCTGCAGGCGGATTGCTACGCTGGTGTATGGGCGAGCACAACACAGCAGCGCAATATTCTGAGCCCTGGCGACGTTGACGAAGCGATGACAGCAGCGGCGTCAGTTGGCGACGACCGAATTCAGCAGGCGACGCGAGGAAGGGTCAATGTCGACAGCTTCACCCATGGATCGTCCGCTCAGCGCACCGCTTGGTTCAAGCGCGGGTTCGACGGTGGGGACATGAAGAGCTGCGACACGTTCGGCAGCTAGGCTTACCAGGTCGCGGAATCAAAGAACCCACACTCCCATCATCCATCCGGTCAGGGCGTAACCAAAACCGATGGCCGCTGCGATCCCCGCAGCGGCCACCGTCACCCTGAAGTACTCGAGGAGAAGTTCGACAACAGCGTTCACGTACTTGCCTTGCGCAGACATCGCGTGGTCGGTGATTCCCCAGAGTCCGAATGCGCCGAGCGAAACGGCTGGCAGCGCCAGTTCCCATCGGTCTGGAGAGAAGGCTGATATCGCGACCGCTACAGCAAATCCAGCGAATTCGCAAAACGCGAGCACAGGGTCTGATGTTCGTCGTGCTTTATGGGCCAGAGCGATGAACGCGTTTGTCGATTCATCCAGAGCCTTTGGACGATCGAAAAAAGCACCAACCCGCTCGGCAACGACCGACATCATTTCGACATGATCTCCGCGAGTTTCTTTCTCAGATCATCGAGCTGCGCCCGCAAAACCTTGTAACGATCCACTGCATCCTTTCCGACTTTTTGATCGGCACCGCTTGTCTCGCTGTACAGATATTGAATGTGCGACTGAAGCCCGGGTTTGCTGTATCGAATTGGCGGTGTGAGAAACACGGAGTCAAGTTGCGCGACACGCCGCGACCGGTCAGTTCCGGCGGACTTGACCCGTGCACTATCGAGCTTCAACTGCGTGCCGGCAGCATCGGTCACGAGATCCCGCAATTTCAGATTGAATTCGAGCTGCTCGCGCATCACCTCCGCTGTCACTCCATCGCGGACCACTCTTGGATCAGGCATTAGAGTAAAAGCGCTCGTGTCGGTAACTGACCCCGAGCGGAAAACGAGCTTGTATTTACCCGGAGCGGCGAGTGGACCGTTTCTCCCGCTCTGCCGGGCATTGGCCGAGAATGGACCGGCGTAATCGAGACCCCATACGACGCGATTGAGGCCGGGCCTGCGCGTGAGAGTCAGGGCGCCGAGACGCGGATT
>JBBQYO010000255.1:0-4733 GCA_038208605.1 Gemmatimonadales bacterium | reverse complement strand
AGAGGGCTGGCTCTATCTGGCAGTGGTGCTGGATCTCGTTTCACGCCGGGTGGTGGGCTGGAGCATGAGGCACACGCTGGAGAAGTCGCTGGCGATCGACGCACTTCGCTCAGCGCTGGCGTACCGCAATCCGAAGCCTGGCGAACTTCAGCACCACTCCGACAGGGGCAGTCAATACGCATGCGCCGACCACCGGGAAGTACTCACCGAGAACGGCATCGAGTGCAGCATGAGCCGGAAAGGAGATTGCTGGGACAACGCTGTTGCTGAGAGCTTCTTCGCTACGCTGAAGAAGGAACTCGTGCATGGTGAGAACTGGAAAACTCGCGAGGAAGCGAGGGCAGCTCTGTTCGAATACATCGAGCTGTGGTACAATCGGGAGCGGCGGCACTCGAGCCTTGGCTATCTGTCCCCCGCCGAGTATGAAGAGAAGAATTTCAGGACAGCAGCTTAACTACGTGTCCGTCAAAGCGGGTGAGCTTCAGAGATCACTCGAGAAGATCTTGCCGCAGTAGCGGCGACCTACGCGTCCGCCTCAGCGAAGTACAACAAGTGGGAAACTAGCGGAGTTCTCGGGGGCCTATCCCTCGCTGGGCTTTTCATGTACGGGGCATCGGCCATGGGCTGGGGCGATAGGTGGGATCTCTACTTTCTCCTCGGTGGCTGGAGCATCGCATTCGCTACCATGTTCGCGGGCTGGCGCCGTCGACGAACGACTGTCGCTGGTCTTCAACTCGAATGTGCCAACTGCAGTACGCCCTTGATGGAAGCGCCCAGATTTCTCTTCCCAAACAGGGTCAAAGCTGCACTCGGGCGTGCCGACATAATTGTTGCGACAGGTTCATGTCCGAGTTGTGGGCACGAATTTATCGGAACTCCGCCTAACACTGGTTGAAGCAGGCGGGCGATCTATTGAAGCTCGCTACGCTCGCATTTTGTTTGATTCGCCCGCAGCTTAACTGAAGGCGTTAGCGCCCGGGCTGGGCGGTAGCATATAGAGACACACATGGAGCCTGCTATGCAGCATGAGTTTACCGCGGTATATGAGCGAGACGGCGACTGGCTCGTGGCCTACTGTCCGGAAATCCCCGGAGCAAATGGTCAAGGCCGCAATAAGGAAGAAGCTCGGGCGAGTCTCGCAGACGCAATCGTGCTGATCCTGGAAGACCGGCGCGATGATGGCCTTCGCGGTGTACCGCCTGACGCCGAGCGCGAAACGATCAAGGTCGAGATCCGCGCCGGGTGAAGCGGAGCTCGCTGCTCCAACATTTGCGACGCCATGGATGCGTTCTGAAGCGCGAGGGTCGCAGCCACTCCTTATGGGTGAATCAAGCGAGCGGTGCGGTCGAAGCAATTCCGCGACACACTGAAATTTCTAACGGCCTCGCGCGGAAGATATGCCGCGGGCTCGGAATCCCGGAAGTTGGCTCCGTTGACCCCCGCACTGTCTAACACTCGTTGAAGCTGACGGGCGATCTAATGAAGCTCGCTACGCTCGCATTTTATTTGATTCGCCCGCAGCTTAACTGAAGGCGTTATACAGAACACATGACTCTTTCCGACCTCAGCGCTCGCCGAGTCCAGAATGCCGCAGTGGCCTGAATGGTGAGACTGCGACCTCGAGTTGAGCTCTCATCTGTTCAAGCGCATGGTGGACCGGAGTTTCAGCGAGCTTGAGGTGCGCCGCATGCTCTCGGTCGCG
This sequence comes from Gemmatimonadales bacterium, assembly GCA_038208605.1. Lineage (GTDB taxonomy): Bacteria > Gemmatimonadota > Gemmatimonadetes > Gemmatimonadales > Gemmatimonadaceae > UBA4720. The sequence continues at coordinate 3,031 of JBBQYO010000255.1, read as the reverse complement.
ACCAGTATTCGACCTGACGTCGTTCTCGGGCGATGGATCGTCGCAACACGGCACCGTCGCGCCGCTTGGGATGTCATTGTGGAACCGGATACCGACGCACAACTTGTAGTGGTGATCACCGCATATCCTGTCGAATCATGAAAGACGCCTATCTCGAAGTCACGTATCGGCACGGCAAACCGCTCGCCGCGTACTTCTACCTGCCGCGCGAGCGCCGGTCGAAGAGCATTCGCACTCGACAGGTTGATCCGGGCATGATCGTCGATCTGGACGCGCGCGGTCGCCCGCTTGGCATTGAAATCACCGCCCCCGGACAGTTGAAACTGACGGCACTCAATCGGCTGCTTCGCGAACTGGGGTGCGATCCAGTCCGCCGCACCGATCTCGCGCCGCTTCGGGCCGCATAAGTCGAGTGCGTGCGCGGGTCTGTATAACACACGCTGATGCTGACGAGCGATTTATGGTTGCTCGCTGCGCTCGCGATTGTATGATTCGCTTGGGACATAGCTAAGGCGTTAGCCATTCACCGAAACGTCACGTTGCGCCTGGAACGGATCGCGACGACATTGCAAGCATGGCACACCCGCTCTTCGATTTCACGAAGCTGACTCCGGCCCAACGAGTGGACCTTGCCGTCGCACTGTGGGATAGCCTTCCCGCGGATTCGGACGAACCGCCGATCACTGACGCGCAACACGCGGAATTGCTTCGCCGCGCGGAGAGCTATCGACGTGACCCGAAGCTCGGCGCCTCCTGGACTGATGTCCGCGCGCGCATCGAATCGAGTCGACCGCTGAGGTGACCGCCTTCTTCGCCGTCCGGCCGGAAGCAGAGGCCGACATCGAAGAGGCGTTTCAGTGGTATGAGGACCGGTCTGCCGGGTTGGGACGCCGCTTCCTCGATGCGGTTGAGAGTTCGATCGAGCTGGTGCGCACGTCGCCGCAACGTTTTCCCACGACTTATGGCGACGCCGCTCTCACGATTCGCCGCGCTCTCGTTGACGGTTTCCCGTACGGCCTCTTCTTCATTTGGGACGAAGGCGCTGATGCACTGAGCGTGATCGCGTGCATGCATGCTCGCCGTGACCCCCGCCGCTGGCTTCATCGCGCGTGATGGCTAACACACGCTGATGCTGACAAACGATTCAGGGTTGGTCGCTCCGCTCGCGAATTGTACGGTTCGTTTGCAGCATAGCGGCAGGCGTTAGGGTGACGACCCGCATCTACCACGCGACTCTGCTCCGCACTCTTTTAAAAGAGTTGTCGAAGACCGTAACAGCCTTCCACTCGCCCATTTCGTGAGAGGGATCAATAACAGGGTAGAATCTCCCCGCTTTTGCCACATATACGGGAGCAGCGTTTTGTCTTAAATCCCGAGCATATGCGACGGCGGCTCTGGTGCACGTTTCGCGGTCCTCGATTAGTAGTACGTCAGTCGGTGACACTCGAGGCAAGTCGAAAATGGTTAGCATTAAGACAGCCATTGAATCACGCCGAACCATCAAATCCTTCAGTTCCTCGACCAGATCAATTGCGACCTCGCTCGGAGCAAGGCAGGCAGGTTGGGCAGACGCGATCTCGGGCCGGTTCGGTTTTGTGTTTCGATTTACGCAGCCGGAAAACGCCGCTGCGACGGCGACCGATGCGAAACAGATTCCGAACGGTCGCAACCGCACCCTAATTGGCGTTATGCTGACCACTACTCGGCCGCCTGATGGCAAACAAACCTAAGCAAGTAACAATTCTGGATCGCCCGCTCTCATGTCATCATTGCGGTGCGCACACGTTCTTCGAGCGAACGATAGCGATGAATGATGCAGATGCGAGCTTTCTTGGTCTTGAGTGGTTCACCCAGCGAGGAGCATTTTGCTATGTCTGCAGTGATTGCGGCCACGTTCACTGGTTCATGCCAACCAATTGAGCCAAGGCGGCTCCGCAGCATAACACTCGTTGAAGACGACGAGCGATCTTTTGAAGAGCGCTTCGCGCGCAACTGTATGACTCGCTCGCGACTTAACTTTTGGCGTTATACGGCAAAGGGCAATGATTGATATCAGCAAGAAGGATCGCAAGGCTCTGCGTCGCTGGGCGGCCACTGCCTACGATCGTGAACTCGGTTTGGAACTTACAAAGCTCAGTGCTGCGATCGAGGCGTGGCGACGTGGCGAACGGACGCCGCACGCTGTCGCCGATGAGATTCACGAGTACCATGATGGAGTCGCGCGCGACCTATTTCGCTTCTACACACGCGCTGACCCTGCAAGTGCCGTGGCGCAGGCGCTCGTCGCAGGCATCGTTTCCGAAGGCGAGCTGCCGGCGGACCTCATAACGGCGTTGGAGCCCTTGTTGACGTTTCACCGCTGGCAGGAGACACAGCGGATTCCCGATGAGCCTGAGCAAGAGTAGGGGAGTACTTCCTGACACACGACGATCCTTCTCTTCGCGCAAAGGCTTGGCCATTCACACCGCTCCAAGGTCAGTATCTCGCCTTCATTGATGGCTATGCTGCGCTCCATGGTACGGCTCCATCCGAGGCCGAGTTGCAGCGGTATTTTGGAGTCACGCCTCCCACAGTCCATCAGATGATTCTTAGGCTGCAGCGTCGCAAGTTTATTTCACGAGTGCCGGGCGCGGCGCGATCAATCAAGCTTCTTGTTGCGCGCGACGAGCTACCGCAACTGAGCACCTCGCGCACATAGTGCGAGTTCAGTCCGGTTGCCGTATAACACACGCTGATGCTGGCGAGCGACTAAGGTTGCTCGCTGCGCTCGCGATTGTATGATTCGCTCGCAGCATAGCTACAGGCGTAAGAGGGCCATCTAGCTCAGATTCCGCGAGAGAATCTCTTCCCAGCTTTTCGGTATCACCCGGATCACCTTATGAATCGACCGGCACTGCGTTGATGGCGTCGGCCAAATGGGCCTGACCAACTGGGCCGGTAACCTGGCCTACGCGACTGACAACGTCCATTACCCTGCGTCGGTTGAGCAGGTGCAGGAGGTCGTGAAGAAGTGCCGGACGTTGCGGCCGCT
>JBBQYO010000254.1:0-4744 GCA_038208605.1 Gemmatimonadales bacterium | reverse complement strand
CGGCCAGTCCCCCATCGATCGGCATTCGAAACTCGTCGGCATTTCCATACAGATTGCTGTCGTACACTAACCATTTACCGTCGCCAGACACATTGATCGTCTCGATCAACTGCGTTCCTGTCGTCACCTGCTTAGCATCGGCCAGCGACAGAACCTTATCGGAAGGAATCGCGACCGACCAGATGTTGGCTCGGCGCACCGGCACGGAGTACGCTATGCGGTTCGCCGACAGGCTCATCGACTCGGCCACGATGCCTTCGCGAACATAATCACCCGATGGCCGGCCATCGTCGCCGAGCGGCATCGCGTAAGCTTCGCCGGGTGTTCCGCCGCGATCGGAAAGCATCCAGAGAAACCGACCGTCAGCCGACCACGCTGGACTGCGATTCTGAAACTGCGACCCGGTGATGTTCACCGCTTTACCGTCGGCGGCATTGAACACGACAATCGCACTCGGCGCTTCGTTCCCGAACAATGGCCCCGGCTCGAATGCAATCCAATTTCCCGACACGCACGCGATGCGATTGCCAACAGGAGACCACGCGCACGAATGCAGTTGCTGACCCGATCCAACATATCGCGAACCGGGCCCATGCAGCGGTTGCACAATCAGCGAATCGTTTCTCACGACCGCGATCGAATCCCCATTCGGCGACCATGACGCAGAGCGAACCATTCCGTCGCCGGGTTCCCCTCTCGCGACAAGCTGCGGCGAACCGCCCACCGACGGCGCCGCGTACGCATTCGCGCGCGACAGATACAGAATCTGGTCGTTGTCCGGAGCCCATTGCGGCATGAGTTGAGTCGCGCCCGAGTCGGCAATGAGAGGCCACGCCTCGCCTCCTCCGATTTTCTGCACGACGATTCGGAGCCCGCTCGTGTTCCCTTTTGCATAAGCGACGAGACGACCGTTTGGCGAGATCGCTGCTTCGACCTGAAGTCCTTCTTCAGCTGTAAGCGGACCGGAATGTCCGATCGATATGGGCCGCTCTATACGTGACGAACGCCAGGCAACAATCGCGACCATTGCGACGAGCACCGCTCCGGCGAACGCGAACATCGAAGCGCGACCTCTCTTCGAAGAACTGTGATCGTCGACGGTTTCAACCGGACTGTGTCGAACAACAGCGTCCGGATCGGGAGATCCTGGCACTTGCTGGAACGGCGAATTGCTGACGGTCCGTGCACGCTGTTTCGCTGGCAACGGCAGCTTCGCGCCTGCACGTAACCGGTTCGCGATGGCCGCTGTCTCCGGCGCTGGCTCCGCTTCAAAATCCGTTGCGAGTCGGTGCCTGAAATTCTCGAATACCGCCAATGCACCGGCCCGGTCGCCGACCGCGTCGTGCAATGCCATTGCTCGGCGGACAATCGTCTCGTCGTCCGGCTCGATCTCCATGAGACGCCGGGTGAGGGCGAGTGCGCGGCGATGATCGCCGGCGGATTCGAGAACGCCGGCCTGCCCCGTCGCCGCGGCGATCATCACTGACTTGAGGTGTGCTCGCTCCGAATCGAGCCAGCGCTGAAATCCATCGCTGCCCGGGGGGAATAGCCCGGGCAGCAGATCGCCTCGGTACGCCGCGAGCGCGCCGTCAACATCGTTGGTGTTCAACGCATCCCAGACGCGGGCAACATCGGTCTGCAACACCAGCGGATCGACAGAAACCTCCTCGTCTCCCCGCGTCCGAATTAGCTCATCGCCCAACGATTGCCGAAGCGCGTACAGGGCGGACCGCAGCGAGGCACGGGCATGAGAATCGTCGAGCTCGGGCCAGAATAGGCCAAGCAGGACATCGCGACGATGCCATGTTCCCGTTTTCGGCATCGACAGATATGCCAGCAACGCCAGACGCTTAGGCTGTCGAAGCACGGAGTCAGCCTCGGTGCCGTCATCCGACACCAGTCGAATCTGCCCCAGGACGTTGAGTTTCATGCGTTGAATGTTGGTTCATGTGTTTCCTTTCGCAACGATGTGCTACGACGAGGTACAAATTGGTATTTGCACTTTGCATCGCGGTACTGACAGCGTGCTCGGACGCAAGCGGCCCGTCAGGCGGGTTGCTGTCTGTGTGCCATATGCAGGGCTCGACGGGAACCATCGCCGATGTTTTTTTGTCTGAGCTCGCTGCTCACAAGGCCCACGGCGACTATGTAACGGCGCTCGATGTCGATAAGCTGAACAAGGCTGGCGACAGCATTCACTTCACGCGAATTGCGGATGCGCTCGCCGCCGCGTGTGCTGTCAGGTTGGCGCATGGAGAAGGTACAAAGGCGGCGATGGTGCCGATATCGAGGGATTCGTTTTTCAGTCCGGTCGAGCCCCCGCCGCAACGCCGATTGGCGGCCAGGGCATTCTTTCAATGCGGGTCGGCGGACTTGTCGTGAGGGGGAATCGATTCGAGGGCGGTTTTACCGAATCCATGGATCTTCGTGCTTCGAGCGCGCTCGTCGAGCGGAACCACCTGTCAGACCTCGGCGGCACATGCGACATCTGCCTCGCGGCTCCAGGTGACTACGTCGCTCGCGATAACCGCATACTCGGAAAGGGCGGAATTCCAGGGGTGACCGTCGATCCGACGAATGTTCTTCCCGTGCCCGACGTGGTCGAACAGTACACCTTGCCCGCGAGCGTGCTGACAACGGCGGCGCTGACCAATAATGAGGTCAAGGGCCACTTGTCCAAGCCGGTCGGCGTCGGCCTCCGCGTAGACGCAGTCGGTGTTGGAGCGCCCACTGTCATTGGCACGACGAAGGTCACCATAACCGGGAATAATCTCGTCGGGAACACTTTCGGAATCATCGTTCATGCAGCCTTCCCGGTTGCCGGTACCACGCGCCGTGGCGACATCGAGCTGACCACGAGCGGCAACACCATATCGCAAAGCTGCCAGGCCGATTTTTACGTCGCGTTGACCCGACACCAGAACGGATTCGGCCTGACCAGCCCGTTTCCGTCACCTCTCCTCAATTCCACGTACAAGCTCACGCTTGGACCCGACATCGACTGGAACAAGGCGTGGTACGCGAACCCCGCCGGCTTCGGCAACACCCTTATCATCAACGGGCAATCCATTCCCGAGGGTTCACGGACGGCGTACGACGCGACGCGCGTTTGCCCGTAGGAGCAACGCGCGAAAAATCTACGCCATCTTAAGGCTTTACCCAAACAGAAAAGCTCGAGAGGCGGGCCATTATTTGACCCACGCCCGTCGCAGTCACGAGGGCAGCGCCGAGAGCGGTGATATGACTCGGCGCTCCGCCTGGGTAAAGCCCGCCGTGGGTAAATATCCTGGTATCAGTCTTCGATCCAACCTCGAGCCTTGCGGTACCCTGCGAGAGATGCGGGGCAGTCGACTGGGAGATACCGGTAAAGTCGAGCTCCAGAAAAAATGGAACCGCTGGTTGCCCGAAGGGATTGAATGACTCGTAATTCAACGGGGTTTCGATCTCCGGCAGTGTGTTGAAGTACGGTTTCTCTTCCGCACCGGGCACGTTCAGACGAACGCCTTTGGAATTGAATTGGCATGTAGCCCCGACGCGCGCCTCGGTGTCGACGTCATTCTCGTCGCCAACCTTGATATTCAGGCCGATGGCCCAGGGCTCCGGCTTTTGCGGAGGAGGTGCAGGCGCTGCGGCAGGGACATTGCTCGGATCCCAAGGCTGCTGAACGTAAGCCGCCTGAGCCCACGGCCTCTCGAACTCCAGACGCAGCAAGATTCGCGACTGAAGCCGAAGGGGCCTGTTTCCGAGAACGACGTACACGGTTTTGGAGACAGGCACCAGCGGTGGTGGTGGCGCCGGTCTGTACAGCGACAGGTTGAGCCCATCCCACCAGTAGCTTTCCGCGATAAAATTCGCGCTTGAGACTCCCTCCTTCATGTGACCCCAGTTCCACCTGTCTCGAACTGGCTTGACATTCCCACCGTCGAACTGGACCAGATAGTCGGGTAGTGCGTCGAGCTTCATCGGCATTTTCTCTCCGGGTTTGGTTTGTTTCGCGCAATTTGCGCAGCACCCCGTGAGCCCGGTGTTTCTTAGCCGTGATTTGGAGCGCACTCGAGAAAATTTCGCGCCGGTGAGCCGGTCCAGAGAAGAAAACGCGGTCAATTGTAATCGGAACCTCGATGCATTGCGGTTCTCGGGACCGACCGCGACAACGCGGTAGCCTTGCTGCGTCAGCCTTTCCAGAGGGCCTACCATTCGATCTCTGGCTTCATCGAAGCGCTGACCTCGCGTCTCTCACAGGCTTCGGATCCTTCACTCAACTCGAGCTCGGCAAACCGAATCCGATGGACGGCCTGCGAATACATCGCCACTAAGCTGGGTTGCAGAACGAAGAGGGCTCAGACTCTTAACGGCGCTGACTTTTAGGTGTATCATTATGGTATACCAAACCTGAGGAGGCCGATGTGCGCGCTCGCCCAGTAGTCGTTGCAGCCGGATTCGCGTTCATCGTTGCACTTCCCGCCGCAGCGCAGCAGAGCGTGCAACCTTCTGCTCCTCCCACAACCGCCACACCGACGCTTACCGCTGAAGACGCGAACGCCTGGCTCGATGGGTACATGCCATACGCTCTCAAGACCGGCGACATCGCCGGCGCAGTCGTCGTCATCGTGAAAGACGGCAAGATCCTCACGCAACGCGGCTACGGATATTCTGACGTCGAAAAAAGAACGCCGGTCGATCCGGCCTTGACGCTTTTCCGCCCGGGCTCCGTATCGAAGCTGCTCACGTGGACGGCTGTGAT
>JBBQYO010000253.1:0-4776 GCA_038208605.1 Gemmatimonadales bacterium | reverse complement strand
GGAGCTCCGGTGCAGGAAACCTGTCGAGCTTGCCGGCGAGCGATCTGTACAGCTGGCCGCACACGAGAACGATTGATTCCTGGACGAACGGATCGACCTCATCCGGTGAAGCGCTCTCGCCCCGCGACCCGGCCGCAACAGGGAAGTACGCGTCGCGGATTGACAGGCCTGCAACAGAGTGCGTTTGTGGCTTGTCCGGAAGGAGAAAAACGGGAATGCCGTCAACTACAGGATACGAATGTCCGTGCTCGCACTCCATGTGATCGCTGCGGCCGGACAGGTTCGTGCCGTCGCGAGGGCAAGAGAGCAGATCGAGAAGCACATCGATCGTCAACTAATTTTCGCGAACCTCGATGGCCATCCCGGTTCGGCAGTTACGATGAGCTCGTAGCCAGCCTCCGACGCGAACTCGTCAACAGCTCTCTTCACGCCGTATAACCCTGAGGGACGCGTCCCATCGAGATAGTCGTGCCCTCCGATCACCCCGCCTGACTTCACCTTGGGGTGCCACCGCGCGATGTCGTCACGGACGGCTTCGTAATGGTGCTGTGCATCGATGTACACGAAATCCAGTGAGCCATCATCGACCTGCGTTGCAGCGTCGGCAGACGTTGCTCGAAGAATTCGCGACCGGTTGCCGAACTGCCTCAGCCTTCCCGACGTTCGCGCGAAGTTGCGATCGTGCTCCGCCTGCGACGCATTGCACGTGTCAACGTATTCCTCTGACGAGAACTCGCGCCACGGGTCCACAGAGGTGAGCCGCGAGCATTGCCACGTTTTCAGCAGATGCTCGGAGAATTCGCCTTGAAAGACGCCCACCTCAACGCCTTCACCCGCCAAGCCGAGCCAGTTGAGCCAGTGCCCTGCTTCCTTTCTCGAACCGAGTGAATTCGGCCATTGCTTCCACCGTGAGAAAAGAATGGATCCCATCAGATCTCGTTCGTTCACCTCGATGAGAGTATTCTGCGCGATTGACTCCTCGAGGAGCCTCGTGGATTCCGCGCGAAATGCCGCCTGTTCGTCGTAAATCGGCTGCATTACGGACCTGACTCTGCCCTGGATCGCTTCGAGAAGGGAGGTTCGCAAGTTCATGTTTAGGAAGCTTGTGAGCCGACGTTGGCGAGCTGCCAGTCGGCTACGGTTAGCAGATGCGCACCACTCGCAGTCTCGGCGTCCACCTGGATGTATGCGGCGTTGTCGTAGCGGCAGAAAGTGCGAGAGTAGTCGCGCGACGACGCGATGACGCTCATCGTGTACTTGCCCCCATTGAGCTCGACGCACGGAATGACTGCCGTCACCTCGATCGCCCCCGATTCAGGGAATTCAACGGGAAAGCCGGCGAGCTCGTCGCCCATCACGTCCATCACCGGCAGCATCTCCGCGTTCCAGATCAGGAACTGAACACGTCCCTCCTTGATTCCGTCCCGCGCTTCGAGCGTCGCCGTCAACGTCATTGCGGAGCCGAATGGCACCCTGAGCGTCTCCCCGAGCGCCGCTTCGTCCGCGCCGGCCGCCGTGCGCACGCGGCTTACCGTGACTTCACCCGATCCCGTGACAGTCTGCGGCGACTGCTGAAACAGGGAGAGGTACTGTGCAACCCCTTCGGATATGTTCGTTCCCTGATATGTCGCCGCGCCGTGATTCAGAACGATCAGCTCATTGCATAGCCGGAATATCTGCGGCATCGTGTGCGAGACGAAGATCACCGCCGCTGATTTCATCAGCTCGCCGATTGCATTCAGGCACTTGAAGCGAAAGGCCACGTCGCCCACCGCCAGCACCTCGTCGATGAGCAGAATGTCGGGCTCCATCTGGGCAGCAACCGCAAAGCCGAGGCGCACGCGCATTCCAGAGCTGTAGTTTTGCACCGGCATCTCGAGAAAGTCCCCGATCTCCGAGAAGTCAACGATCCGGTCGAATTTCGCGTTGGTTTCGGCTTGGGTGAATCCAAGCAGCGCCGCCTCGTTGTAGATATTCTCGCGTCCCGTGAGCACGGGATTGAACCCGGCGTTGAGCTCTATGAGTGCAGCCACCCGGCCGCGCGCGGTGATGCGGCCGCCGTCGGGGGGAATGAGGCCGTTGAGAATCTGGAGGAGCGTGGACTTGCCCGCGCCGTTGTGCCCGATCAGCCCCAGGCACTCACCGCGGCGCAAATCGAATGACACGTCTTTGACTGCCATGAACTCGTCGCGGCGCAGCTCCGGCAGGTCCATGCGCGAAGCGTCGCTCGGAGGCCGGCCAGACCACGGTACGAGCGCCGACCCGACGTCCCTTACACCGTACCACAGCGAGCGCTTGAGCGAACGACAGTACTTCTTCGATACGTGTTCAGCACGAATGAGAACCTCGTCGCTCACGTCACTGGCACCCGTCGGTCATGAGCTCAGCCTTTCTATCAAGTGCGGCATCGTCACCTTGTAAAACACCAGCCCCGCAAAGAGTACGAAGAGGGAAACGGCGAACACCGCGACAAACGAAGCCGGCATCGCTTCGGGTGATCCGGTGAGCCATGCGCGGCCGGTGACAATCACCGGCGTAACGGGATTGGCGAGCATGAGCGCTCTCGAGAATCCCTTCGAAGGAAGCAGAAAGATCACCGGTGTGAGAAAAAAACCGAACCTCAGAACGAGCTGAATGCCCCGGCTGATGTCGGAGTAAAGCGCGGCGATCGGCAGCACGACGAGGCCTGCCGAAAACCCGAGAACAAGACTCGCAAGCACGGCAAACGGAAACAGAGCCATCGACGAGTGGAGCCCTGCGTGAAAGAAGAAGAGCGCCGGCACGAGCATCAGACTCGCGATTGCCGCGTCCACAACTGATTTGAGAAACGATGAGTACAGCAGGGCTTCGTGCGGGAAATTCACTTTGCCGAGGAAAGCGCGCGCTCCGTTCACCACCCCGAGCATGCCCATCAGGCTCGTGTTGAACGCGGTCCACAGCACTGTGCCCGTCATCACGAACAAGGGATAGGGGACTGAGCCGGAATCGATCGATATGATTCGCTGGTTGTTGAGGAATACCCAGGTGAGGGCGTTGGCGAGAGGCGGCACGATCAGCCACACGTAGCCGAGGAGGCTCTGCCGGTGGTCTGCACGCGTATCGCGCAGAAAAAACCGCCACGCGAGCGCGCGCGCCTGGCGGGACCCTCGGGTCAGCGACTCAAAGGCAACCTTGAACGCGTCGAGTCCGGAGTGCGGTGTGATGACGCGAACACGCAGCGATGCCTCGCTCAGTGCGCTGCCTGCGCAGCAGCCAGCGGGCGTTCAATCCTGACCCACGCGGCCAGGCTAATGACGAAATTTGGCTTCATCCATGAATCGAAAGGGGTGCGTTCCGCTATACAGTGATAGGGAGAGGGAAGACAGGCAAGTCCCGCCACGCAATCGCGTGCATTCCGGTTCTTCGCAGATCTGGCGCTCGGGAGTCGTTACCCGGGGAAGCCTGTCGCCGGCTAAATTCTCCGACCATGAACTATGACTTCTATGCGCAGCCGCTCGAGCAGACCGTCGCGGATGCATGGGCGCTCCGCTCCCAGTTTGATCTGACCGGCGTTGGATATGGCAAAATCCACTGGAACAACTTCACGGACATTCTGAGGAAACCGTTCAGCTACTACTATTTTCTCGCTGGCCTCGTTCGGCTGACCCACGCGAAGAAAGTGCTGGAGGTAGGTACCCATCAAGGTGGATCGTCCCGTTCCATGGCGAAGGGCTTCGCCGATCCAGGCAGCTCGCGAATCGTGACTTTCGACGTTACGCCAGACGGAGCGGCGAGCTTTGCCGGAGATCCTCTCGTGAAGGCCTACACCATGGACGCCAATGCCGAATCGGCGTCGTCCAGCGCTCTTGGAGACTTCGGTGGCTCGTCGATCGACATGGCTTTTATCGACAGCACTCACGAGTTCTGGACGACCCTTCAGAGCTTCGCGACAGTCAGCACGGTATTCCGCTGCCCGTTGATTGTCGTTGACGACATCACGCTTAATCCATCCATGGCTCGAATGTGGAAGATTGTCGTCGATCGATACGGGGCTGACAACGCGATCAACGCCGCTGACGTCGATCCTGCGATAAGGCCGGTCGATGGCGGCACAACTCCCGGCTTCGGGGTGGTAAGACTTCCAGTTAGGTAAGCCGGGATACAGCCAGCGTTGCGCTAGGGCGCTTCGCGCCCGAAACGCAGGTCCGCCTGGTCAGGGTCAAAACGTCTGATGATCGCCTTCGCTTCGGAATTGTAATCAGGGTTCTCGCGCTCATAACCAGGACTCACCAGTCCGCCGGCCTGCCCGTACACTAGCGCGAAATTCTCACCGGAAAACGAGATGCGAGTGGAGTAGGCAATCGCGGCAAGGCCGGTTGCAGCGAACCACGCGATGTAAGCATGCGTTACCCATGCGCCTGTTCTTCTGTTGGCGAAAGACTGTCCCGTGCGCAGGCCGTGGGCGATGAGAAAGGGCAGTACCGGAATCCACAGACGCGTCGCTTCGAACGGCCAGAGAAGCAGAAGGACCAGCGTGGATCCGACATAAACCGCAGCCGGAGTCATCAGCTTTACGTTGCGCACCCCGAATATAAGGGTCAGCGCAACGACTAATCCCGGCCACTTCAGGATCCGGTGAAGAGGCACGACCTTGTTTGCGGGAATGTTGATCGCCATCTCGCCGAGCCGGTCGAAAACGCCGATCGTCAGCCTCGCGAGCTGAGAGAAAATCGGGTGCTTCAAATACTCGGTAGCGCCGGATCTGACATAGCTGGCGAACGCGTCGCCGGCGAACGC
>JBBQYO010000252.1:0-4787 GCA_038208605.1 Gemmatimonadales bacterium | reverse complement strand
GCGCGGCCGTTTCGATCTGGCAAGTATGAGGCTATCTACTGCCAGAATCGGCGTCGCAGAATACCTTGCGCATTTCCGGACACCGAAGCGAGACTTGAACGCCGGGACCCCTGGAACAACAGAGCTGGCTGGGTGAAGCTTCGCAGGGTGCTGATGATTTCGCCGCACTTCCCTCCCGATTCCAGCGCCGGCACGCACCGGGTGCGACTGCTTGCTCCTTATCTCGCAAGCAACGGATGGACGCCAACCGTACTGACTGTAGATCCGAAGTACCACGAGAGCCCGCCAGATCCCGGACTCGAGCGTCTCGTCGCGCCCAATGTTCGCGTGGAAAGGAGCACGGCACTCCCCGCGCGACTGACGCGATTGTTCGGCATGGGCGATCTTGGCCTCCGGTCTGTTTTCGGTCTCTACGCAAGCGCCGTCCGATTGCTGTCGCGCGAGCCCTACGATGCCGTCTTCATTACGATTTATCCGACGTATCCAGCGTTACTGGGCCCTCTGCTGAAACATCGTTTCAATATTCCGTTCATTCTCGACTATCAGGATCCGTGGGTAAGCGCATGGGGCGATACCGTCGGCGGTGGACGGAACGGAGACGCCGACATAAAGAGCCGCCTTTCGCGGCGGTTGTCGATGCAGCTCGAGCCAGCTGTTGTTTCAGCCGCAGATGCAATTACCGCCGTTTCGTCCGAGACCATCGAAGCAGTGTTGCGAAGAAATCCCGCATCTCGCGGCAAGCCGACTCTGGCAATCCCCATCGGCGGAGACGCGAAGGACTTCGAGCATCTTCAATCGACACCCTCGCCGAACAGGTTCTTCGATCCGTCCGACGGATTGTTTCACCTGTGCTACGTCGGAACGTTGTTGCCAATGGGAATTGCAACACTTCGGTCGGTGCTGAGCGCTGTATCGACTTTGAAGTCTCTACGGCCAGACCTTTATCATCGTTTGCGGATTCATTTCATCGGCACAAGCAATCAGCGCTCCTCTCGCGTCGATGACAGAGCCATGAGCCATGCAGGCGATCTCGGAGTAGCCGACCGGGTTAGTGAACACGCTCCGCGGATCGACTATCTCGATGCGCTCGCCGTTCAGCTGCAAGCTTCTGCACTGTTGTTGATGGGCAGCTCCGAGCCGCATTACACGGCGAGCAAGCTGTATCCGGCACTCCTCGCGCGCCGCCCGATCCTCGCGGTCTATCATCGCGCCAGCAGCGTTTCTGATATTCTCTCGGAGGCCCGCGGCTCAGCAACGCATCTCGTTCAGTACGGCGACGGCGACCCGCCGGAAAATCACGTCGCTGACATTGCAGCAGAGCTGATCGCTCTGCTTGAAGAGCCAGAAGAAGCGGTGCGGGCACCACCGGTGGACGAAGCGATGAACGACTCGTACGCCGCTCCTTCGCTCGCTGCCCGTCTTGCAAAGTTGTTCGATTCCGTCGCCGGGCCGGTCGGCGCCTGATGCCCCGCGTGCGCCTCTCGGTGATAATGACACATCCCATCCAATACTACGCGCCGTGGTTCCGCTACATCGCGAGCGAACATCGTTCCATCGATCTCAGGGTTCACTACTGCGTCACGCCAACGCCGGAGCAGCAAGGCGTGGGATTCGAAGAAGCCTTTCTCTGGGACTCTTCGCTGCTCGAAGGATATGACAGTGTCGTTTTGCGGAAGCCATCGCCGCAGGTCGATATCCACAGCTCGGCATTCTTCGGGGTCACTGTCCCGGAAATTGTTGCATCGGTGCGGCGCGCGCGCGCGGACGTCGTGCTCGTGCCCGGATGGTATTCCATCTCGCTCGTAGCCGCGGCGATTGCGGCGCGGGTGTCGGGACTTCCAGTACTCTATCGCGGCGATTCGCAGCTGCCCGCGACGACAGAGCGGCAGAATCTGGTTCAGCGCGGGCGAACCCGCGCGGTGCTGCGACTCTTCACACACTACCTGACAGTCGGAATCCGCAATCACGAGTACCTGCGAAGCTATTCGATACCCGAGTCGAAGATTTTTTTCACCCCCCATTGTGTGGACAACGATTTCTTCTATCGGTCTGCGCGTGAAGCGAACGGGGAGTCTGAACGAAAAGAGCTGAAGATCGAGCCGGAATCCTTTGTAATTCTTTTCGCCGGGAAGCTCGAGGAAAAGAAGCGGCCGTGGGAAGTCATCGAAGCCGCATCACAAATGCCTGGTCGGGTGACAGTGCTCATCGCAGGGTCCGGCGAAGCGGAGGCCCGGTGCCGGGTGGCCGCGAGTCAGTCTTCAGCACAAGTCAGCTTCCTCGGTTTCAGGAATCAGCGAGAGCTGGCGAAGCTCTACGCCGTGGCAGACTGTCTTGCGCTTCCCAGTGCGAGCGAGACCTGGGGCCTCGTGGTGAACGAGGCGCTGTCTACGGGCGTTCCGTGCATCGTCAGCGATCGCGTTGGCTGCGGACCCGATCTGATCGACAACGGCAAAACCGGATATATCGTTCCCTTCGCGGATTCGTCCGCGCTAAGAGACGCGATGCTTCACATTCGCACGGCTATCGATCACGGCCACGACTTCGCACCCGCTTGTCTCGAGCGCGCCGCCCGCTACTCGTACTCGGCAGCTACCCGCGGTTTGGCGGATGCGATCTCGATCGCCGTGCGGTAGAGCGCCAGCATCTGGCGTGCGACTTCGTTCCACTGAAACGCATTGCCCACGAGCTTGCGACCATTTGCTCCCATGCTGCGCAGCGTCGCACTGCTCAGGCTCGTCGCTGTTCGAAGCCCTTTCGCCAGCGCGTCTGCACGAGGAGCGACTCTCCACCCGCAGTTTCTCTCTGACAGGAGTGGCCACGGTGCGCCGGTAGTGGTAAGAACAGGCAGGCCGTATGCGAGAGCCTCTGCGATAGCCATCCCGAAGCTCTCGGAATGCGTAGGCAAGACGAAAAGATCAGCATCGATCATCGCCCTTCTTTTTTCTTCCCCGTCCACCTGTCCCGAAAAGCTCACGACATCGCCGAGCGATTGTGCATGGACCGCTTGCTGGATCTCCGCGCGGTGGCCTGCTTCATCAGGGCCGGCTATCATCAAGCGCCATCCATAAGGCCGGACCTTCGCCCATGCGTCGATCAGCATAGGCAGCCCCTTGACAGGGTAGATGCGCCCGAGAAACAAGGCTGTTCTCAGTGCTTTTTCCGGGCGCTCGACGGAGCTGAGATCGGGCAAGTCGACGCCGTTGGCAACTGCGCGGACCGGCACGCCAAGCTCGAGGCGCTCGAGATTTTCAGTTTCCCTTTCAGTCGTCGCGTGGATGACCGAAGCGCGTACCAGATCCCGCTTTTGATACAGACGCCACGCGATCCGCTTCTTGAAACCCTTATGATCGAGCGCCCACGGCTCGAGCATTCCCCGCGAGCTCACCACGCGTGGAATCTTCAACCTCGCAGCGATAGTGGCTGACTCGTGGTTATGACGCCGCCACAGGCCGTTGTCGTGAAGGACATCAGGACGCCCGAACCGGCCGATCGCTTCTCCGAGGGATCCACCCAGCCGAGTCACGCGAGACCCGGAAAGCACGAGTGGCGACGTCATTGCCGAGCCGTCCGGCGCCCAGAGCCCGACGTCCGCGCCCTCGGCCACAAGGGCAGCCGCAAGCCGCGATACCGAGTATGCCGGACCACCATAAGCCGTGAGCAGGCTGGTGCCGGACAAAAAGATTTTCAAGGCCGGGTCAGGCTGCGGTCTCGGGTGCACGCACTCCGACGAAGGTAAAGTGTCTTCCGAAAGGCCGGAACAATCGCTTCAGAAAAGCGCTCTTGAAATCGACCGTGCACAGAGCAGCGGGATCCGGTCGTGGAAGCATGAGCCACTGAAAATGGTCGCTTTCGGAATACGTCACGTCGAGACCGCACTCCGCCAGCATTTTCTTCACGCGCCAGAAAAGAAAAAAGTTTTCGTGTGGCTGTGTGCCGCTGCCTGTGTCGATGGGCACTCCAGTCACCAACGCCTTTGCCCACATGAGTGCCATGCCGTTAAGGTAGTTCTCCGTCGTGATGTAGAACGAGCCGTTCGGTCGAAGCACGCGATTGATTTCACGAGCCATTACTTCCGGCTGTACCACGTGCTCGATGCATTCGCACGACACAACGATGTCGAACGACTGATCGTCGAAACCGAGCGCCATTGCGTCGTGCATCTCATAGCTGAGGTTCGGGTGATCCTTGCAGTGGCGTGAGCTCGCCAGGGCAATTGCCTCACCAGAAAAATCGGCTCCGACTATTTCAGCGTCCTGATATCGCCCCGCCAGCGTGGCGGCGAACTCGCCGTTTCCACATCCTACCTCGAGCACCCGCGCACCCGCCGGAACGCGGATCAGGCGCGCCACATTCCGATGCCACGAGTGCAACGCGGGCGAGCTCCCCTCTTCTCGCGCGAGTCTCGCGTGCCAGGTATCGTATTCGGCCCTCGTTTGATCCGGGGTGGGGCGGTCTCTCATCGAAAACACGCTGGAGATGATCTTTGGGTTTAAGTGCTGTGATATATTGAGCGCGATAACAGGTCCGGCGAAACGCGTCGTACGATGCGGGCCAGAGACCGAATGAACCACACGCCATACAATATGAACATTCTCGGAATCAACGCTTATCACGCTGACGGGTCGGCCGTTCTCCTGAAAGATGGAGAGCTCGTCGTCGCTGTCGAAGAAGAGCGCTTCCGCCGCATCAAACACTGGGCAGGCTTCCCTACCGAGTCGATCGCGAAGGTTCTCGAGATCGGCGGCATCGACGGCAGCCAGATCGACCATGTCGCCATCAGCCGCGAC
>JBBQYO010000251.1:0-4803 GCA_038208605.1 Gemmatimonadales bacterium | reverse complement strand
TTGCAGATGCTCTTCGCGGCGCCCTCGCCCGGCCTGAGCCTGATCCATCGAAAATCACGCGATACAGATTTGCGGAAACTGGTGCGGACGGAAAATTAGAGGTGCAACGGGCCGGCGGCCTCGCGCCGAGCGGCCATGAGTTTCCAAAGAGCAGCCACACGCCGGCACCCGAAGCGCAGCGCACCAACATGCTCACTGCTATTCGCCGAACAATCGAATACGAGCTCAGGACCAACTCCAAGGTTCTTGTTTTCGGCGAAGACGTAGGGCCAAAGGGCGGCGTCCACGCCGCTACGATGGGACTGCAGGATGCGTTCGGAGACAAACGCGTTTTCGATACGAGCCTGTCCGAGGAAGGAATCATTGGCCGAGCTGTTGGAATGGCGATCGCCGGACTGATGCCTGTGGCCGAGATCCAGTTCAGGAAATACGCCGATCCGGCGACCGAGCAGCTCAATAATTGTGGGACCATGCGGTGGAGAACCGCGAACCGGTTTGCTGCGCCGATCGTGGTGCGAATGCCGGGCGGCTTTGCGAAAGTCGGAGATCCCTGGCACAGCGTGTCGGGTGAAGTTCTGTGGGCGCACTCGGTCGGATGGCAAATGGTATTTCCTTCCAATGCGGAAGATGCCACAGGCCTGCTGCGCGCGGCGCTTCGCAGCGATAACCCCACGATCTTTTTCGAGCATCGCCACCTGCTCGATGGGCCGTGGGCCCGCCGTCCATATCCCGGCGATGATTACGTACTGCCCCTAGGCAAGGCGCGAATTACCGTCGCAGGGGAGTCGATGACCGTCGTGACATGGGGCGCGATGGTGGAGCGCTGCGAACTCGCGGCGAAAAAAGTCGACGAGTCAATTGAGATCATCGATCTTCGGACCATATCTCCGTGGGACAAGGAGTGCGTGCTCGAATCAGTTCGTCGCACGCGGAGATGTCTCATCGTGCATGAAGACGGAATTACCGCTGGATTCGGGGCCGAGGTCGCGGCTGTCGTCGCGCAGGAGGCGTTCTTCAATCTCGACGCGCCCATCCAACGCTTTGCAATTCCCGATGTGCCCGTGCCGCACAACTTCGGTTTGATGGATGCAGTCGTGCCTACGGTCGAGTCGATCGCGAAGCGAATGACCGAAGTCCTCGAAGCCTGAGAGATAGAGCAATGGCAAGTCTAGTAGACGTAACCGTGCCTGTCGGCCAGGCCGAGGGGACGGAGTCGGTTGTGTCGACGTGGTTCAAGAGCGTCGGCGATGAGGTGACCGAGAACGAGCCGCTTCTCGAGATCAGCACCGACAAGGTGAACATGGAGGTGGCCGCTCCCGCCAGTGGACGGCTCGTGGAGATCGTGAAAAACGACGGCGAGCAGGTCGAGCCTGGCGAGCTGTTGGGTCGCGTCGATACTGCGCCGGCAATGTCGGAAGGGTCAGCTCCAGCCGCCGCACCGCCTGAGGCAGCGCCTCAGGCCGACGGAACGGAGCGAGCCCCTGCGGCAGCTTCAGCGAGCGATTCTTCAGCCGACTTGAGCCCCGCCGTTCGAAAGCTCCTGAAAGAGCACAACCTCGACGCATCGAACATAAAAGGAACCGGACGAGGCGGCCGCATCACTCATCAGGATGTGCTGAGTGTTGTTGATGCAAGCAGCGCTTCACCACAGGCGGCTGTCAGCGCGTCATCAACAAGAAAATCCAGTATTGCAGGACGCGTCATTCCGCACAACCAGATGCGCCGTAGTATCGCGAATCACATGGTCCAGAGCGTGTCAACCGCTCCTCACGTGACGAGCGTCTTTGATGCCGACCTGACCTCTGTCGTTGCCCACCGCGACGCGAACAAGAACGAGTTTCAGTCGCGCGGAGTGAAGCTCACCTACACGGCATATTTCGTTCAGGCCGCGGTCGAGGCTCTCAAGGCGGTTCCTGCAGTGAACAGTCGCTGGCACGACGACGGCCTCGAGATGTTCGACGACATCAACATCGGAATCGCCACCGCGCTCGGTTCAGGCGGCTTGATCGTCCCTGTAATCCTGAAAGCACAGGACCTCGATCTCTTTGCGACCGCCCAGCGACTTCAGGATCTTACTGAGCGCGCGCGCGCAGAGCAGCTCGATGCGCGCGACGTTCAGAACGGAACTTTCACAATTTCCAACCACGGCGTGAGCGGCAGCCTGATGGCAGCTCCGATCATCATCAACCAACCCCAGTCTGCAATTCTCGGTGTGGGAAAAATGGAGCGTCGGGTCGTTCCGGCGGCGGTGAGCGGAGGCGATATCACTGTGAAACCGATGTGTTATGTGACGCTGACCATCGATCATCGCGTGCTTGACGGGTTTCAGGCCAACCAGTTTTTGACTGCACTGGTTGGCTATCTGGAATCGCTATAGCGGCTCAGTGATCGTCGAGAGTGCTCTGAGCTTTTCGCCTGACAGCAGACTCGTCCCGTGTGACAATTCCTTTCTCGGCCCAGAGCTGCATGGTCTTGAGCACGGTCGTTTACCCGACCGCTCGATTCGCCCAGCGTGGTGTAAACGTGGCGAACCGTCTGGGGCGGGGCTCTCCACAGGATACGGAGAATCTTGGACGACGGGCACCGTTCTCGCAATCTGAGAGACCGCCAGGCAGGTTTGAGCTTCCCGCAAACACATAGAGGCAACAATGAGTGGAATCACCGATCTCGTTCAGCAGCAGCTAAGTCCCGAAACCATCAGCCAGATCAGCAATGCGATCGGCGCCGACGAGGCGACGACTCAGCAGGCTGTTGATGCCGCGCTGCCGATGATTGTCGGCGGCATGGCGGCGCATGCAGCGACACCCGCCGGAGCTTCAGCCATCCAGGCAGAATCTGAGAATCATGCGGGGATCCTCGGACAGTTAGGTGGAATGATGTCGGGAGCCGGCGGAGCTGGCGGTATTCTGGGCGGTCTCGCCGGAATGATGGAAGGGCAGGGCGGCTCCGGTGGCCTTGGCGGCATGATGAGCGGTGGTGGCGGCGGGCTCGGGGGAATGCTCGGAAGTGCCGCAGCCGGTGGAATTCTCGGTAAGATTTTCGGCGGAAGTCACTCGGCCGTGACGGACGGCGTCACACAGGCAAGCGGACTCGACAAGCAGAAAGCGACGCGGCTGCTGATGATCCTTGCACCGATCGTTCTTGCTGCCCTCGCGCATCATCGCAGCCAGTCCGGAGCGTCATCTGCGGATGTCGGGAGTGTTCTTCAGCAGGAGGCCGAGCAGCACGCGCAGTCGCCGCGCTATGGCGGCATCCTCGGCGGAATTCTCAACAAGGCGACCGGCCAGGCCTAGGCCGCAGACAAGACAGCAAACTGCAACAGCAATGGTGGAGGAAAACGGGAGAAACGGCTGAGACAGGGAGATGTCTAGCCGTCCGCAAGTTTTCAATCGCTAAACATTTTTTAGTTTATTGACGAGGCTGCCAATTATGGGTGCGGTTTCGTCGAATTTGTTAAACCTTACAGAGCCGGTCACCCAAAACAGAGCCGGTTGCTCCCAAGAAAAAGTCTCCCAGACTCCGCCGTACCTCCCGTTTTCCTCCACCATTGCAGTTGCTGTTGTCGTTGCAGTTGCAGTCCTCCCGATCTCAAAAAGACTTGAAATGATCGAACGGCTGATGGCAGCCGTTGCAGAAGTGAATCGACTTGCATGCGGTCGATCCGAATTCGCTCCTCTCCTGTGTGTTCCCTGAACCACAGAACGGGCACGCCGTCGCTGGCTTTGCGCGTCGTATGGACACGAGCTCCGCGATTGTTCCCTGCGCATGATCGACAGCGTGCGGCGGCGCGATGCCGTGCTCTTTCAAGCGCTGGCGTGCGCCTTCGGTCATCCAGTCTGTCGTCCACGCCGGCGAGAACGTCGTTCGCACTCGGACGTCATCGAAGCCATGGCTTTCGAGCATGTGAACTATCTCGCGCTCGATCACCTGCATTGCCGGGCAGCCGGAGTACGTCGGAGTGATGTCGACGATCACTTCACCCCGTTCGAACGACACATCCCGCACAATCCCCAGCTCAACGACGTCGATCATTGGAAGCTCGGGATCCTTCACTTCGCTAAGGATTTCGAGGATCAGCTCACGCGAGACAGTCGCTGAATTCATCGATCTACCACTCGGCACCGGGATATGACCGTGCAACGATCTGCATCTCCGATAACAGGTGGCCGAGGTGTTCGGTGTGCCGGCCTTTGCGGCCGCCGGTCATTGCGGGTGGATCGTTGGGAATTGTCAGCGTTGCGCGCGACAGCACATCAGTCACTACTGCATTCCACTTTGGTTGAATCGCTTCGACATCAGCGCCCACGCCCGCAGTCGCCATTTGTCTGTCGATTTCATCGGCCTGAAACATCTCGCCGGTGAAGCGCCAGAGATGATCGAGAGCGTTCTGCGCGCGCCCGTGACTTTCCTCGGTGCCATCGCCCATCCGCACAACCCACTCGCTGCTGTGTCTCACGTGATAGCGCACCTCCTTGAAACCCTTCGCCGCGATTCCAGCGAGATCACCGTGCGAGCTGCTTTGCAATTGCTCGAGCACGTGATAGCTGAAAACGTCCCAGAGAAATTGCCGAACTATAGTGAACGCGTAGTCACCCTTCGGCAGCTCGACGAGGTGGATGTTGCGGTACCCAATCGCCTCTCTGAAATACGCGAGATCGTCCTCGGTGCGTCCCTTTCCCTCAGCCTCGCCGGCCAGCTTGAGGTACAGCGTCGCCTGCCCGATCAGATCGAGAGCGATGTTGGCGAGCGCGATGTCTTCCTCGAGTATGGGCCCGTGTCCGCACCATTCCGATAAGCGGTGAC
>JBBQYO010000250.1:0-4819 GCA_038208605.1 Gemmatimonadales bacterium | reverse complement strand
TTGGGGCAGTGGTTCACCCCAGTTCTCCGCGATACCTCCCGAAACTCCACCATGTCTGTTTCCGTTCTACGCGGTTATCGGCTTTACCTCTAGAAACTCCACCATTGCCGTTGCGGTTCTCCGGGTTCTCCGGGCTACCTCCGAAACTCCACCATCGCTGTGCCCTTCTCCGCAGTCCTCCGTCGTTCTCAGCTCGCCTTGAACGCAGCCTTGCCTCTGCCCTCTCCCGAGATTCGCATAAGCACACCAATCGCCAGCCAGCTCGCGAGCATGAACGATCCGCCGTAACTGAAGAACGGCAACGGAATTCCCGTGATCGGCATCAGATTCAGCGTCATGCCCACGTTGACGAGCACGTGTACGAACCAGCTGGTCATCAGGCCAAATGCGACGAGCGAGCTGTAGGAATCGTTCGCTCGTCCGGAGATCTGTGTGATTCGCAGGAACAGAACGAGAAACAACGTGAGCGCGACGGTCACTCCAATAAATCCCATTTCTTCGCCCACGACAGCGAAGATGAAATCCGTGTGCTGTTCGGGAAGGAACGCGAGTCGCTTTTGGGTTCCAAGCGTGAAGCCCTGCCCTAGCACTCCCCCTGAACCGATCGCGATCTTAGACTGAATCACGTGATAGCCGGACGCCTTCGGATCGGCCGAAGGGTCGATGAACACTTTCAATCGGTTCTGCTGATACGGCTGCAGCTTCTCCCACAGAATTGGAGCGATGACACCGGTGGCGATGTTCGCCGCCAGCAACACTATTCCTTCGATGAGATACGGCTTGTAGTACAGGATCAACGCGAGGAGAACCAGGAACCACGCGCCCCACATTCCAGTACTGAACGACAGGATGAGGCTGACGACCGGGCTGGCGAGCAGGAGCAGCAGCGGCCACGCAACACCCGACCAGTAGAGCATTCCAAAAAAGATTCCGATGAATACGATGCCTGTGCCCAGATCGGGCTGCAGCATGATGATCACCCATGGAATGCCGACGATGAGCGCGGGCTGCCACAAGTCGAGCAGCGACTTCGGCGGCTCCTTTCGCTTTGCGAGCACAACGGCGAGCATCAAAACAACCGTGAGCTTTGCGAGCTCGGAGGGCTGTCCGATTCGCACGCCGCCGATTGCCAGCCAGCTCTTGGTGCTTGCAGCCGTACCTGCTCCCTTTCCAATCACAAGCGTCGCAGCGAGGAGAAGCGTCGACAGGATGTAGGCAGGCAGCGTCACCCATTCGATGAAGCGCACCGACGACCTGCTTATCCCATAAGCGCCGAGGATGCCGAAGAACAGCCACAACATTTGTGAGCGATAGACGTGCGCGACAGCGGTCGGTGTATCGGTCTGCCCGGCGGAATAAACCATCGCCACACCGAAAATCGAGAGCAGGAGCGCCGTAAGAACGAGCGGATAGTCAGCGACAATTCGTCGCATCAGCCACCCTCGATATTCGCAACGACATTCCCGACTCCGAGATAGTTACCGATGATCTTCGACGCCACGCGCGCCGCGAAGTATCCGTGAATCCCGAATTCGAGAAATACCGCAACGACGATTTTCGGATTGTCGGCGGGCGCAAAGCCAACGAACCACGCGTGATCCTTGTTCGGGTTCTCGGAGTTCTGGGCGCTTCCAGTTTTTCCGGCGATCACAAGGCCTTGAATGTTTGCCGATGCGGCCGTTCCACCCGCCGACGTAACTCCAGCCATCGCGCGTCGCAATCCGGCGAACTGTTCCGGAGTGAGTGTGATGATCTTCTTCTGTTCCGGATTTCTGGCGACGAGCTCCGGCTTCGACGAAGTGCCCTCAGTCGCGAGCGCTGTGTAGAATCGCGCCATGTTAACGACCGTCTGCGAATTGGCTCCCTGTCCGATCGCGAGGTTCAAAACTTCGGCGTTGCTCCAGTTGGCTCCGAAGCGGCGGTTGTAATACGCACGAACGTCGCGCGTCGGGAAGCGAGGCTTGTACTCGTTCGGGAGATCGATGCCGGACCGATCGGCGAACTGAAGATCGATTCCTCCGCCGACCAGTTTCGAAAGCCCGATCTTCAGACCGAGCTGATAGAAGTAAACGTCGCAAGAGTGAGTGATCGCGCCTGCGAGATCGACACTTCCGTGGCCCCTCTTTTCCCAGCATTTGAAGTAGCGCCTTCCGTACTGCAGCCCGCCGCTGCATGCGATCGGCATGTGAGAGTTCATCGTAATGAGACCGTCCTGCAGTCCCATGACCGACGTTGCGAGCTTCCATGTCGAGCCCGGCGGATACGTTCCCTGAATGACCTTGTTGAACAACGGCCTTCGCACATCGGTGTTCAGCGCCTTCCAGTAATCAGCGGGAATTCCGCCGGTAAACCGATTCGGATCGAAGCTGGGGTTGCTGTATAACGCGAGCACTGCACCCGTCTTGGGGTCGAGCGCAACCGCCCCGCCCTGGAGTGAATCGCCGAAGACGGATGCGACGTACTTCTGCAGGTCGAGATCGATGTTCGTTTTCAGCGCGGGCGCGCCGACTGGAGTTACATCGGGCCGCGATCCCGCTTCACGAACAGGGCGGCCGCGAGCATCGACTTCGTCGAACTTCTGGCCTTCCCTGCCTCTGAGTATGGTCTCGTACTGTTTTTCGAGACCGCCTTTACCGATTACCTGGCCCGGCTTGTAAGCCGCGTACTCCGGCGTGCTGAGCTCGGTCTCGGTCACTTCGCCGGTGTAGCCCACGAATGACGCCACAACAGGACCATCAGGATAGAAGCGCTTCGGAACGGACTGGATGATCAGCCGCGGAAAGTCGATCCGATGTTCTTCGAGAACCGACACGACATCGATCGACGCATCAGGGAGCACTACCGTTGGTCGCGTCGGGGCGCGGCGGTAGCGTCGCACCGCGGCGTTGATGTCCCCATCGGTAAGCTGAAGCGTCGGCTGCAGCTGCTTGAGCGCGCCCCGCAACGAATCCAGGCTTGGCGCAGTCAGCGAGACCGAATACGCGGGGAGATTCTCCGCGATGATGTTGCCCTTGCGGTCATAGATGATACCGCGGGGTGCAGGAAGCGGAATCGTGCGAAGCCGGTTCTCCTGCGACTGTTTTACGTACGAAGCGTTGTTGAGAACCTGCGCGCGGAAGAATGCGCTCAAAAGCAAAACGAACCCGACTCCGAGCGCATACGAGCTCAGGCGGGTTCGGCGAGCGATGTCGTTTGGATGAAAACTCATACTCGTGCCGGCTCCAGCAGCGGTCTCATGATCAACAACAGCAATATACCCGCTAACGCAGTCGCAGCAGCCGAAAGCGGAGACCACAGAAGAAGCTGCTGAATCAGCTCGATGCCGCCAAGCTTCTGCTCGACGCTGAAATAGATGACGTCAAAGATCCATTTGCCGAGGAAGAAGAAAAACGCGTTCAGCGCGATATTGTCGGCGAAGAAAACCGCTTTCAGCCACGAGGCCAGGTAGCCAACCACGGTCATTGCAACCGCACCTGCACCGAGCGCCTCAGGTGTGAGCGAATCAGACACGATTCCCAGCACCAGTCCGATCAATGCACCTACCGCCGGCCTGACTCGAATTGCCGAGAGAAGCAGGGCCAGCAGAAGGAAGTCCATCGGAGCGCGCCAGCCGAGGAGGGGCCGAAGCGTATAGTGGAGCAGCACGAGGATCACAAACGTCGCGACCGCACGCGCGATGCTGCCAAGGTTCATCAATTGCCTCGCGTTGGGCTGCGCAGCACGCCTGGCGTGACACGCTGGATCGAATCTCTACTAAGTGAGTCGCGCCGCGCGGCTGCGCGACGACGCGCTACGGCGCCGGTATCTGCCGCAGGACGAGACACTGTGTCCGGCATCAGCTCAGGCGGAAGTCCGCCTGGAATCTGGCCGCCAGCCGTGGAGTCGCGCCGCATCGTGTCGAGCGCTGCCCGACGTGCAGCGGCTTCGGCAAGGGCCGCGCTCTTTGCAACCGAATCGCCGGAAACAACGATGCGCTCGGCGGCGGCATTGGCAGACGCTACACTGCTCCACACATTTTCGAATCCCTTCGTCGTCCGGTCGAAGCGGAGAATCATCACCGCGCCGACGTCAGCAGGCGAAACGATCGGCTTGATCAGATAGGTTCTCGCCCACCCCTCGGCCGTGCTGATCTCCGACAGCACTGTTCCAACAGGAATGCCGCGCGGCCATACGCCACCGAGACCAGAGCTCACGATCAGAGTCCCGGCTTTGAGCTGGCTGCGAAATGGAATCCCGCGGAGTTCCATGAGGTAGCCAGTCGTCGCACTCGCCGCATGGGCCTGGACTATTCCGAACGCGCTTCCGTCCGAAGACATTGCGCTCACGCGAAAATCGGGATGAGTCCAGATCATCGCCTCGCTCATCGTGGGATCGACATTGGAAACCATTCCGACCACGCCTTCCGGCGACACCACTGGATTGAGTCTGCTGACACCGGCGTTTGAACCGGCGGTGAGTGTCATGCTCGTCACGTCGCGCACTCCGCGTCCGTGAATGGCTTCCGCCGGTACGAATCCCCATTTGAGTCGCGATCCGAGGCCGATGAGCTGGCGAAGCCTTTCGTTCTCGCTCTCCAGCGATGTCACTGTCATCGCCTTGAGGGCCACGCTGTCGCGAATCGCCGTGCGCGCATTGTCGAGCAGAAGCGAGCGCCGGCTTGCTTCGGAGCGTTCCTGAAGCATCACGAGCGGAGCCAGGAATGTCCTGCGCATCGTGCTCGCGATTGGGTCGCGCATGTTCTGCGGCAGACCGCGCGCCGCGAGTGCCAGGAGCGCGGCGACTCCAAGAACGATCAGATCTATTCTGCTGTTGCTGCTGC
>JBBQYO010000249.1:0-4820 GCA_038208605.1 Gemmatimonadales bacterium | reverse complement strand
CAAAATGATTGGAGCCGTCGAGCGGCAGGGGCTCACTCTCGTTCCGCTCGAGCTTTACTTCAAGAAGGGAATGGTGAAGGTCGCCCTCGGACTCGGCCGCGGAAAGAAGCTGTACGACAAGCGCGCTGACGAGAAGAAGCGCGACGACGACCGCGAGATGCAGAGGGCGGTGCGGACCCGTTGATAGCTGCAGCCCTTCTCTTCCTGCAGGTTGCGGCCACCGATCGCATGGCCCTCGTAGTCAAGCAGGGCGAGACTGCAAAAATTGTCCCGATGATTGCCACCGTCAGCGGAGCGTACATGCGCGCTGACCTCCTCGCGAACGCGCTCGGCGGATCAGGATCCGCTTCGCAGAGGGGCCGGTACGTCATCTCGCTGGGCGACGCGCGAATCGAGCTCACGGAAGGCATTCCGTTCGTACGCGTCAATCAGGAAATTGTGCCGCTGGCACTTCCTTCGCTTCGGTCCGGCTCGACATTCCTCGTTCCATTTCAGCTTGTCGCATCGGTCATTCCCCGCTACACGACAGGCTACAACTACGATCTCGGAGCTGGTGTCTTCCGAATTTTTTCGTCGGCCGCCCGGCGAGTTGCTGATGCGCCCGCGAGATCCGAACCCGAGGCGGGTCAGGCAACCGTTCTACCGTCGTTGCCTTCATCTACGAGCGCGGACCGGCCCAACCGGCCACGGCGCAATCAGCGCAGACTGATCGTCGTCGACGCCGGGCACGGCGGTCCCGACAACGGCATGACGGGCCCTATTGGCGACGGCCCGAGGATCGTCGAAAAGGACGTCACGCTCGCTGTTGCCGGGATGCTGGCGCAGGAGCTTCGTAGCAGCGGGATGGAAGTTCTCATGACGCGAACATCCGACACGCTGATCGCGCTTTCCGATCGCGGAAGAATCGCAAATCGGAACAAGGGCGACGTGTTCGTTTCCGTCCACGTGAACGCAACAGGCTCGCGATCCGCTGCGGGAGCACGCGAGAGAGGCTACGAGACTTACTTTCTGGCGGAGGCGAAAAGCGAAGACGCGCTGCGTGTTGAAAAAATGGAAAACGAAGCTGTGAAGTTCGAGACGGGTGCAAACGCACCGAAAGGCGATCCGCTCAGTTTCATCATCAACGACATGGCGCAGAACGAGCATCTTCGCGAATCGAACGATCTCGCGGAGACGATCCAGGATGGATTCAGGGGTTTTCATCCTGGCAAGGATCGGGGCGTTCAACAGGCCAACTTCGCGGTCCTGCGCGGATCATACATGCCGGCCGTTCTCGTGGAGATTGGGTTCGGTACCAATCCTTCAGAGGCGGCGTACCTGCTCGACTCGGACAATCAGCATCGGATCGCAGCCAGCATCGCGCGCGGCGTGCTTCAGTACATCGAACACTACGACGCACGAGTCGGAGCTGGAACCCGTTGACGCCTCCGGCGTCGCCACTCGCGGTATCCGTAGCCTCAATCGACTTTCAGAACCCACTCATTCTCGCGGCCGGTACAGCCGCGTACGGTCGCGAGCTCGCGGGGGTGATGGATCTCAACGCCCTCGGCGGAATCGTCACGAAAGCGGTAAGTCCGGAGCCCCGAAAAGGCGCGACCGCACCGAGAGTTGCCGAGCTCGGTGGGGGGATGATCAACGCGGTCGGTCTCGCGAACCCCGGACTCGATGTGGTCAAGCGCGACGATCTACCGTGGCTCGCCGCGAACCTTCAACGGACGCGAGTGATCGTCAACGTGATCGGCAACCAGCTCGAGGATTTCGCGGAAGTAGTTGCCGAACTCGACGATGTCACTCGAGTCGATGCCTTCGAGCTCAACGTGAGCTGTCCGAACGTCAAGGCGGGTGGTATGGAGTTCGGAGCCGACAACCATATCCTCCATTCGCTGATCACTCGCGCACGAGCCCGAACGGCGAAGCCGCTATTCGTGAAATTGTCGCCAATGCTTCCTGCAATCGGTGACACTGCCCGCGCCGCCGTCGATGCCGGGGCTGACGGACTCACGTTGATCAATACTATTCCTGGTCTCGCTATAGACATCGAGTTACGACGTCCCGCCCTCGGTTTCGGAACGGGCGGCGTGAGCGGGTCTGGGCTGCTCCCGGTCGGGGTGCTTGCCGTCTGGAAAGTCAGTAGGGTGGTAAAGGTGCCGTTGATCGGTGTCGGAGGCGTGACAACTGGAGCCGATGCTGTTCAGTATCTCCTGGCAGGAGCGTCATTGGTGGGCATGGGAACGGCGGCGCTTCGGGATCCTCGTTCTCCGGGGAGAGTAGTGAAAGAGCTCGAGACCTGGTGCCGCTCACACGCCGTGACTTCGGTGAGCGACCTTATCGGATCGCTGGAATGGCCGTCATGACGGCCATTCCAATCGTAGCTCTCGATTTTCCCGATGCCGAGCGGGCGATGACGCTGGTGCAGACGCTCGATGAGAAGTGCCGGTTTTACAAGGTAGGTAGCGAGCTCTTCACGGCTTCTGGCGCAGACATCATTCAGTGGCTTCGGGACACAGGGTGCGATGTGTTTCTCGACCTCAAGTTCCACGACATTCCGAATACCGTTGCGGGCGCCATGCTGAATGTCGCCAAAATGGGAGTCAAGCTCGCAACGGTGCATGCTTCCGGTGGCTCGAAGATGATGCAGGCCGCCGTCGAGGCGGCAGGCCAATCCTGTGGCGTTCTCGCTGTAACGATTCTGACATCGCTCGACGACGCAACGCTCGGCGAGGCGTGGGGAAGGGAGCGGGTCGACGTCGAGAACGAGGTGTTGCGGCTTGCCGAGCTGGCGCGCTTGGCGGGGGTTCATGGAATTGTGTGCAGCGGTCACGAAGTGGAAGCGGTCTCGAGCAGGTATGGGAAAGCGCTGAAAATTCTGGTTCCAGGCATTCGGCTTCCGGGCGACGCGACTGGCGACCAGGCGCGAATCGTAACGCCGCAAAGTGCTGCCGCCGCGGGGGCGACTTACATCGTACTTGGCCGCTCTGTAACTGCCGCCGCAAATCCTCGCGACGCCATGTCGCTCGTAACGTCCCTCAGTGCGCAGTGATGCTGGACCATAGCTAGAGGCCGATGGTAGCCACCATTTCTCCGACAACCTTTTCAGCTTCGAAGTATTCGCGAGCGATGGTCACCGCACCGTCGGATTGGCGCTTGTAGTCGCCCGTTACCGATTCGATTGCAGAAAGAATTTCAGCCTCCGTCGTGTAAGCGAACAGACCGTTACCGGTCGGTATGAAATTCTCGAATCCTGTGCTCTGGGTTACAACCGGACGCCCAGCCGCAAGGTAGCAAACGCTCCGATCGCTGAACCAGCCGCTTCGCGGCTTGACATACTGTTCCTTGGCGACGGTGAATTCGCCGAGTGACGACCTGATGTAGCGATAGTAAGCCATTGGCTCTGCGAGTGTGCTGCTGTCGACGAGGCTCCAGCCATTCTTTCTGAGTTGCTTAAGGTCGGGCTCTCGAATCGCCCCGACCGCGATCTCGATTGGGGTGGGGCAATTCTGAGGAAGGTCGATAAAACGGCGGAATTCGTGATCCTTGCTCCACCGCCACACTTCGCCGTTCCATTCGACGTCGTTTCCGGCGTGGCTCCAGTTGGCGATCGTCGTGAATTTGTGGTTGGGCTCGACAGTCTCGCGCTCATTCTGCCACCAATCCACGCAGACGGGAGGACGCGTGGGATGCCAGACGTAGTCCAGGAGGGGAACGCGGCAATCAGCCCCGCTGAAATTCTCGCCATAGGTAAACAGGAATTGGTGCGCATCGAGCGTTGCCCGGATCCTGGCATCACCCATCGCCACAGCCACCTGGTTCGCGACGGGATCGGTTTCGACAAATACGCGGCAGGATATAGTGTCGTGCTCGGGCCGGAGCTCCTGAGCTCCGCAGAGATTGAAAACTGCGTCTGCCTCGCCATAAAGCGAAGCAAGCCCGGCCTCGTTGCGGCTGCCGATCACGTTGTCCGCCAATTTGCGCTCCAGGCCTTCGGCGCCTGGAATCCTGAACACCCACCGGTCTTCCATCCCGATGGCATTCATATAGCGGCGGAGATATTCAACGTTCGCGGCGTACTCGGGTGTTCTCCAATACGATACCGGGTCGTACACGTACTGATCGGAATCCTCGACGTACCACACGTCGAATCCAAGGCGACGCAGCGCAGCGACGTAATGCAGAACCTGCCACGCCATTCCGCCAAACGGATACGAGGC
This sequence comes from Gemmatimonadales bacterium, assembly GCA_038208605.1. Classification (GTDB taxonomy): domain Bacteria; phylum Gemmatimonadota; class Gemmatimonadetes; order Gemmatimonadales; family Gemmatimonadaceae; genus UBA4720. The sequence goes on along the minus strand of JBBQYO010000249.1, from coordinate 612 downwards.
AAACAATCCCCACACAACGACGCGACCCCGTGTCGCGGCCGGGTATGTGCCCGCGAGCAGAGCGAGGTCATCCATGAGTGGCAGAACCGAGGGTAACAGGGATTTGCGAATTCCGGCCTTCGTCTGCGGCCACGATCTCGAGATCGATCAGCCGACCATGCCGCATTTCGAGGCGGCGGTCGCAATTGCGAAGAGTCGAGAGGCGGTGAGCAATCATGAAAGTCGTACGTCCGGCCATCAGCCGCTCCATCGCATCCATTATGAGACCCTCAGTCTCGTTGTCGACCGAGCTCGTCGGCTCGTCGAGAATCAGTATCGGTGCATCCTTCAGGAAGGCGCGGGCCAGCGAGATTCTCTGGCGCTCGCCGCCGGATAACTGCAGTCCACGCTCACCGACTTCAGTCGCATAACCGTCAGGCAACAACTCAATGAACTGGTGCGCGTTGGCAAGCCTAGCCGCTTCGATAATCTCTTCCTGAGCTGCTCCAGGCGCTCCGTATGCGATGTTTTCCGCGATGGAGCTCGAGAATAGCACGGCGTCCTGAAGGACGATCCCGAACTGGTTCCTCTGCTCGTTGAGCTTGTAATCGCGGACGTCGACACCGTCGAGAA
>JBBQYO010000248.1:0-4833 GCA_038208605.1 Gemmatimonadales bacterium | reverse complement strand
TCGAGCCCAAGCACGCGCCACCCCCGCTTCGCCAAATGAGCCAGCGTCGCACTTCCCATCGCGCCGAGCCCGACGACAATCGCGTTGTAAGGAGTAGTGGTCATGTGGTAGCGCAGGTCTCAAGTTTATTTCTGTACGCCTCCACCGATATACCCTGTTTCGCGGAGTCATCGCCATTCTCGACGACAAGCTTCTGACGCAGGTGCTCCAGCGTTTCGGATTGTCATCGAAGCCGACGGCCGACGTGGCCGGGCTTCGCACGATCTACGCGGCGTGGTGCGCGTCGGTCCCCTTCGACAACCTCGCCAAACTCATCGCACTACGCTCGGGAAATACTTCCCTTCTGCCAGGCATCGACGCGGGCGAGTTCCTGCAGCGATGGCTGGATCATGGCTGTGGCGGAACCTGCTGGACAACAAGCAATGCCTTGTGCGAGCTACTCATGGCACTGGGGTTCGACGCCCGGCGGGTAGCAGGCTCCATGCGTGACACCGGATATCCTGGCCATGGCAGTGTGAAGGTTCGGATTGATGAAATCGACTGGCTCGTCGACTCGTCGATGCTCACGGATATTCCTCTGCCACTGACTGATGAGGTTTTTATCTCCGGCAATGACGGCTTCGGAGCAGAGGTCGAGCCGATCGGCGACACCCACATGATCTGGGCAGACATGCCACCGAATCCGACACTGGTTCCCTGCCGTCTGATGGTGGATCCGGCGAGCCACTCTCTTTACGCTGAACGCTACGAAGCATCGCGCGAGCGCAGCCCTTTCAACGAGCGGTTGTATGCGAGGAAAAACATGCCCCTGCAACGCCTCGTGCTCATCGGCGGTACGCGCTACCTCAAGACTGCTGAGGGCATGGACACACAGGAGCTGAACCGCGACCAGCTCCGTGAATCATTGCGCGATGAATTCGATATTTCGAGTGAGCTCATCGGGGAATGGACTCGTTCCGGCTCACTGGACGCATCGCTCCTGCCGCCTTCGAGTCCGGCTCCTCCACCGATCACGACCCAGCCACCATCAAGGAGAGCTCATGTCGAAATCTGAGTTGCTTCTGCCCGAGTTCGATACCGAGATGACGACAACGCGCCGGCTGATCGAGCAATTCGATAAACACGTCGCCGAGGCGCATTCAGCTATTGCGGATACTTCCGACGCGGGATTCGATGAGTCGTGGTCGCTCAAGATGGGTAACAACGTGTTGATGACCCTGCCCCGATACACGGCAGTGCGACAGCACATCAATCATCTCTGCCACCACCGCGGCCAGCTGAACGTCTACCTTCGGCTCATCGATGTGCCAGTCCCTTCGATCTACGGCCCGACTGCCGATGAACCGTGGGGCGCGAAGTGACACCCGGCTGAGCAGACGCAGCGCTCGCTTAACTTACGAGCAATGCAGACCCCTCCATCCGAACCGTCAACCAGTACCGGCTCATTGACCGAGCGTGTGCGGGCCGCTGTGGAACTGCTCGAATCGATCGCGGAAAATCGCGCTGTTATCGCCGACCTGAGCGAGGAAGACAGGACGCGTCTGCTGCAGGCGGCCGGACAGGTGTCCCGTCCCGACGCGATCGACAGGCGGCGGCTGCTGAAGGTTACCAAGCGTCAGCGAAAAGCCGAGCGGGTTGAGCGTTCCGAGTCGGTGTTGTCGGCGACGGGGATTCGCAAACTGCGGCGCGAAACTGTCTTCACGACGCCGAATGTCTTTCCGCCGCGCGACTTCGAGCCGAACGATGTAGACGAAGAGGTGGCGGTTCAGCACGCGCATGAGACTCTCAATTGTTACATCTGCAAGAAGGATTTCACGCAGCTGCATCACTTCTACGATCAGCTTTGTCCTGAATGTGCGGAGCTGAATTTCGCGAAGCGCAGTGAGCTCGCCGATCTGAGCGGGCGCGTCGCACTGCTCACCGGCGGCAGAGTCAAGATCGGTTATCAGGCCGGCATCAAGCTTCTGCGAGCGGGTGCACAGCTCATCGTCACCACACGCTTCCCTCGCGACTCAGCAGCGCGTTATGCCGCCGAGCCTGATTTCGCCGAGTGGGGCGACCGTCTGGAGATCTTTGGGCTCGATCTGAGACACACGCCAAGCGTCGAAGCATTCTGCACCGAGCTTCTCGCAACGCGTGATCGTCTCGACTTCATCATCAACAACGCGTGTCAAACTGTTCGGCGTCCGCCCGATTTCTACGAGCACATGATGGAGGGCGAGCGTGCGTCGCCGGCCGCGATGAATGACGACACGCGAAAGTTGTTGGGCGGCTATGAAGGACTGCGCGGATACCACATGCTGCCCGAGGGCGCGAGCGTGCCTGTCGCCCTCGACCGACGGCTGTCGGAAGCGGCCGGCCTCACGCATTCTGCCGAGCTCTCGCAGGTCGCGCTTCTTCCCGACGAAGCTGCTGCGCAGAAAGCATTGTTTCCGCAGGGTGTGCTCGATCAGGATTTGCAGCAGGTAGATCTTCGCGAGCGCAACTCGTGGCGTTTGACGATGGCGGAAGTGCCGTCGGTCGAGCTGCTCGAAGTGCATCTTGTGAATGCTGTCGCACCGTTCATCATCAACGCGCGACTCAAGCCGCTGATGCTTCGCACGGCCAATCGTGACAAGCACATCGTCAATGTCTCCGCCGTCGAGGGTCAATTCTACAGGACGTTCAAAACGACGCGGCATCCGCACACGAACATGGCCAAGGCTGCGCTCAACATGATGACGAGAACGTCGGCGGCAGACTATCGCGCGGATGGCATCCACATGAACAGCGTAGACACCGGCTGGGTGACCGACGAGGATCCCGCAGAGATTGCCGCACGCAAAACTGCTGAGCACCGGTTTCATCCGCCGCTCGATATTGTCGATGGCGCCGCTCGAATCGTCGACCCTATTATTTCCGGCATCAATTCCGGACATCACGTGTGGGGAAAATTCCTGAAGGACTACATGCCAACTGACTGGTAGTCCGCCCCGTCAATGGAAGCGATGGAAACAACGACGGAGGAATTTTTCAAGCTTGTCTCGGCCAGACGCGGGCATTTTCTGCTGGAATCGGGACATCACTCAGCTCTATGGCTCGACCTCGATCCGTTGTTCGCCGAGCCGCGGCGAATCAAGCCGTTCATCGAGCAGCTTGCGAATCTCATTCTTCCCCATGATGTGAGCGTGGTTTGTGGTCCGCTCCTGGGAGGTGCATTCCTCGCCCAGCTGGTCGCGGGCTCGCTCGACGTCGATTTCTGTTTCACCGAGCGGATCATGCCTGCGGAGGCCAACGCGCTTTACCGCGCGACGTATGTGATTCCTTCCGCATTTGTTGAGCGCGTGCGCAACAAGCGCGTCGCAATGGTCGACGATGTGATGAGCGCCGGGTCGGCACTTCGAGGCACGTTTGCCGAGCTCGAGCAGCACGGAGCTCAACCAGTAGTTGCGGGCGCTCTGCTCGTGCTTGGATCGGTCGGCTCCCGGTATTTCGCCGAGCGGCACGTTGAGGTCGAAGCGGTAGCGCGTGACGACTACCAGTTGTGGACGCCTGAAGATTGTCCGCTTTGCGCATCAGGCGAGCCGCTCGAGAGCGCGGCCGTTTAGTTCGCCGGGCTGGCATCAGATCGCCGGCGAGCGCTTCAGCGGAGTCGCTACCGGGATTCGGCTTTACCGCGTTGCTGCTCATACTAAACTCGCTGCAGAGTCATTGCATATTGTGGATCACCCTCGAACGAGAAATTGCGCGATGCACGCAGCCGGTCCATTCCAAGTCAAACTCACTCCGCAGCCTGCGGCTGACACAGCCGAAGAGCAGGCACTCGGCCGCATGACTATCGACAAACAGTTTCACGGAGATCTCGAGGCAACGAGCCGTGGGCAGATGCTCGCCGCCGGCACCGATGTCAAAGGCTCGGCCGGCTATGTGGCGATTGAAAGAGTCACTGGAAAACTCGGGGAACGAGAAGGCTCGTTCCATCTTCAGCACTCAGCGACGATGAACCGCGGAGCTCCCTCGTTGTCGATCACCGTGATCCCTGACTCAGGAACAGGCGGCCTGGTCGGACTTTCCGGATCGATGACAATTGACATCAGCGACGGAAAGCACAGCTATCGGTTCGATTACGGTCTCGAGTGAGTCGACTGCAACGATCCTGGACACTGATTTGACGGATCGGATCGGATCACCGGCCACACTTCCGAACGAGAACCCGGTCGACGGCAGCGTCGCCGTGATCCTTGTCGATCGCGGCAACGGTCCACTGCCCGCCCGCTGGGGGACGCACTGGCAGCGAAAACCGAAAGCTCAATCCACAGTGGTCGGCGACGAAGCCATAGACGCCGTCCTCGCCGGGAGCGAACTGAGCTCCGCGCATGTGCGCTATGCGCCTTAGCGGCGTGTCGACTCCGAGCGAGTCCTTCGTCACGAATCGCGGCGTGCGAACGTCGAGCCGCCACACTTTGTTGTCGACGATTGCAGCGAGAATTGTTTCTCCCCCGAGCTGAACTACCAGAGTTCTCTGCATCTGTCCTTCAGCATCGCGCTGGGGCGAATCGCTCGCCACATCGCAGAGACGCTTCGTTTCATCGACAGATTTGCCGACTAAGAGATCGCCTATCCCGTCGTTGCTGAGCCCGGTCGAGCTCAGTACACCGCAGGTCGCGAGCGAATCCTGACCGCTGTCCGCCGGTGAAGTCGCGTCACGAGGAACGGATACAGCAACCGGCGGAGCGACAACAGAAGTGTCGATCCGCCGGTCAGCGTCATCTGCTTTTTTGCATCCGCCGGCGATTACCAGAAACGCCAGCGTGATCTCTATCCGCACAGTGTGAGCTTATTCGGTCGCCTGAA
>JBBQYO010000247.1:0-4838 GCA_038208605.1 Gemmatimonadales bacterium | reverse complement strand
TTGCCAACCGCCGTCGATCCGGTGAATGCAACCTTCGACGCAATCGGATGACCCATCACGGCACTGCCCGTCTCACCAGCACCCGTCACAAAGTTCACGACACCCGGCGGCAGCTCGGACTCATTCAACAGCTCCGCGAACTTCATCGCGCTCACCGACGTCGTCTCGGCAGGCTTGAGCACGATGGTATTTCCCATCGTCAATGCAGGCGCAATTTTCCACGCGAGCATCAGCAGCGGAAAATTCCACGGAATCACCTGGCCGACGACACCGAGCGGTTTGACCGTCACGCCCGGAATGGCGTACTCGATCTTGTCGGCCCAGCCTGCGTGATAGAAGAAATGCGCGGCGGCCATCGGGACATCGAAGTCTCTCGACTCCTTGATCGGCTTGCCACCATCGATCGTCTCGGCCACCGCGAACTCGCGGGCTCTGTCCTGCAGCAGCCGCGCTATTCTATAGATGTACTTGCCGCGGTCCTTGCCCGACATCTTCGACCAGACGTTGTCGTAGGCTTTCTTCGCGGCTTCGTATGCGTCGTTGACATCGTCAGCGTTCGCGAGCGCGATGCGCGAGACGACTTTCTCGGTCGCTGGATTGATCGAGTCGAAGTACTTCCCTGATCTCGGCGCGACGAACTTTCCGCCGATAAAAAGATCGTACTGAGGCTTGATTTTCGGATCCGCTGTTTCGGGAGCGGGGTCGTATTCCCAGAGGTCGCCGAAGATCAGCGTTGGAATCTGCGAGCGGATGCGGTGTTCGCTTCCCGCCTTCCGATCCCCGTTACCCGTGCGCGTGCCCGATTTTCCGCTGCCCGTTCTTACCCCAGGCTTTGCTACCGGCTTCGTCGTTGACATGCTCAGACACTCCCTGCCGCAGCGTTATTACTCGACATCAGTTCCACGGCTCGTCGGCGGTTGGTCCATAGATCGACGGCACCCTACCCCCTGCCATTCGCAGATAAATCGAGAACTGGCCCCGATGGTGGATCTCGTCCATCAGCATGAACCAGAGAAAATCGAGCCGGCGCACATCGCCCATCATCTTCGGCCCGCTGAAAAACTTCACTGGCTGGTCGAGATCCTCGTCTGAGGTCTCGCGGATCAACTTGATCCAGTTCGCCTGCGCTTCTTCGAGGGCCTTGAGAAGCTCATCCCAGCTCTCCGGCGCCGACGGCATTTTGCCGGGCATGCTTCCCGAGCTGAACCCGCCCTTGAGCGCGAACGAACCCAGATGCCTTTCGCCAACGAAAACCCAGCCCAGGTCGCGTGCAGTCTTACACATCTCGTGAGGACGAAGGTCGAGCTTATCTACGGGATACGCTCGCAACACACGCATTGTCGTCGCCTGCTCGCGATCGTACGACTGAAGTAACTGTTCCTTCTGCTGCGACATCGGGATCGATTGGATGTCCATGTAGCCTGCCTCGCGTTGGTGTGGCGTCTTAGTCGAAAATATTATGGCTCTCGTTGGGCATGGCTACTCTATGGAACACCCTGAGGCTAGTAGCTCTCCGCCGCTTCCGTGAAGTAGTAAGGCGCCTGATACGCGCCGGTTTTTTCTTTTTCGATCTGCCTCAGCAAGTCATTCAACAACGAGCTCGCGCCAAACCGATAGCGACTCGAATTCAGCCACGCATCGCCGAGCGTCTCTTTTACGGCCACGAGGTAGTGCAGCGCCTGCTTCGCATTCTTGATTCCGCCCGCCGGCTTCATGCCGATCGCAGTTCCGGTCTCGAGATAGAAATCGCGAATCGCCTCGAGCATCACCTGCGTGTTCGCCAATGTCGCCGAGGACGATGCCTTGCCTGTGCTCGTCTTGATGAAATCGCCCTCGCGAATTACGCGCATCGCGAGGAAGCTCGCCGCGCGAATCTTGTCATAGCTCTCGAGCTCAGCCGTTTCGAGAATCACCTTGAGCGTCGAATCACCACACGCCTCGACGATCGACGAGATCTCGTCCTGCACGAGTTGGAATTCGCCCGCGAGCATTGCGCCCCGGTTGATGACCATGTCGATCTCATCCGCGCCGTCGTTCACCGCCTGGCGAACTTCAGCGAGGCGAATCTTGATCGGCGTCTGGCCAGCGGGAAATCCCGTCGCTACCGACGCGATCTTGATCGGCGTGTCGGCGAGCAATCGCGCGGCGTTCTTCACGAGGGCTGAATAGATACACACAGCCGCCACGTGCGGGATCTCGGGATCAATACTCGGCCGGCGCGCTTTCGCGCAAAGCGACGCAACCTTGCCGGGCGTGTCCTTTCCTTCGAGGCTCGTCAGATCGACCATCGAGACGGCCGTCGTCAGGCCCCAGAGCTTGGATTTTTTCTTGATCGAGCGCGTCTGAAACTTGGCGACACGCTCCTCGATCCCGACCTGGTCGACGGTGCCCGTCTCGTCAAAAAGACGCTTGAAGGTGGCTTTGGGTGTGGTAGTCATTACCCTTTGAAATTATCACGTTTCACGCGTGATCGCCCTCAATCGCCACGCGGCAAGCGGAAGGTCACCCGGAAATCGGCGGTTTCCGGGTACCAGGTACCAGGTACCAGGTACCAGCAACCGGGTAACGCATTGACGGATACCTGATACCGCGCCCGGTACTCGTGCTGATCTTGTCTTGCTGCACGAGAATCCGCTCGAGAACCTGAATGCGCTGCGCAAACCCATCGGGGTAATGGCGCGAGGGCGCTGGCTGTCGCGGGCTGAGCTCGATCGTTTTCTCGAGCATTCAGTCAAGCTCCAAACCCAATGAGAGTCTCCACTCGATCAAAGCACTCGCCCGTTAATTTTGGGTCATGCCCAGACCGTACGCGGTACTCTTCGACCTCGATGGGACGCTCATCGATACAATCGGCCTGCTTCTCGAATGTGTGCATCACGCATTCGAGGGGAGGACTCCTTCACCGACTGTCGAAGACTGGATCGCTGGAATCGGCACGCCCCTTCGCCGGCAGCTTGGCGCTTACGTGTCGAGTGAAAGGGAAATTGACAAGCTGATCGACAAGTACCGCGCTTACCAGCGGATCCATCACAATCGCCTGACCACCGCGTATCCCGGCGTGATCGAGACTCTGACTGAGCTCGAGCGGCGCGGGCATCCGATGGGCGTCGTGACGAGCAAGAGCAACGAGATGATGGACCGCGGAATTGCGCATACGGGACTGGACAGATTCATGACGACGAACATCGGCGCCGACTCGTGCACGATCCACAAACCCGAAGCGTTTCCCGTACTGCTCGCTCTCAAAAACCTCGGATATCTGCCGAATGAAGCGATATTCGTCGGCGACTCGCCGCACGACATCCAATCCGGCAATGCGGCAGGGGTGGTATCGGTTGCAGCGCTGTGGGGTCCGTTCACGAAAGAACAGCTCGCGCCGAGCAGACCTCAGGAATACCTGAGGAGCATCGAAGACCTCCCTGCTCTCCTGACGCGACTCCAGCCGAATCTCAGCTCTCGCACCTAACCCTGTGCGCCGGTGTATAATCCTGTCTGATTCTCAACATCGGAGCTGAATAATGGGAGTTTCATTTCCCGCCGGAACAATTGCGCGCACTGGCGCGGAGCGAGCGACGCTCGTCCGTCGCACGTACTCGCTTGTATTCGTAAGCATTCTTTTCACGATCGCGGGCGCGATGTTCGCGCTTTCGCAGCCTGCGGTATTGAATGCGGTTGCCGCGCACCCATGGATCTCAATGCTCGCTACGTTCGCGCCGCTTTTCCTGGCGATGCGTGCGCGTGATGCATTCCCCGCGAACATCGCGCTCGTGCTGCTGTTCACGTTCGCCGAAGGCGTCTTCATCGCGCCGATTCTGTACGTGTACGGTCAACAGCAACCCGGCTTGATCACCCAGGCCGCCGTCATGACGATCGGCTCGTTTGGCGTTCTCACCGCGTATGCCTTTGTCTCACGACGCGACTTCAGCGCGTGGGGCAGCTTCTTCATTGTTGGACTGTGGGTTGTAATTGGCGGCGCGCTCCTGAACATCTTCATCTTCAAGAACTCCGGCTTTCAGGTTGCCCTCGCCGCGATAACGGTGCTCGTATTCTGCGGCCTGCTCGTGTACGACACGTGGCGCATCCGAAACGTGTACGGACCGAATGAGTATGTGGGGGCAGCGGTCAATATTTATCTCGACCTGCTCAACCTGTTCCTCGCGTTCCTCCGAATTTTCGGCGGCCGGCGCAACTAGCCCATTAGCGAACTCCGAAAACTCTCGTTGTATCGCGGGCAGCCGCGATACATTGGGGCATTACCGCTGCCGATTGCCCTGCTGACTTGATGGTCAGGGCAGACGTCGAAAAAGTTCGCCAGAAGGCAGTGAATCTTCTTTCCAACGCGGTGAAGTTCACTGATCGGGGCGGCCCCTGACGCTGCCGTTTGTCTGAGTAATCGCTTGACTTAGCTGGATTCAGCGTCGATTGCACGCGCGAGATCCAGATCGTTCTGCGTGATGCCGCCCGCATCGTGAGTGCTCAGCGTCAGCGTCACTTTCGAATACCGGATGTCTATATCCGGGTGATGATTCATCGACTCGGCTGAATCCGCAACGTGATTCACGAACCTCATTGCCTCGACAAAATTGCGGAACGTGTACTGCCGGGTAAGCACATCGCCTCGTCGTGCCCAACCTGAAAGACTGCCCAGCTCTCTCTGAATTGCGATATCTGAAAGGAGCTCCGCCATGAAGTCTGCGTCCTCGCGAGATCGGGGATTAGGAATGCGCTGTCGAGCGGGAAGATAACTCTCAATCTCGCGTTTGCCCTCGTTTCGGGTTATATTCGGGTAATGGCTGGGCGACAGAAATCCGGAAGTAGATCGAGGCCGGAGCGAGAGG
>JBBQYO010000246.1:0-4839 GCA_038208605.1 Gemmatimonadales bacterium | reverse complement strand
GATGGATTATCGGGTAGTCGACTATCCGTCCAATGCCTCGGAGCCCGGATTGCTATTTGGCGCGAGCAGTGGCAACTGGAGGATCATTCCGGCAGGCTCTCACCAGGTGAGAGCATTCTTCGCCTGCCCGGCCGCCATTCTGAACACGTGCAGCCAGGCCTCGATAGTTTCTCAGGTTCTTGACGAAGCCACGTTCAGCCTCGAGGCAAATAAGAAGTACACGATTCTTCACTATGGATTCGCGAAAGCCGGGGCGTCGCCGCAGAAGAAGTTGATTCTCATCGAGGACGTGGTGCCGACGGTCCCGGCGGGCCAGGTTGCAATTCGCGTTATCAATGCAGCGCCGGCTCTTGGATCTGCAATTAGCGTTTACGCTGCCCTGGATACTGCTGCCAAAGGAGCAGCGGCGGGCAGTCCTGCATTCGCCACCGTGGCACCAGGTTCAGTTACGTCCTGGATAAATGTCCCGGTTGCTACCGGACTGAACAGCTACAGGATCACAGCAACGGCACCGGGCTCGACGGCAGCACTCGTGAACTTTCTTGCACCTGTCGGCACGGCGGGAGTTGCCGCGACGCCGACAACCGCCCCGCTCGATCCGGTTGCCGGATCGAGGCAGGCTGGCTCGGCATTTACCATTGTGATCTTCGGGCCGCGAGTGGCGTACGTTCTTCAGCCGTCCATTGGTGGCGGACCGGTCGCCGGGTCGACGACCGGCTTGGCGGCAACGTTGTTCGATGTGTTTCCGCCGCGAATCAGTCCCTGATCGACATGCGCTTGAGCGAAGAACGGCTCATCGGAAACCCGACGAGCCGTTCTTTGTTTTTATTGTAGCGCGATGTTGACCCAAGCATAGATTAGTTGTCCCACTTCGGGAGTCGTCAGTGCGCGCTCGAGAGCTGCGTGTCATCCTCATATTGGCGGTCGTAGTTCACGCCGCCCGGGGACATTTGCGCGCGCAGCCGGCTCACACGTCCGCGCTCGCGGGTGTCGTCATCGATTCCGTCGACGATCCTGTTCAATTTGCCGTGATCACGATCGGTGATGCCAATGTCGGCACAACCGCCGATGAGGAAGGGCGCTTCCGGCTCAGCGGCATCGGCTCGGGAAAGACGCTTTTCCGTGTTCGCAGGGTCGGATTCGAGCCAGTGGTATTCGAAGTCGACCTTCCAGAGGCCGCGACAGTTGCAGTACGGATAAGGATGCACGAGACGGCGCGCACCATTTCCACTGTAACGATCTCCGACGTTCGGGAACCGCTTCGGCGAGTTGGATTTTACGAGAGAATGGCAGCGGGGAACGGACACTTCATCACCCCTGAATATCTCGAGAGGATAAGACCGCAGCGTTCATCCGACGCATTGACCAACATCCCCGATCTTGTAGTCGACCGCCGTGGAAGTCGCAGTCGTCTGGTGACGGCAAATTATCGTTGCGAGTACGCGCTCATAATCGACAACGTACCCGCCGGCGATCCCGGCTCACGCGTGCGCACCACTTCGCCCGACGACCTCGTTTCCGCGAACGATCTCTACGCGATTGAAGTGTACCCGCGGAATCGCGGACTGCCGACGAAGTTTCTCGGCATGTCGCACGAGGACGGCTGTGGTACCGTGATCATCTGGACCAAGGGGATGATTGCGCGGTAAGGTTGCTGGGAAGTCATCAGTGCTGAAACGATTGTCGGCCCCCGCTGCGCTTGCCTTGTTTGCTGCGCTCGCCTTTTCGCCGGCCGCGTGTTACCTGAGCCGTGGCGCGTGGGAAGAGGGAAAGATTCTCGCGCGGCGGCAACCAATTGCGACTCTCGTAAAAGACAACGGGACGGATCCGCTCATTCGCCGAAAGCTCGCGCTCGTGCTTGCGGCGAGAGCCTACGCGAAGGATTCAATCAAGCTGCGCACAGAGGACAGCTTCACCACCTATTCGAAGCTGGACCACGACACGCTCGTACTGGTTCTCTCGGCCGCCTACCGAGACAGGCTCGAGGCATATACCTGGTGGTTTCCTGTTGTCGGCCGCGTTCCGTACAAGGGTTTTTTTGATTTCGATGTCGCTAAGCAGACGGCGAAAGCTTTTCGGGACGACGGGTTCGATGTCTCACTTCGTCCATCGTCTGCATTCAGCACGCTCGGATTTTTCAATGATCCGTTGACGAGCGTTGCGATTGCGGTGGACAGTCTCGATCTCGCAAACACCGTGATTCACGAGACGACTCACAACACGTTCTATGCGCCGGGTCAGGCGGCGTTCAACGAATCGTTTGCGAGCTTTGTCGGTGCGCGCGGGGCAGCGGCGTTCTTCAGATCCAGAGGGCAGCCCGCCGCTGCGGCGAGACTGGACGCCGAGTGGGAGGATGAGAAAATACTCGGCGAGTTCTGGACGCGGTTGGCTAAGTCGCTCGACTCGGCGTATGCGTCTCATCCTGACAGCAAGGAAGCCAGAATCGCCGCGCGCGACACGGTCTATCTCGATGCACGCAGGATACTTGTCAGCGAAATCGGGCCCCAGCTGAAAACGATCAGCCCGCTCTATGCCCAGCGTGTTGCGCTCGATAACGCGTCGTTGCTGGCGCGCAGGGTGTACGCCAGGAATCTCGATCTGTTCGACCAGGTGTACGCGCGGGAAGGCAGCGATCTGAGACACACAATCGCGCGAGTGATAGCGATTGCTCGGGCCAACCGTAAAGATCCGTTTGCCGGGTTGACGACCTGGCTTCGTCAATAATCCTTGCGAGGCCTTGACGATTTGGATACAAGTTGTCTTAATTACAAATTACTAAGCGGGTCTGCTACCTCTCCGGCTCGGGCCGGAGGCTGGGACCAGCCGCATGCCTGTCGCCAAGTAGTCTTCCCAGGTGACTGCAGAGGGTGGCGAAATGCTGGCACAGGTTCGCGACTCGCCTAGCATATACTCTTCAGCTACGCGATCTGCATTTGGCAATAGCCCATAGCACCCGAGATTTTGTAACCTGTGCACTGATTGCCGTGTCCGGTGCTTCACTGCACGCGGGCGTTGCTCACACCCAGGTTCCAGGCAATCTCGGAGGGCAGGTAAGTGATTCGGCCGGAACTCCGGTGAGCGGCGCCGTGGTTACCGTGGTCGGATCGTCGGTTCGGTCCACTACCGACGAAGGGGGCCAGTTCCGGCTTTCCGGCGTTCCGTCGGGAACGGTTGAGGTCAGGGTGCGCAGGCTAGGGTTTGCGCCTTTGACCAGGCAGCTGGGGCTTCGTTCTAGAGAGTCTCTCGTCCGCCTGCAGTTCAGAATGGCTCGGGTGCCGGGCACTCTGAATACCGTACTGGTGCGAACTAACCGCTTCGAGTATTCCGGACGTCTCGCCGGATATTATCAGCGGCTACAGCGGCACACCGGGGGTCACTTCATATCTCGTGACGAGATTGACCGGAAGAGCTTTCGATCCTTGACCCAGCTTCTCAACAGCGTCCCGGGGATCAATTCATTTGCGCTTCGTTCCGGCGGAGGCACGGTACGCATGCGAGGCCAGAGCTGTCGTCCAATGGTCTGGCTCGACGGCGTGGCGATGCCGGCTGCGGAAGTGGATCTCGACGCGTTTCCCACGAGCACTTTGCACGGAGTTGAACTGTACTTCGGATCTTCCTCCGCTCCGTCGGATTTTATTGCCAATGAGGGTGTCTCGGGGTGCGGGACCATTCTGCTGTGGTCGCGAGGGGCCGATACGGATCCCGCACCGACCCGCGCTTCCAGCAAGGTTGACCTGGAACAACTCATCGAATCGCTCACGGTTTTTTCTGCCGATCAGGTTGCAAGGCCGGCCGAACTCTTGAATGCCGCTTCGCTCGAAGTGAAATACCCTGTAGATCTCTTCGCAGCAGGAGTGATCGGGTCTGTTGTTGCCGAATTCGTCGTGGATACGACCGGCCGAATCGAGCCGGGGACCTTTTCGGTGGTTACATCCAGCGATCCGCGATTCAGCTCGGCGGTGCAGAGTGCAATTGCAAATGCGAGATATACCCCCGCCGTCAAGGACGGGAAGGCTGTGCGACAAGCGGTGCAGCAGCCGTTCAGCTTTCTTGGCAATCAGCCCGCGGGGGGTCAGGGCTCGAGACAATCCATCAAATCGAGATAACACGCCTGGGAGGTGGTCGAAATAGTCAATGAGTCTTTCGTTGTACGATGTTCAGCTAGACGCCGCCGCCGGAAATACCGGTTGCGGTCATCAATTGAAAGGAGAACACAACATGAGTAAGCGAGTCAGAGCACTCTTGGCTGCGCTGGGAATAATGATCCTGCCGGCGGGAGTTCGAGCCCAGGCTGCGGGAACCATTAGCGGGCAGGTGATCGATCAAGTCACCCAGCGACCGCTGCAGGATGCACAGGTTCAGGTCGTCGGAACCCAGCGCGGTTCGAACACCGATCAGCAAGGCAGGTATTCAATTCAGGGCGTTCCGTCCGGAAGCTACGTGGTGCGTGCCCGTCGAATCGGGTACGGCGTCGGTGAGCAGCAGGTGACGGTCGGCAGCGGAGCGGCGACGACCGGGGTGAATTTCACCCTGAAGACTTCGGCGACGCAACTCCAGGAAGTTGTCGTGAACGCGGTTACTGGCGCTTCCGAGCGACGCGTCGAAGTCGGTACCAATGTTGGGCATGTAAACGTCGCCGAGCTCAACAAAGGGCCCATAACGTCACTGGCTGATGTACTTCAGGGTCGCGTCGCTGGCGTAAGCCTGCAGAGTGCCTCCGGCACTGCCGGCGGTTCGCAGCGCATTCGGATCAGAGGCTCGAACAGCCTGTCGCTTTCAAACGAGCCGCTGCTTTATATCGACGGTGTAGCTTCGTCAAACAGCAAGGGCGGAATTTCT
>JBBQYO010000245.1:0-4901 GCA_038208605.1 Gemmatimonadales bacterium | reverse complement strand
GAAATCACGGTGACATGCGGCGCGACGGAGGCGATGGCTGCCGTGTTTCTCGCGCTGATCAATCCGGGCGACGAAGTGATCATCTTCGAGCCGTTTTACGAGAACTACGGTCCCGATGCGATTCTCGCCGGCGCGAAACCGGTATTCGTACCACTCGAGGGCATTGAGTGGAAGCTCGATCCGGAGAAGTTGCGCGCTGCATTTTCAGACAGGACGCGGGCAATCGTGGTCAACACTCCACACAATCCCACCGGCCGCGTGTTCACACGCGATGAGATCTCACTGATCGCCGAGCTTTGCCAGAAGCACGACGTCATCGCGATTACCGACGAGATCTATGAGCACATCATCTACGCCGGCAGCCATCATGCACTCGCGACGTGGCCCGGGATGCGGGAGCGAACCGTGACAATTTCCGGCCTCTCGAAAACATTCAGCTGCACTGGCTGGCGTCTCGGCTACGCAATTGCGCCCGGAGAATTCTCTTCACCGATTCGAAAGGTGCACGATTTTCTGACAGTAGGGGCGCCTGCTCCGCTTCAGGCGGCAGGCGCGATCGGAATGGCTTTCGACGCAGACTACTACAACCACATCTCGCTCGAGTATCGCGCGCGGCGCGAGGTGATGGTGAACGCGCTCGAGGAAGCGGGATTCAAGTTCGCTGCGCCCGAAGGCGCGTATTACATCCTTGCCGATTTTACAGAGATCAGTGACCTGCGCGGAGTTGAATTCGCGCATTGGCTGGCGAAGGAGGTCGGCGTGGCGACGGTGCCAGGCACGAGCTTTTACTCGAAGCCGAAGATGGGCGAGACCGTGACGCGTTTTGCGTTCTGCAAGAAACCCGAGACGCTGGAACGCGCGGCCGAGCGGTTGGCGGCGATGTCGGCGCGAGTGTAGTTCATAGCTCGAGCGCGCTTCTTAGAGCGGCATTTAGCGCTGACCTTGAATCACTAAAAGCTCGCTTCGGGATATATTGGCTGACATGACTCGAACCGAGATCACCACTCCCGAAATCCTCTCCGACGAGTCGGTTGTCGAGCTGTCGCTCAGGCCGCAGCGGCTGGCTGAATTCATCGGCCAGCCCAAGGTCAAGGAAAGTCTGCAGATCTACATCGACGCGGCGGTTGCGCGCCGCGATCCACTCGACCACACGCTTTTCTTCGGCCCAGCAGGGCTCGGCAAAACCACACTCGCGGAGCTGATCGCGCGCGAGATGGGCGTCAACATTCGCACGACATCAGGACCCGCTCTGGAAAAACCAGGCGACCTCGTCGGCACGCTTACCAACCTGCGCGAAGGCGACATTCTCTTCATCGACGAGATCCATCGTCTCAGGCCGGTAATCGAAGAGTTTCTCTACCCCGCGATGGAAGACTTCAAGATCGACATCCGCCTGTCGGAAGGTCCAAAGGCACAGACGATTACGATGCCGATCGAGAAGTTCACTCTTGTCGGGGCGACTACGCGCCTCGGGATGCTGACTCCACCAATGCGTGCCCGGTTTGGGATCGAGCAGCGGCTCAACTTCTACCCGGCGAGCGATCTCGAGACAATCGTTCGTCGCACTGCCGAGGTGTTGAAGGTCACCATCGATGACGGTGGTGCGGAGGAAATCGCGTGCAGATCGCGCGGGACTCCGCGCGTCGCGAATCGCCTGCTCCGCCGCATTCGTGACTATGCGCAGGTGAAATCGGGCGGAAGCATCACACGCGACATCGCGAAGGACGCTTTGCAGCTGCTCGACGTGGACCAGTTCGGTCTCGACGACATGGACTCGCGCATTCTCAAGACGATTATCGAGAAGTTCGAGGGCGGTCCCGTGGGGGTGAGCACGATTGCGGCAGCAGTCGGCGAAGATGCCGGCACGATCGAGGAGGTCTATGAGCCTTTTCTCGTCCAGAACGGATTTCTTCAGCGCACTCCGCGCGGCCGCATGGCGACTGCGCAGGCGTACCGGCATTTCGGGTTCACGCTGCCGGGCGGATCGTCACAGCCTTCTCTCTTTTGACCACTGACGGAAGCCGAACCGAACACTACGACTTTCACCTCCCGCCCGATCAGATAGCTCAGGTACCGACCGCGCGGCGCGACGAGAGCCGCTTGATGGTCGTGAACCGCGCTACAGGATCGATCGAGCACCGTAGGTTCCGCGATATCGTCGATCTGATTCCGTCAGGTGACACAATCGTTCTCAATACGACGCGAGTAGTTCATGCGCGCCTGCTTGGAACGCGTGATTCCGGAGCGCCGGCAGAGCTGCTGCTGCTGAAGTCGCTCGGGGAAAATCGGTATGAGGCGATGGTACATCCCGGCGGCAAGCTCAAGCCAGGCCGTCGCGTGCACGTGAGCCCCGATCTCGAAGTGGAGATACTCGAGTCGACCGAGCGGCGAACCCGCATCGTCCACCTCCGCTCAGCCTTGCCAATCGATACTGCGATCGAGCGATATGGGCACGTTCCGCTGCCGCCGTACATCGATCGCAGCGACGAGCCCGCCGATGACGCACGCTATCAGACGGTTTACGCCGAACATCCGGGATCGGTTGCTGCTCCGACGGCCGGTCTTCATTTCACGCCGGAGCTTCTGGCGTCACTCGCATCTAAAGGTGTTAAACGGGCGGATGTGCTGCTGCACGTCGGAGCAGGAACATTCAAGCCTGTTGAAGTCGACGACCCGGCCGTACATGTGATGCATGAGGAGTCGTACAGTTTGTCCACGGATGCCGCCGACGAATTGAACGCGACCCGCAACCGCGGTGCTGCGGTATGGGCAGTCGGCACGACATCTGTGCGCACACTCGAGAGCGTGGTAAGTCCGGACCGCCGTTTCAGGGAGAAGAGCGGTGAGACGCGAATTTTCATCCGGCCACCGTATCGGTTCAACGCCGTCGATCACCTCATCACGAACTTTCACCTTCCCCGCTCGACCCTGTTGATGCTTGTGGCAGCTTTCGCCGGATACGACCTGACGATGCGCGCGTACACCGAAGGAATCACCGGCGGCTACAGGTTTTATTCCTACGGCGATGCAATGGTGATCATCTGACAGCTGAACGGAAACCGAAAATCGGAGACCGAAAAATCGGAAACCGAAAATGCGGAAACCGAAAATCCGGGTACCGGGCACCCCACACCGGGTAACGCACTCACATGACCTTTGAATTCTCGCTGGACAAGAAGGAAGGCCACGCGCGAGCGGGCAGCTTCACAACCCCGCACGGCATGGCCCTCACGCCCGCTTTCATGCCGGTGGGAACGCTCGCAACAGTAAAGGCGCTCGACCCTGACGATCTGAGAGCAATGGGCGCTTCGATGATTCTCTCGAACGCCTATCACCTTCACCTCCGCCCTGGCGACGATCTCGTTCGCGAAATGGGCGGCCTGCACAAGTTCATGCGCTGGGACGGCCCGATCCTCACCGACTCCGGGGGCTTCCAGGTTTTCTCGCTCGCAACTCTGCGGAAGATCAGCGAGGACGGTGTCGAATTCCAAAGTCATATCGACGGATCCAGGCGCTTCTTCACGCCTGAGTCCGTGATGAGGATCGAGCGAAACATCGGCGCCGACGTGATCATGCAGTTCGATCACGTCATTCCGGGTCAGTCGGAGGAAACCGACGCACGAGACGCGAGCGAGCGGAGCGTTCGCTGGCTCGCTCGCTGTCTCGCGGAATTCACAGCTCTCGATGCGCTCGACGACTCACGCTCCGGATCGCAGGCGCTGTTTCCGATCGTGCAAGGGGGTATTCACGCCGGCCTGCGGCGCGAGGCCGCGACCGCGATTGCGGAAATGAACGATTGGAAAGGCTTCGGTATCGGGGGGCTTTCGGTGGGAGAGGCAAAGCCGGCGATGTACGAGATGCTCGATGTGGTCAACGACGCGCTCACGCCCGATCGTCCGCGCTACCTGATGGGTGTCGGGTTTCCCGAGGACATCGTCGAAGGCATCAGGCGCGGCGTCGATCTGTTCGACTGCGTTGCGCCGACACGAATGGGACGAAACGGCACCGCATTCACGGCCGACGGCCGGCTCAATATCAAGCGCGCCGAATTCCGCAACGATCCAAAGCCGATCGACGACTCATGCGACTGCTCGGCCTGCACCAGATTCACGCGCGCGTACATCCGGCACCTCTATGTGACCGACGAGATCCTCGGCCTCCGCCTGCTGTCCCTGCACAATGTACATTTCCTTCTCTCATTGGCCCGATCGGCGCGAAGAGCAGTTCTCGACGGCTCGATCGACTCGTGGAGCAGCGCATGGCTGACGCGCTACCATTCCCGAAATAATCTCAGGTAAATGACACATTTCTATCCAAACCTCGCCCTCCTTCAGATGCCGGCACTGAACGGCCTGCTTGGTCCAATTTTCATGTACGGCGCGATCTTCGCGATTTTCTATTTCATTCTGATACGCCCCGGCCAGAAGCAGCGTAAGGAACAGGACGTACTCATTCGCGCCGTGAGGAAGGGTGACGAGGTCGTCACTGCTGGCGGCGTCGTCGGCGACGTCATCTTCATCAAGGAAACGGTCATCGACGGCAAGAATCTTCCGAATGAGGACCGCATCACGATCAAGTCGGGGGAATCGCGTCTCATCATCGAGCGCGGAAGAATCGCGCGCGTCTCACGCTCCGGATCCGGGTCGGCGACACAGGGGTGAAGATTCTCGACATTCGGGTTCTCGGCGATCCGGTTCTTCGAAAGCAAACAGACCAGGTTCCGGAGATAACCGCCGGGATACGGAAACTGATCTCCGAGATGTTCGACACGATGTATGCTGCGGAAGGGATTGGACTCGCCGCGCCGCAAGTTGGACGAACCGAGCGAATTGCAGTGATGGATGTCGACGGGCAGAAATTCGCATTCATCAATCCCGAAATTGTCGAGCGTGAAGGCACGG
>JBBQYO010000244.1:0-4958 GCA_038208605.1 Gemmatimonadales bacterium | reverse complement strand
TTTCAGCCGATGAACGCCAACTTCGGTCTTCTCGACGATCTGCCCGAGCCGGTCCGCGACAAGAAGAAGAAACGGGAGATATTTGCGGAACGTGCGCTGGGAGCGATGTCGGATTGGATCGACCAGCACTCGCTCGCGATTCAGCACGCAGCTCACTAGAAAGCAGTGCCGGCACAATCTCCGGAGGTAGAAGACTTTCTTCTCCACATGGAGAAAGAGCGGGACGTTTCGGCCAATACGCTGAAGGCCTACCGACGCGATCTCGACGAGCTGCTCGATTACCTCGCATCATACTACGGTGAGCGCGCGTGGACGTGGCAGGGAATCGACCGCCTGGCGATTCGGGGTTTCCTCGCACACCTGACCCGGCGCAAGCTCAGCAAGCGGACTATCGCCCGCGCTCTGTCGGCGGTGCGGAGTTTCTATTCATACCTTCATCGTAATGAAGTTGTAGATGCGAATCCTGCGCGGGGTGTCAGCAGTCCGAAGCTCGAAAAATATCTCCCGGGTTATCTGGACCGTGCGCAAATCGAGCTGCTTTTTCAAAGCGCGGAGCTGAAGGCGCAGGGCGGTAAATTCACCGATGTCCGCAACAACGCGATCGTCGAGCTTTTCTATTCCACAGGTATGCGGTTGTCGGAGCTTCGCGGAATCAATCGAGGCGATCTGGATCTGCTGTCGCAGCAGGTGAAGGTGCGGGGAAAGGGGAGAAAGGAGCGCATCATTCCTGTCGGCGATCATGCTCAACTCGCGCTCCGAAACTACGAGTCGAAGCGTGATGAGCTGATCCGGAACGAGATTCGGCGCTCCGACCGCACTGCATTCTTTCTCAGCAGCCGCGGCAAGCGCATTTCGGTCAGCGCGATCCAGAATGCAGTGACGGGATTTCTGGATCGGATCGACGAGGATGCGGGGCTCTCGACTCACTCACTTCGGCACACTTTCGCCACGCATCTGCTCGATGCAGGCGCCGACCTTCGCGCGGTGCAGGAGCTGCTCGGCCATGCGTCGATATCGACGACGCAGATCTACACTCACACGAGCGTCGAGCGGCTCAAGGAAGTGTATCGGAAGTCCCACCCACGGGCCTGAGATCCTTCTCGCGTCCGGCGGCGTATCAAACCATGTTATCCGCCGGAGGGTTCATGGATAGACCGAGAAACAGCGTCATCGTCCGAGTTACACACTGGGTAAATGCAGTCGCGCTCACGATCATGATCGGCAGCGGGCTCCGGATCTTCAACGCGTACCCGCGTTTCTCGCGAAAGGGCGCGAATTTCTGCTGCTACCCATTCGAGGGGAAGCCGATTCCGCCGAAGCTCACATTCGGCGGCTGGCTTGGCGGCGCGCGTCATTGGCACTTCGCGATGATGTGGATTCTGGTAGTCAACGGCCTTGTCTACCTGGGCTACGTCTACCTGCACGGTGAGTGGCGAAACATCGTACCGATGCGCGGATTCTTCCGAAACGCGTGGGAGATGGTGCGGTTCTATCTCTTCATACGGAAGGATCATCCTATCCAGGGCAGATATAACGCTCTTCAGCGCGGCACTTACTTTATCCTTCCCTGGATTGGGGCGCTTGCAGTAGTGAGCGGGATTGCAATCTGGAAGCCGGTCCAGCTCTCGATCCTGACCGATCTCATGGGCGGGTATGTGTGGGCCCGGTACTGGCATTTCGTAGCGATGTCGCTGCTGGTTGCGCTCAGCGCTGTCCATATCTTCATGGTTTTCGCAACCGATCCTTACTCGATGCGCTCGATGATCACCGGCGGATACAACGAAGCGAACTCGCCAGAAGCGCGGAACGCCAGACCTTTCTTTCACCTGCTTCCCAATCGTTTTCGCAGAAAGCCGGCATCTCTCGAGGCAAAGGGTCAATGACAATCGATCGCCGAAAGTTTCTTACGTTGAGCAGCTCGTCGCTGACAGCCGCTTTCCTTGCCGCCTGTGATTCGCGCGGTCCGAAGTCTGCCGACCGGCTCCTGAGCTACGCCGAACGAAAGAATGAAGCTCTCGAGCGCGTGCTCATGCGGCATAGCGCGATTGACGCGACGAAGTCGGGTACGCATCTCGCCGGTGCTACGCTTCCGGTATACTTCGTCTCGAAGACCGTCCCAGTCTGGAATCCGGCGCGAATGGGAACGTGGACGCTCGAGATTGGCGGGATGGTGGACACGCCGATGAAGCTCACGCTCGAGCAGTTGGTTGGACTTCCAAGAATCTCGGAGCGTGTAAACCACTACTGCGTCGAAGGGTGGACGGCGGTCGAGCAATGGACGGGAGTACGGCTCAGCGAGCTTGCGCGCATGGCGGGAGTTCACAAAGGTGCAGAGTATGTCGATTTCGTGTCGTTCGACGACGGGTACCACGAAAGCTGGGATATCGACAGCGCGATGCATCGGCAAACGGTTGTTGCTTATGGTCTGGACGGGAAGATGCTGGCGCCGGCGCACGGCGCTCCTGCCAGGGTTTATTCACCCATCAAGCTCGGCTACAAGAATACGAAATACCTGACGAAGATAATGTTCCTCCCGACGCGGACTGGGGGGTACTGGAGCGACGAGGGATACGAGTGGTACGGAGGGGTGTAAACATCCGATGAACATCTGGGTTCGGGGAGTGTACTTGCTTCCCGAACGGCTCAAGGCGGGCCGTCAATTTCTCTTCTGTCCGGGCGGCCGACAATGAGCGACGAGATGCATTTGCTTGCCGTGCTCCAGCGCGATATAGCAGTACGGCTGCGGCCTGTGTGTGGCGGAATGTGCGAGTCCGATTTCGAGAAGCTTGTACGCGACATCGCCGCGGTAAAATTGAAATACGGGGTTGAAGCGCAATTATCCGCGGCGTTTCGCGAGCGACTCACGTCCGCAGTAGGCGAGCGTCCCAACAGGAGCCCGATGGAGAATTCGGGCTAGCGGATCCTGAGCTTGGGTTCGTCCTTTTTATTGATCAGGTCCGCGGGAATCTCGATCTCCTCGGTTCGCCTTGCGGCACCGCGGTAGAGCAGCGTTTCCTTGAGAAAGCTGCGGTTCAGAATTCCCCCGACAATCAGGAGCGCGATTCCCGCGAGGATCGCCACCGTACCCCACCGCCACGTATCCCGGCCGATGAGCGATGCTCCAAGGCATGCCGTTCCGAGGGCGACAAACCATTCGCCCGCTTTGTTCAGCTCTGCGCGCCGGCGCCGGCGCCTTTCCTTGAACGGCCGAGCCGCCGCGGGTCTCACCGCGTCGTACAGAATCGCGGCAGCGATCAGACAAACGATTACTCCAATGACTATTGGGTACTGCTCCAACCGCATCGTGGCGCCTCTGTTAGTTTTGAACCATGAATCGGTATTTACCCCGAGTTCGCTCGACGACAATTCTGGCCGTCCGCCGCGATGGAAAAGTCGCCTTGGGCGGAGACGGCCAGGTGACGGTGGGCGAAACGGTCATGAAGTCCAATGCGATGAAAGTCCGCACGCTTCGTGGTGGCAAGTTGCTGGCCGGATTCGCCGGTGCCGCAGCGGACGCTTTCACTCTTTTTGAGAAATTCGAAGAGAAGCTCGAGCGGCATCCCGGCAATCTGTCGCGCGCCGCTGTCGAGCTCGCCAAGGATTGGCGAAGCGATCGCGTTCTGCGGCGTCTCGAGGCGCTCCTCGCGGTAACGGACAACGAGCGCGGTTTCATCATCTCCGGGACAGGCGACATTATCGAACCCGACGACGGAATTCTCGCGATTGGATCGGGCGGCTCCTATGCGCTTGCGGCGGCACGCGCACTCGTCGCGAATACCGACCTGCCTCCCCGCGAAATAGTTTCGCGAGGACTGTCGATCGCCGCCGATATCTGCATTTACACGAACTCGAATATCACGGTTCTGGAACCCACGGTTTGACATCTCCCCGAACACAAAACGCACTCGCTCGACTGGCTGATCTCACGCCACGCAACATCGTTGCGGAGCTCGACCGATACATCGTCGGACAAGCCGATGCGAAAAAATCGGTAGCGATTGCGCTTCGCAATCGCTGGCGCAGGCAGCGGGCCCCGGAGTCGATCCGTGAAGAGATCTCGCCGAACAACATAATTCTCGTCGGGCCTACGGGAGTCGGCAAAACTGAAATCGCGCGCAGACTCGCGAAACTCTCTGGCGCACCCTTCATCAAGGTCGAGGCCTCGAAATTCACCGAGGTTGGCTACGTCGGCCGTGATGTAGAGTCGATGGTGCGCGACCTCGTCGAGAGCGCGATCAACATGGTGCGCAGTGAGCGTGAGTCCGAGGTAGAGGATCTCGCTCACGACCGCGTCGATGAGCGTCTCCTCGATTTGCTGCTGCCGGTCCCCGCTGACAAGAAACAGGCGCAGCCTGCTGAGGCAGCGTCGAGCGATGCGCCGATATTCCTGGTGTCGTCGAGCGGCAGTGTGTCGGCGGAAATGGACGTGGAGCAGGAGCGGCACCGCCGCACGCGCGACAAGCTGAAGCAGCTTCTGCTCGATGGACAGCTCGAGGGTCGGGAGGTCGAGATCGAAGTCGAGCACAGCTCGCCGATGATGTTCGACATGATGGTACCGCAGGGTGCGCCGGAAGGAATGGGCAACTTCTCCGATATGATCCAGGAGATGATGCCGAAGCGTACGAAAAAGCGTACCGTGAAAGTGTCCGAAGCGAGACGGATTCTCCTCGAGCAGGAGCTCGACAAGCTCATCGACGATGAGGACGTAACCGCGGACGCTCTCGAACGGACCGAGACGATGGGAATCATCTTCCTCGACGAGATCGACAAGATCGCCGGCGAGCGGTCTGCCGGTGGCGGCCCTGATGTCTCCCGCGAGGGCGTGCAGCGCGACCTGCTTCCGATCGTCGAAGGCTCCAACGTTCAGACGAAGTACGGAATGGTGAAGACCGATCACGTTCTCTTTGTCGCAGCGGGAGCGTTTCATGTCTCCAAGCCGAGCGATTTGATTCCGGAGC
>JBBQYO010000243.1:0-4961 GCA_038208605.1 Gemmatimonadales bacterium | reverse complement strand
GGCGCTCAGCAATATCTCATTCGATGTAAAGCGCGGCGATACAATTGCGTTCGTAGGTCCATCCGGTGCGGGGAAGACAACGCTCGTGAAGCTTCTTGTCGGACTGTACCCGCCGAAACAGGGAGAAATCCTGTACAACGGATTGCCGAGCAACGTGATCGATCTCGACAGGCTTCGCGAGCGAATCGGGTTCGTCACGCAGGACTCGCAGCTTTTTTCCGGAACGATTCGCGAGAATCTCCTGTTCGTGCGACCGGATGCGACAGACGCGGAGTGCCTCGACGTTCTGCACAAGGCCGCGGCTCATACGCTCCTCGCGCGGGCCGAAAACGGACTCGATACGGTCATCGGCGAAGGCGGCGTAAAGGTGTCGGGAGGCGAGAAGCAACGCCTGTCGATAGCGAGATCACTGCTTCGAAACCCGCATCTGCTGGTGTTCGATGAGGCGACCTCATCTCTCGATTCGCTCACTGAAGAAGAGATCAGCCGTACGATGCGGGACGTCGCCAGCGATCGCGGAGTGATGACGATTCTCATTGCGCATCGGTTGTCCACGATCATGCACGCTGACCGGATCTATGTGCTGGAGCAGGGAAGAATTGTGGAAGCCGGCAGACATGAAGAGCTCATCGAGGGTATGGGACTTTACTATGCGATGTGGAGACAGCAGGTGGGCGAGCGCCGGGTAGTTGCGGCGCCTTCAGGCCAACCTGCACTTCCGTCGCCGAGGAGGCAGCCCGCAGGAGTCAGCTAGGTCAACAGCCGTTTAACTACGATGCACAGATGAAAATGATGACTACAACTGCCATTAACTGCGATGCGCAGATGACAACGATGCACAGATGACAACGGCCGTCGCGCGGATCAAGTCTACTTTCAAACGCCGCGTTCGGTTGTTGTTGTTAAAAACCAAAAAAGAGAGAGGTTGGGAGGTTACTGGAGATCGGCGCTCCGAAACGATTATTGCTGTTCCGGTTTCATCGGTTCATCATTTTCATCTGTGCATCGTAGTTAAATGGCATTTGTAGTTGCTGTTGCAGTTGCCGTTGCTTGTGCAAGTTCCAGCGTCACCGTCGTCTCCCATCGGTATTCACCAACGAGACGACAATGAAAGCAGTACCCTGCCTGGCGATCCTCGCACTCAGTGTATTCGCGTGCAACAAGACCGACAATCCAACTCAGGCGCGAGGGGGTTTTGCGGTCAGCGAGAGCAGAAGCGATCAGATAGCGTCCAGCCCCGAGATCTCGCAGGCAGCCGCGAAGTCAATGGCTCCACTTGCGGATCAGGGACAAAACCAGGCGGTTGAAGCGGTAAGTCGTGCAATTGGCCAGGCGACACTCAAGCAAACCAGAGCGATCTCGGCGACCCAGGATTCAACGATCTCGCCGACCATGCTGATCCGAACCGGACAGGCGTCGATTGGAGTCGATGAGCTCGACCCCGCTCTCGCAAAGGTGCGCGAGCTCGCTGCGCACCTCGGCGGATACGTCGCGAGCTCTTCCCTGAGCGGCGGTCGCGATCAGGTTCGCAGTGCAACGCTTGAACTGAAAATTCCAGCGGCGAAGTACGACCAGGCGACAATCGGCCTGAACGGAATCGGAAAGCTCGAGTCGATCAATACGACCGCCGAGGATGTCGGCGAGGAGTACGTCGACGTAAGCGCAAGGGTCGCCAATGGTCATCGACTCGAGGAGAGACTCGTCAATCTGCTCGCGACAAGGACTGGCAAGCTCGAGGACGTACTGGCCGTCGAGCGCGAGCTGGCGAGAGTCCGTGAGGAGATCGAGCGGTACGACGGACGCATGCGATTCCTCAGAACGCGCGCCGCAATGAGCACACTGTCGGTCACGGTTCACGAGCCGATCCCGATTCTTGGCCGCATACCCGGCGAAAACCCGGTCGCCGTCGCGTTCAGACAGGCATGGCGCAACTTCGTGATGCTCACCGCCGGCTTCATCGCATCGCTCGGAGTTCTGATTCCCGTCGGTGCCGTAGCTCTCGGGGCGTGGTGGGTCTATCGTAAGGGAAGGAGAGACCGAACGGCCCAATCGATTTAGCGGTTTAAACGCGGGGCCGCCGGCCGGCATCCTATTCTCAAACATAGGAATGACCAACCCTTCGGCGGCTTCGCATCACCGTTCGCTCACATCGGCAACCGGTACCTCGCCCGACGTGATTCGTCGCGCGCAAGCGGGCGACGCAGACGCCTTCGAAGTCATATATCGCGAGAATTCGCCGCGAGTATTCGCGCTCTGCCTGCGACTGTCGGGCGGGGCGCGGGACGAAGCAACGGAGCTCATGCAGGACGTATTCATCAGAGCGTGGCGCGGGCTGACGATGTTTCGCGGAGAAAGCGCTTTCTCGTCATGGCTGCACCGCCTCACCGTCAATGCAATGCTCGAGTCGGCGAGATCGGAGAAGCGGCGAATGGCTCGCGTCATGTCGATCGAAGATCCAGAGTCGATCGGCGCGGAAGGGCTTCGAGCAACTCCCGATCTTCAGGTCGATCTGGAGCGTGCGATCGCGTCACTGCCCGAAGGTGCACGACTCGCGTTCGTGCTGCACGAGATCGAAGGTTTTCAACACGGTGAAATCGCAATGCAGCTCGGTGTCGCGGAAGGCACAGTGAGAGCGCAGCTGCACCGTGCGCGCAAGCTTCTCATACAGGCCCTGGAACGATGATTGACCCTACAGAAGAAGAGAAATTCGCGGAGCTGAATGCACTCGTGCGTCAACTTCCGAGAGAGATAGACCCGCCCGCTGACGCGTGGATGTCGATCCGGTCAGAGATCGACAAGACGCGTCCTGGAGAGTCTTACACTGGGACGAGACGAGCTATCTGGCAGCGCCCGATGTTCCTCGCCGCGGCAGCCGTTGCTCTCGTCGCGGTGTCGTCGATCATGACCGCAGCGGTGTTGGGCTGGGACGCGGGAATCACGCGTCCACGCATTGTTACCGCGAGTCAAAGACCCCAGTCGAAGCCTCAAGAGCCCGGACCAGCGACTCTCGCCGAATTTGCGTCGGTCGAAAACGACTACATCAGCACCGCCAACCAGCTTTCAGCGGTTCTCGAGAGCGAAAGCAACACGCTGTCGCCGGAAACTGTTGCGAAGCTCAAGGAAAGCCTGCGCATCATCGACGCCGCGATCATCGAAGCACGCAGGGCTCTCGCGGCCGACCCGGGCAATCGCGCTCTTATCGACATGCTCAATACTTCGTACAATCAGAAGCTCGATCTGCTTCGGCGTACGACCGAGATGGGAAGGAGCTGAGATGCTGAAGCGAGTGGTTGCGCTGGCGGCGCTGATGGCAACCGTGTTATCGACGTCTGCCCACACGCAGACGAAGGTAAACCGTGGAATCCGGCTCGACGCCAACGGCGCGGTTCGAATCTACAACCTCGGCGGCAGTGTGAAGGTGGTTGGGTGGAACCGCGATTCGGTCGCGGTGCGTGGCTCAATTGGAAAAGGAGCGACGTTTCATATGGGCGGTGGTCACGCCGGAATGAAGATGTTCGTTGAGGATGCGGATGAGCGGAATCCGGCTGCCGCGAATCTCGAGGTGTTCGTTCCGGTCATGACGAAGCTGTGGGTGAAGACGGCCACCGCGGGCATCGACGTAAGTGGAGTGAACGGCAGTCTCGATCTCTACGTCGTCAGTGGAGACGTGAGGGTTACGGGAAGTCCAGCGGACGTGAACGCCGAGGCGATCGACGGGACGATTCACATCAGCGGGTCGCCATCGTGGGTGCGGGCGAAGAGTGCAAGCGGTGACGTGACATTTGACGGAAAAAGCTCTGACGTGACGATGTCGACCGTAAGCGGAAAAGTGACGGTGAAGGGTTCTGCGTTCGAGAAAGCAAAATTCGAGAGCGTGACCGGAAACATCACATTCAACGGCACGTTCGAGCGCGGGGGACTGATCAACTTCGATACACACAGTGGCACGATCGATATCGGGATGCCGGCGGGTAGCTCAGCCGATTTTGATATCGTTTCGATCTCGGGGGGCATTGCAAACGGGCTGACCGGCAAGCGTCCCTCCGTCGGGCGCTACGGGAGAGGCGCGGAGCTCGGAATGTCGGCAGGTGGAGGAGGAACGAGAGTAGTGGTGAGGTCATTCAAGGGCGCCATATCGCTGCGGGTCGCCAAATAATAGCAACTAGATACTAATACCCGCGGATCGAACTACGTCAAGATGCGAGGTGACAGAAGCATAGATACCAGTGCGGCGGAACGACCTCTAATCTGAACCTCCGCTCTAAATCCTTTTCATCTGTCATCTCGCATCCTGGAGCAGTTCGATGTGGCAGTATTTTTTTTAAACGCGCGCCGGCCGGCTGGCATCGCAGTAGTGCAACAGGAAGCTCACACTACTTCATGCACGGAGGCTACAGTGCTTCGCTCTCCACTTCGCCGCTTCGCGTTTATCACTCTTCTCTCACTTGTCTTCGCCGGCGTCGCCGCCTCTGGTCCGCCCTGGATCGCGATCGAGTATCCCGCGAATCCTTTCGACCCCGGAACGCGCGGCGCTTTTCTGACAGTCCGTACCTACCATCACGGTGGCCTGATGGCGTACGACATCAGTGGTACAGCGGAAGGGCTCGTGAACGGCAAGCGTCAATCGACGCGGCTCGATATCAGGCGGCTTCCTCAAGCCGGGATGTACGCAGTGAGGTGGGAGAAGCCGGCGCAGGGAACCTGGGCGCTTCTCATTTCGACGACGCGCGACGGACAGCACATGGCGTCGGCGCTGGTCAGCATCAGCTCGTCCGGGCGCGTCGCGGGAGTGAGTGTTCCCGCGGATCCGATCGAGAACGGCCGATGGGTGGTCCCGCGGAAAATCGCGGCGGCGGAAGTCGATGCACTGCTCAAGTCCGAGACGATGTAACCAGGCAAGGACCAGGGGATTTGTAACCGGATGTCTGTGCATTCGACCCGCTACGCGCCTTCTGCTGATC
>JBBQYO010000242.1:0-4987 GCA_038208605.1 Gemmatimonadales bacterium | reverse complement strand
AACCACTTTCTCAGCGGGATGATGATCGTGAAGACCATTCCGATGCCTGAGAAAATTGCGCCAGCAACGAAGTACGGCGGGAAAATCGTCGTGTGCCAGCCAGGCGTGAGCGCCATCGCGAAGTCGAACGACACGACCGAGTGCACCGACAGCACCAGCGGCGTCGAGAACGCAGCGAGGAAGAGGTAGGCGCGAGCGAAATGCCGCCACTCACGATCGGAGTTTCTCCATCCGAGCGACAGCACGCCGAAGATGCGTTTGCGAACCGGGTTCGTTTCGCGATCGCGTAGCACCGCGATGTCGGGAATGAGTCCGATGTAGAGGAACGTGGATGACACCGTGAGGTACGTGAGAATCGCGAACACGTCCCACACCAGCGGGCTCTTGAACTGCGGCCAGATGTAGCGCCAGTTCGGATACGGAATCAGCCAGAAGAATTTCCAGGGCCGTCCGAGGTGAAGAATCGGAAACAGTCCTGCCGTCATGACGGCAAACACGGTCATTGCTTCCGCGCACCGGTAGATCGTCGTTCGGAATCCGGCGCGGAACAGGTACAGAATCGCGGAGATCAGCGTTCCGGCGTGACCGATACCGACCCAGAATACGAACGTGATGATGTACACGCCCCACATCACGGGCGGGTTGTAACCTGCGACACCGAGTCCGCTGTAAATCTGATAGGTCCACGCGCTGGCGCCGATGATCAGGAAGAGAATCGCGACGCCGAGCCCGATGAACCACGCCGCTGTCGGGTGAAGCGTACCTGTTATCTCGCGATCGACCTGCTCGTAATCCTTGACCGCGGGGAGCTGAACGTCAGCGGTCGCAATATTAGGGCGCCGAGGTGCGTCCTTGTCGTCGAGAGGTCGAGCCATCGTCGCCATCAGGCCGCTCCTCCCGCTGGATGATTGACCTTCTTCAGATAGACCACTGCGGTGAATGTGTTGATCTCTTCAAAGACGTGGTATGCGCGCTTGTCGTTGACCATTCCGGCCACCGCCCACTTCTCGTCTGCCGCGTCGCCGAACGTGATCGCGCGAGATGGACAAGCTTCAGCGCACGCGGTCGTGAATTCATCGGGCTGAACTCCGCGATGCTCGAGCGCCGCACGATTTTCAGTCTCGCGAATTCGCTGCACGCAGAACGAGCACTTCTCCATCACGCCCTTTCCACGAACAGTTACATCCGGATTGAGCTGCCAGTTAAGCGGCTCCGGGAACGCGTACTGTGGACGGGCCGGCTCGCCATAACCGAACCAGTTGAAGTAGCGAACCTTGTACGGGCAGTTGTTGGAGCAATACCGCGTTCCAACGCAGCGATTGTAGACCTGGACGTTGAGACCATCAGGCGAGTGATACGTTGCGTACACGGGACACACCGGCTCGCACTGAGCGTTGCCGCAGTGCTGGCAGAGCATCGGTACGAAGCGCGTATCGAAATTCGCGCTGCCGTCTTCGCCGCCCTCGAAATATCGCTCGAGTCTCAGCCACGCCATTTCTCTGCTTCGAGTGATGTTCGCGCCGAAGCCGGTTCGATCCGGAAGGACTTTCGCGCCCTGCCAGTCAGCACCAACGGTGGGAATGTTGTTCTCGGCGTAACACGCGGTGACACACGCCGAGCATCCGGTGCAGCGGGCGAGGTCGATCGTCATCGCCCATCTGCGCCTGGCCATGCCGCTCCAGTGATCCTCTGCGTACATGCCTTTCTCTTTCGACTTCTGCGCGGGACCACCGAGGTCGCCTTGCGCGTCGTTTGCAGTTGGCGAGCGAAGGCCGGGGAGAAATGCGTGACTGGCATCGCCCGGAAATTCTGGTTCCGCCTCTGCAACTTTCACCCTACCTTCAGCACGATTTTCCTGCGCGGAGGTCTTGTCGCCAGCTGGCGAGGCTTCGGCCGCGTGTTCCGCGCCGCTCGATTCGCTGCCAACCGCTTTTCCATTCAACTCGGCGACAGTGATTGCCTGACCGATTCCGCGTCCGTGCTGGCGCGCTGAACCTTCGGTCGTCGCAAGTCTGGTGGAGCCGCCGTCCTTCGTAACGCGCGCAAATTCTCCCGAGAGCATCTGCGCGCCTGATTTGTCTTCCCTGTAGTTCAATAGATCGAGAGCGTTCGACCCCGACCGAGCGTAACGGCCGGCGATATCGGCATGTCCGCGTCCCGCTGCAATCGCGATTGTCTCGGGCCGAATGCCGAGATATACGTATGTGGGCAGCGAAAGTTTGCCGGCAGCAGTCTGAATGAGCACGTGATCGCCATTCTGCACACCAAGCTTCGCAGCGGTCGTCGGATGCATCTCGGCAACCGTCTGCCACGCGATCTTCGTTACCGGATCGGGGAGCTCCTGCAGCCATGGCTTGTTTGCGCCGCTGCCCATTCCGAGCACCGGGTGCATGTAGACCATGAGCGCGTGATCGCCCGTCGAGGCGGCAGCGGTTGTGACCGCGGGGAGCGCGAGAGCCGGCACTGAAGGCGCCGTCCCATTCGTGATCCCGCGCGGCAAGGCCTCGGACAACGCCTTCGCACCGCCGGGAAACCGTGATATCATCACGCTTCGATAGTCGTTCGATCCTGCCGCAAACGCGCCCTGCCCTGCAGCCCGCGCAATACCGATCAGAACATCGGCTGTCGATCGGGTGTCGAAAACCGGATCCATCGCAGGTTGCTGTAACGACAGGGTGCCACGCACCGGCTCGGCGTCGCCCCAGCTCTCGAGCGAGTGATTGTCCGGCAGAACGAGATCGGCCATCGCGGTCGTCTCATCGGGGATCGCAGAGAAGCTGACCTTGAACGGAACCTTCGCCATCGCCGCTCCGAATCCGAGTTTCTTTGGAGTCGAATACGCGGGATCGACGTCACGCACCATCAGCATGGAAACCGCACCGGCAGCCATGCGCTGCGCGACGACACGAAGCTGCGCCGGTGAATCGATGCCTTCGTAGCCGTTCAGTGCTTCGCCCGGCTTGATCGTTACGCCGACACTGCCTTGCGACTGATTGAGTGCATTGACAGCAGTGCACAAATCCATTCCAGCGGCGGTCGATCCGCCGGCAAGGAACATCGCGGGTTTCGCGGCTGCGACTTCGCCTTGAAGCGCCGTCAACACCGCGGCATCGACGCCGCTGGCCTGCGCTGCCTGTTGAGGAGTAGACGAACCTGCGAGCATCTGAACGATCGTGAGCTCGGAACCGGATTTCGCGTTGATCCACTGATCCGCGTTGAGACCGGTAAGTGACCGGCGCGGCCCGACGTACACGAGACGCGGCGCGTTTTCGTGCTTTGCGCGGGCGTCAGCGAAGTCGAGCTGCTGCGAAACGCTCGATCCCCAGCCGTCGAGGAAATCGGCGCCGAACGAGACAATCAATTTCGCCGCGCTGAATTCGAGCTTTGGCCACGACACGCCGAATGACTGGCGGTTCGCTGCAATTGCCGCGAAGTCGGCGTCCTCGTCGATATTGATCGCTGCCGGCATTCCCATACCCGCGAGCCACGCATTCAGGAACGCGGGAAAGTTTCCCGACTCATGCCGGTTGATGAACACCGCGTTCGCCGCCTGCGCACGATTCTCGGCCAGCTTCTGTCCGAAAATCCTGAGCGCTTCATCCCACGTGATTCGCGACAGCGTGTGGCCTTTCCGAATCATCGGGCCGCGAAAGCGGTCGGGGTTATAGAGTCCCTGCAGCGCCGCTTGTCCGCGAGCGCAGAGCGCCCCGCGATTGACCGGATGCGATGGATTTCCCTCGAGCTTGATCGCGCGTCCGTCGCGCGTCTCCGCGATGATGCCGCATGCGGCCGAGCATTCGCGGCAGGTCGTTGCGTAGTAAGTCGAGACGCCTGGCACGGTTTCGTCCGGCGAGACGAGATACGGAATGAGCTTTTCTACTTTCTCTGACGTGCAGCCGATCATCGTCGATGCGACCGCGGTTCCGGCGCCGACAACCTTGAGGAAGTCGCGGCGCTTTACGCCGGATGTCGTTACGTCCGCGCTCATTCCCTTGCTCCGAATTTCGATTTCAGGATTGCAGGCATCAGTAGTGGCATGTCGCGCAGTCGTATCGCGCCTTGAGTGGCGGGTTCGATCGTCCGACGTGACAATTGATGCACCAACCCATGTTCAGCGAGTTCTGCTGGTAGACCTGTTTCATATTCTGGATGTCGCCGTGGCACGTCTGACACGCCACCCCCGCGTTTACGTGACGCATGTGAGGGAAGTGCACGTATTCGGGAAGCTTGTGGATGCGAATCCAGGGCACCGGCTGCTTCCTGTTCCAGAATCCTGCAAGCTTCTGGATCTCGGGTTTCGCGGTGGCGACAACTGTATGGCATCCCATACAAGTGCCGACTGCAGGCAGACCTGGATCGGGAGATTTCGTCGCTGAGAAGTGGCAGTAAACGCAGTTCATCTTGAGGGTTCCCGCGTGGACAGTGTGCGGGAACGCGATGGGTTGGGCGGGGCCGTTGCCTTCAGATGAGGAAGCGCCGGCATATGCTGACAGCATGGCGGCCGCGGCGGCGATGGCGAGGAAACCTGGAACAGCGAGCCATTTCCTCTTCGTTTTCATCGGCAATTGAGCGCGTAAAGGCGAGTCATTTGGTCGGCTTTGTGAAGAATTTCACAAGCCATGAACCTGGCGGGTAAAATGCTCGCGCAAGATTGCCGCCGCAAGCCGTGCGTCGCGTGGCAAGTAAGAACAAACGCCACTGAGGCACGGAGATCACGGAGATGGCCCGGAGAAAAGACTATTTGGGGGCCATCCCGATGAAGCGTTTGGCTATGCCTTGGCTATAGATGGAGCATGACCCTCAGCCACAACACCGAAGAGCTCACGGGCCGAATCATAGGCGCGGCGATCGAGGTGCATCGCCATATGGGTCCGGGTTTGCTCGAATCGAGCTATGAAGAACCGTTCTACTTCGAGATTAGGGATTTGAATATTCCCGTAATCCGTCAGCCGACTCTTCCATTGGTCTACAAGGGACGGCCTTTGAC
>JBBQYO010000241.1:0-5016 GCA_038208605.1 Gemmatimonadales bacterium | reverse complement strand
CGAGAATGTTGTCGTCAACCTGAAGATGTCGGCAATGACTCTTCCTGACGCTCCATCCAGAAACGTGATCGCCGAAATCCGCGGCAGCGAAAAACCTGACGAAGTCGTCGTACTCGGCGGTCACATCGATTCCTGGGACGTCGGTCAGGGAGCGATGGATGATGGCGGTGGCGCCGTCGCGGCATGGGAAGCGGTAAAGCTGATCAAGCGTCTGGGACTGAAGCCCAGACGGACGGTCAGGGTGGTTCTATGGACGAATGAGGAGAATGGGAGCCGGGGCGGGAATGGATATCGTGATGCCCATCGCGGTGAGCTCGACAAGCACGTACTGGCGATGGAATCGGACAACGGTGTTTTCAAGGTTGAGGGCATGGGCATTTCCGCAGGCGCCGGCGGAGTTTCTATGGCGCAGGACATCGCGTCCCTGTTCAGCTCGTTTGGGGCGAACAAAGCCACCGAGGGCGGCAGCGATGCCGACACCGATCCGCTCAACGCGCTCGGGGTGCCGACAATCTCACCGACTGTCGATGGCACACGTTATTTCTGGTTCCATCACAGCAGCGGCGACACAATGGACAAGCTCGATCCGCATGAGATGGCGGAGAATGTCGCGCTTCTGGCGGTCACAGCTTTTGTAGTAGCCGATATGCCTGGCTATCTGCCGAGGTCGGCGGTGAGGCAGGGCACGAATTAGAGTCTGTGCATGATTGCCGGAATTTCATCGAGCAGCTCGCGCGCGAGAAACCCGATACGTCCCACTCGTTTCGACAGAACGTTGCCCGCTGCGCCGTGAAGAAAAACGCCCCATATCGCGGCATGCAGCGGCGTTGCGCCGCGGGCGAGAAGACCGGTGACAATTCCGGCGAGTGTGTCACCAGAGCCTGAAGTTGCAAGGCCGATGCGGCCGTACGTGTAGATGTAGAGCTCGCCGTTCGGTGACGCGATGAACGTGTTCGATCCCTTCAGCGCGACGACTGTGTTGAGATCAACGGCTGCCTGCAACGCGATGCCGGCAGGATCAGCCTCAATTACCTTCTTGTCGACGCCGATGGTGTCTGCCATCTCGCCGCCGTGCGGAGTGATGACGGCGTTTCCTTTCAGTTTCTCGAGCGCGTCGGGCGCACGCCTGAGGATGCGCAGCGCTCCCGCGTCGAGAACGATCGGCGTAGTGCCCCACTTTGACAGAACGCGCGAAAGCAGAGCGTCGTTGTCGTCACTCCGGCGAAGACCGGGTCCGATCAGAACAGCGTCGGCTTTGTTCGCATAGTTGGCGATCTTTGACGCTGCCTTGGCGCTGATCGTTCCGCTCTTCGTCTCATCAAGCGCTGCTGCCAGGCATTCGGGAACGGCGACTCCGACAAATGGCGCCGTAGTTTTGCATGTCGCGAGCTGAAGCTTGCCAGCTCCCGCTCTGAGTGCGGCGATACCCGCGAGAATAATTGCACCGGGCAGCTCGACTTCGCCGCCGACGATCAGGACGCGTCCACGCTCCTCCTTGTCGCCTTCGCTATCGTGAGCGGGAAGCGGGATACGCCCGAGCAACCCACGCGTAACGCGCTCGGCACCGTCACTATTTCGCGGCAACGGCGGTATCGGGCTTCGAAGTGACAGGTGCGCCCGCCTCTTCAAGTGGCGCTACAAAATTGAAGAGTTTCAGATCGAGCTTGCCGCGAGGCCCTGCGTTCTCGTCGAACTCATAGGACGTGACAGAACAATTCGCGATTTCATTTTCATGATCGATCCTGAGAATCTCCTCTTCGGTCATGTGCTCCAGCAGGTAACGCATGCACAGCACGACGACGGAGTGACAAACGATGAGGACGCGTTCGCCGCAGTATTCGCGTGACATCATCTCTACTGCACTGCGAAGGCGAAGAATCACATCGCACCAGCTCTCGCCTCCCGGTGGCCGATGATAGAATTTGCCAAGCAGCTTTCGAAACTCGGCCTGATCGGGATGGTACGCCTCGATGCCACCGCGGGTCAGGCGGTCGAGAATGCCGAATTCCTTCTCTCTCAGGCGCTCGTCGACTACGAGAGTAAAGCGGTCCGGGGATAGACCGGCCGATCTCGCCACGATCTCGCCTGTCACGCGCGCCCGAAGATACGGCGACGTGAGAATCACGTTGGGAGACTTGTCCGGGGGGAGCGCGGCGAACCATTTGCCAAGAGCGACCGATTGTTCTTCGCCTAACTTCGAGAGCGGAACGTCTACGTCGCGGACGGCGAGGTTTATGGTGAGATCGCCTGCAGCCATAGCCGCTTCGCGCGCGACATTGCCCGCGGATTCCCCGTGCCGGACGATGTAGAGGAGCTCAGGCCAGATCTGTGCGTGTGTCACGCGAAAAAGGTAGTCAACAACTGTACCATTTCGAGGATTCAGGACATGATTGCATGCTCGGCAGCCGATGAGTAAGAAGGAAGCGCAACCGGAGAATGAAGCCTGGGCCAGCTATCCCGGGACGGTGCTGGTGTTTGACGGCGAGCAGGAGGTGTCGATCGACCTGCGGGTGCCAGTGCCTCCGCAAACCAGGAATGCGCTCCTCGCTCTGGGATTGGGGGACCCGTTCGCGATTCTGACGTCGTACAATCCGCGTGGCGAGAACATCGCTGCTGTGGAAAATGAGCGAAGGTTCGCGGAGCTCGAGGCGGAGCTGCGGAGCTCAGGTGCAGGGTACGTGGTGATGGATGCGTGCTCGCCGGACAGGTCTCATTGCGAGCGGAGCGTTGCATTGAAGAAGCAGGGTCGCGACACAGCGCGGGAGATCGCAAAACGTTGGGAGCAGGTCGCGATCTTCTGGTACGATGGAACGAGATTCTGGATCTACGGTGCTATTTCGCCGATGGAGCCGATTCCGTTGCCGCTTGGGTCAATGAATCGGAGTGGCTAGCTCTAACTACAACTGCCCAGACAGAACCACAGAGACCACAGAGACCACCGAAACCGCAAAACAAATTGTCAGATTTTTTGTGGTCTCTGTGTCGAAAGCTCAGGATTGCTTAGCGACCCTAGGTCACCGGCTTGTAGCGATAGCCCGCAACGCCGGTCTTGGTGCTCTTGATCCGAAACGCCTGAGACCCTTTCGGAGCGACCGGGCCAACATTCGCGGTCTGCGTGTCGAGTACGCTACCGGTCGGTCCAAGGAACTCGACTGCGAGCACGTATGTCTTTGCGGCGGTACCTCGGTTCTCGATGTTACCGGCCAGCTCGGTTCCATCAGCGTTACGCGAGAATTCCGTGAAACCGACTTTAACCGTCATTTTCTCGGACTTCGTGTTGTAGTAGACGAGCGAATCATTGTACTGTTTGGTGAGCTTCGCATCCTTCGTCGTCTTCAGCATCCCGACGTAGTTGAAAGCGTAAAGCATCCAGTTGTCGGGGTTGCTCGGGTCGAGTGCAACGAGCTTGTCTACAATTGGTCTGACCTTGTCTGGTGATCCGGCCTGAATGTAGCTGGCCGCGAGGTTGTTCAGTGCGTCGCGCTGATACGGATTGCGCGCGACAACCGCGTTGAAGAGAATCGCCGCGTCGGCGGGCCGCTTGATCTGCGAGGCAATGACACCGGCCTGCAGCAACGCGCCTTCCGAATATTTGCTGGGATCAGCGATAAGCGGCGCGTACACCTTGTTCAGGTTCGCGCTGTCGCCCGCGGCGACGTACATCTTCGCAAGGTTCGATATCACGGTCGTGCCCTGGACGTCTTCCTTCGACGTGGACAATGGCATCCACGCATTGATCGCCTCACGCGCGAGACTCTTCTTCTCGGCGCCGGTTGCGTCATTCGCGCGGAGTGTGTACATCGACGCGAGATCGTAGGCCGTACGAGAGCGAATGTCTGCATACGCGGTGTCGGTGCCCGCGGCGGCAATCGCCTTGTTCGAGTATTCGAGCATCTTCGGATAGTCTTTCCTGGCCTTTGCAACGCTGGCGAGAACGCTGTACGCATAGGGCGACTTCCGGTCAAGCGTCAGTGAGCGATGCGCGTAGATATCGGCAGAGTCGAGCTTGTTGTCGTTGAGCGCATTGATGGCGAAATTGGTCGCGTTCAGCCAGGGCTTCTGCTGGCGGAATGCCCCCATATAGGCGGCGCATGCTGCCGAGCTTTGCTCCACGATCGTGATGGCGGAATCAGCGGCCGCGTAGAGGTCAATCGTTGCGGTCGGGTCGGCCGTGATTCCGACGGCTGATCGCGGAGATACTGCCTGAATGCCGGGCTGCTCGAGAAGAATCAAGTAGGCGGAAGACAAAAGAAATGCCCGCCCGACCGGATTCTCATTCTTGAATCCGGGTGTGTTGAGCACTCCGACGATATCCTTCAGATCTTTCGTCGGATCGCCGCCCTTCATCAATGACTGTGCGCGAGTCAGCGACAACGTCGCGCGCGCGATTGCCTGAGGCTTGCCCTGCTCTATCTCGCATGACGCGTTGGTGGCAGCGGGTGCCGCGTTCTGAGCGAGCGCAGGGGCAGCGACTACTATAGTAGTCAGCGCCGCGACGCGAACGAGAAGCGACGGAGAGGATACTTTCATCGACTTGCTCCTGACGGTGGGGAAAAGTTGCAGACAACCGATCCAGCCGGGTCGGCGTCGCGAATACGTAGTGAGGAATATCGGATCGGTACTAATATACGCGTGGTGCAAGATCGTTCAATTTCTTGGCTAAGGGCAGGCAATGGTAGATCGAAGCAGGGTTCTCAGGCGGATTGCTGGATTTCTTGTCGGATCGATTCTGGTGGCGTGTGCGCCCGAGCCGACAGAGCCGGCGAAAACGGACCTGGCTGGAACATGGACTTCGAATGCTCACCTTTTTGCGCTGAAGAACTTCAAGCTTCAAATGATCCAGGAACCGCAAGGTATCGTGAGCGGGAAGTGGCTCGCCGACGGAGATGGTGGTGGAGGAGGATGCCTCCCGGCTGTTCCATGCAAGGCGTTCGGCAACCTGATCGGGCGCAATACAGTGTCGCAGGTTCAGATCGAGCTGCTTGGAGCCGGGAGGTTTGACGGAGTGCTGGAACA
>JBBQYO010000240.1:0-5088 GCA_038208605.1 Gemmatimonadales bacterium | reverse complement strand
GTGATGAGCGGCTGAATGTCGACTGTTTGTTCGGGATCGAGACGCATTTTCCACTTCTGGGCAAGCGTTGCCACGAGGAGGATTGCTTCCATCCACGCAAACTGTTCTCCGATGCAGACGCGCGCGCCGCCGCCAAACGGGAAATAGGAGAACTTCGGCCGCGAAGCCTGTGCTTCAGGCGTCCACCGCTCGGGGTCGAACCGCTCAGGGTCGAACCGCTCAGGGTCCGGAAAGTATTTAGCGTCACGCTGCACGATGTACTGACTCATGAGAATCACCGAGCGCGCTGGAACTGTGTATCCGCGAGCATCGAACGGCTCGATCGCCCGGCGGCCGATCGCCCATGCTGGCGGATAGAGCCGCATCGATTCGGCGATGACCATTCTCGTGTACGGAAGTACGGAGAGATCGTCGAATAAAGGTTCGCGACCGCCCAGGGCTGAATCGATCTCCCGATGCATGCGTGACTCGACTTCGGGATTCTGCGACAGCAGGTACCAGGTCCAGGTCAGCGTATTGGCAGTGGTCTCGTGTCCTGCCAGGAAGATCGTGAGGGCTTCATCGCGAAGCTGGGTGTCGTCCATTCCGCGGCCGTCGCCTTCGGTATCGGTCGCGAGAAGAAGCATCGACAGCAGATCGCCGCGATCGTCGCTGCGGGCGCGACGCTCGTCGATCATGCGATAGATGGTGCGATCGAGCCGGTCGCGCGCAGCGTTAAACCGCCGAACGTGCGGGAGCGGAAACTTTTCCAGCAGCTCCGTGAATGGCAGGATCGCGAGGTTGAACGAATCAAAAGCGGCAGTCAGCGCTTCTCCGATCTCCGCCGCTTCCTCATCGACGTCGGCATCGAACAACGTTTTTGCGACGATTGCGAGGGTTAACCGCATCATCTCGGTGTGCATGTCGACCGTGCTCCCGTCACGCCATGAGCTCCGCGTGCGGTCTGCGTAGGCGGTCATGGTGGTGGCGTACGATGCAATCCGCTGCCGATGAAATGCAGGCTGAGCGAGACGCCGCTGCCTCAGGTGAAACTCGCCTTCACTCGTGAGAAGGCCGTTGCCGAGCAGGCGGCGGGCGCGCTCCAGTCCCCGGCTCTTGGTGAAGTTCTTCTGATTGGTGACGAGAACGTCGCGGATCAGATCCGGATCGCTGAACAGGTAGAGGTGCTGAGGCCCGATGCTGTAGTGGACGAGGTCGCCGTAGTCGCGCTTCATTGCAACCAGCGGAGCGAGCGGATTGCGGGACATCTCGAGCAGGAACTGTCCGGGGAATCGCGGCAGCGGCCCCGGTGGAAATCCATCCGGTGGATCCTGCTTCGGTTTGAAGACCGGGAGGCGGACCGGTGCCGGTGAATTTCGAAGGATTGTTTCTGGCATGGCTATTGGATCAACTGCGTGACGCGGTTTGTGAATGGCGGTGAACACTGCCATCCCTGACGCCAACGGTGCACCTAATGTTAACATTTCAACCCTTCGATTCCTTTATCCGCATCCAGTTAAACATGTACACAGCGCGTGTCCGTTCTGTCGCACTTTCATTCGCACTTGGCGCCGCAAGTCTGGCCGCGCTAACCACGGCATCCGCTCAGAAAGCCAAATCATCGCCTGAGAAACGCGCGCCGAAGATCGCATTCAATGCTGCGAGTTACGACTCGTCCATGCTGCAGGAGTTTGCGTGGCGGCCAATCGGGCCTGCAGTCACGAGCGGACGCGTCGTCGACCTCGCTGTTGCGGAAGGTCCGGAATCCAGAATTGGCGGACAAGCCGGAAAGCTGCTGTACGCTGCAGCGGCGTCGGGCGGAGTATGGAAATCAGTTAACGCAGGCACAACGTGGGAGCCCGTATTCGACAAGCAGTCGACTTCATCGATCGGCGACATCGCTCTCGCACCATCGAATCCCGA
The DNA here is from genome assembly GCA_038208605.1 of Gemmatimonadales bacterium. GTDB lineage: Bacteria > Gemmatimonadota > Gemmatimonadetes > Gemmatimonadales > Gemmatimonadaceae > UBA4720. The sequence continues at coordinate 3,186 of JBBQYO010000240.1, read as the reverse complement.
GATAGTCTGGGTGGGCACCGGCGAAGCGAATAACCAGCGCAGCTCGTCGTGGGGCGACGGCGTCTACAAATCGGAGAACGGCGGCCGCACCTGGCAGAATATGGGTCTCAAGACCTCGCAGCACATTGGCCGCATCGTTGTCCATCCCACCAATCCAAACATCGTATACGTCGCGGCCGTGGGACCTCTCTGGACTGACGGTGGCGAGCGCGGTCTTTACAAAAGCATCGACGGAGGAAAGACCTGGAAGGCAGTGCTGACTATCAGCCCGCACACCGGCGTTACCGACGTCATCATGGATCCCACCGATCCGAGCATCATGTACGCCGCCACATTTCAGCGGCAACGCAAGGCATACAGCTTTGTCGGTGGCGGACCCGAGAGCGGCATCTACAAATCCACCAACGCAGGCGACACGTGGACAAAGGTTACCGAAGGTCTTCCGACAGGTGATATCGGACGCATCGGACTCGATGTAAGCCGCTCGCAGCCACGTACGGTGTACGCGACACTCGAGACGAAAACACCGGAGGTCTACCGCTCCGACGACTATGGGGCGAGCTGGAAAAAAACGGGCACGTATCTCGAGTTTCCGTGGTACATGAGCCAGATCCGCGTCGACCCGAAGAATCCCGACCGTGTCTACCTCCTCGGCGTACCGATCTTCGTGTCAGAAGACGGCGGAGCAACTTCGCACGCGATCGCCCAGTCGGCGCACGTGGACTACCACGCGATGTGGATCGATCCGAACGATCCCGATCACTTCATCGTCGGAAACGATGGCGGCGTGTACATCACGCACGATCGCGGTCAGACGATGGACTTCGTCTCGAATCTTCCGATCGCGCAGTATTACGCGATCGATCTCGATAACCGGCTTCCGTTCTATTACGTGTACGGCGGACTTCAGGACAACAACAGCTGGGCTGGTCCGAGCCAGACCCGCAACCGGCAGGGAATCACGAGCAGCGACTGGTATGTCACCGTTGGCGGAGATGGCTTCTACTCAGCCGTCGATCCCACAGATCCGAACGTCGTGTATGCCGAATCACAGAATGGCGGAATCGTTCGTTACGACGTGAAGACGGGTGAACAGAAAAGCATTCAGCCACAGCCGAAGTACGGCGCGGAAAATCTTCGGTGGAACTGGAGTGTTCCGATCGTGATCTCGCCGCACGATCACAATACCGTGTATTTCGGGTCTCAGTATTTGTTCAAGAGTCCGTACCGCGGGGACAGCTGGGAACAGCTCGGTGGTGACCTCACGCGTCACCTCGATCGCGATAAGCTTCCGCTAATGGGAAAGACGTGGCCCGAAACCGCCGTTGCGCGGCATGCGGGAACGGCTGCTTTCGGCAACATCAGCACGATCGATGAGTCGCCGATGCGAAAAGGACTGCTCTACGTCGGCACAGATGACGGACTGATTCAGGTATCGCGCGACGGCGGCGCGACGTGGACGAAGATCGACAAATTCCCGGGCGTTCCTGACATGACTTACGTCAGTCGTGTCGTCGCTTCGAGCCACAACGAAGGAACGGTGTACGCGACGTTCGATGGACATCGCAGCAACGACTTCAAGGCGTACGTGCTGCGGAGCTCTGACTACGGAAAGACGTGGACGTCGATCAGCTCCAATCTTCCCGCGTCGTCGGTGCAGGTCATCCGCGAGCATCCGCGCGCGGGAAGTCTGCTCTTCGTCGGGAACGAGGTTGGTGCGTTCTACTCCGGAAATGGCGGCACCACCTGGTCGAAGCTTCAATACAATCTTCCCACTGTTCCGGTGCACGACATCAGGATTCATCCTCGTGAGAACGACCTGGTAATCGGAACGCATGGCCGAGGCATTTTCATCATCGACGATATCACGCCGCTCGAGAAGCTTGCCGATGCAGACCGCGCCGGAAAGTTCTACGTGTTTCCAGTGAAACCGGTGACGCTGTTCAATTACAACACCTCCATTCCCGGCGGACTTCGTGGCGCGGGACAGCTCGGCGAGCGTTCATATAGCGCGCCGAACCCGCCGTTTGGATCGACCCTCACGTACTATGTGAAGGACAGTCTTCCGAAGGGCCGCGCGTTGACGCTCGCGATTTTCGATTCGACAGGCAAGCGAATTCGCGATCTGACAGTCAACACGAAGGCGGGCATGCATCGGGCGACATGGGACCTGAGACTCGCCGCTCCCTACTATAGTCCGACGCCGCGCGCGGGACGCGGCGGCCAGCCGCAAGGTGCCTTCGTTCTGCCTGGCCGTTATGCCGCCCGGCTGTCACTCGGCGCGAAGGACAGCGCAAGAGAGATGTCCGTAGAGACGCCGGTCGTGGTCAATGCAGACCCTCTCGTTTCTCTCACGGCCGCTGAGTATCAGGCGCTCCACGCGCTGAGAATTGCTGCTGCGGATCAACAGGCAAGAGTTCAGGCAGTGGTGAGGTCAGCCGAGCTGATCAAAGACCAGATGACTGAAGTGAAGGCTGCACTCAAGAGTGTGTCGGGGTCGGACAGTCTGTCGAAGCAGGTCACTTCAGTCGACAAGGAAATCGACGATATTCTGAAGAAGGTTCGCGGCGAGCCTGGTGCGGCGCCAGCCGATGTTGACGACAAGAACAAATTCCAGCCCTCGATTCAGGACAGGGTCAATCAGGTAGCGAACGAAATCGGCGACGTGACCTCGCCTCCAACGCAGCTCCAGCGGGAAACTCTGGACATTGCAATGAAGGACCTGGCGCGCGAAACCGCGCGCCTCAACATACTGCTCACCACGCGCGTACCAGCGCTGAACAGGTCGCTCGACGCCGCGGGAATTCCGTGGACCGTCGGGCGGCCGATCAAGTAGTCTCTTCCGAACAACAGGGGAATTTTACATGATGGCAAACAAGTCAATGGCGGGCGCACTGACCGTGCTTGTGCTCAGTGCTGCGTGTGCGAAGCCTGCGTCGCAGGCGCCGGTTCCGGTGGCAACTCCGGGTGGAAGAACAGCGTCACAATCCGGCGGTCCGATCGGGCCTGGCGCTCAAGGTGGCGGCGCTGATTCCACGAGAGGAGGCGCGACGGGGCCGAAGCCGTATCCGCGTGTCATCACGAAAGAAGCAAGGACGCGGACGGGCATGTTCAAGACGCACATCGTCGGAGAGAAGCTCTACTTTGAAATCCCGTCGAAGGAGCTGAATAAGGACATGCTTCTCG
>JBBQYO010000239.1:0-5104 GCA_038208605.1 Gemmatimonadales bacterium | reverse complement strand
TCCACCGGCTGGTATGACATCGCGCGCGACGGCGGCTTCATTCGTCGCGCTGCCAACAGCTATCTGTCGGATCCGGGCGACGCCTTCGTGCCGCCCAACGTGGGCCGCCAGTACAATCTTCGTCGCGGCGATGCCGTGTTTGCAACGACCGGCCGCGATCACCGCGGACGGACAGTTGTCGCGGAGATCACGCAGATCAATGGCGACGATCCGGCACTCGCGCTGCGTCGTCCCGATTTCGGCGTGCTCACCGCATCGTATCCGGAACGAAAGCTCAAGCTCGAAACAGGTCGTCCCGCGAAGGGTGGGCCGGAGCTCACACGACGCGCAATCGATCTCATCGCACCCATCGGATACGGTCAGCGCGCCTTGATCGTAGCACCGGCACGCGCTGGAAAGACGATGCTTCTTCAGGCAATAGTCGAAGGCGTTGCAGTGAACCATCCACAAGCTGTTCTTCTCGTTCTCCTGGTGGATGAGCGCCCGGAGGAAGTCAGTGAGATGATCACCTGGGGGTACGGCGAAGTCGTCGCGTCGAGCTTCGACATGCCGGCCGCACGTCACACCGACGTCACCGAGATGGTGCTCGAGCGCGCCCGGCGGATGGTGGAACTCGGTAAGGATGTCGTCATCGTTCTCGATTCGATCACACGAATGGCTCGCGCTTACAACACGGTCGAACGCGGCACGGGTCGCACGCTGAGCGGCGGCCTCGATGCCACCGCCATGGCCCGGCCGAAAGCGTTCTTCGGTTCGGCGAGATCCGTCGCTCCCGAACACGGTGGCGGCTCTCTCACGATCATCGCGACCGCGCTGGTCGAGACCGGATCACGCATGGACGACGTGATCTTCGAGGAGTTCAAGGGAACCGGAAACTGCGAGATCAAGCTCGACCGGTCGCTCGCCGAAAAGCGCATTTTCCCGGCGATCGACGTGTCCACAAGTGGTACCCGGCGCGAGGACAAGCTCTTCCCGCCGCACCAGCTGGAGCACGTTTACACCCTTCGCCGAGGGCTTCAACAGATGCCGTCGTCTTCGGCAATGGAGTGGCTGATCAAGCGAATTGCGGGGACGCCCGGCAACGACGCCCTTTTGGAAGGACTGTAGGCCCGCCGGGCGCGGGGTCGCAGGCCCGCGCCTTGCTCTTCAGCCCCCTATGAAGTGGCCTGAAAACTTGAGGGTTTGGGGAGTCGCAGCCACCATGCTGCTGCTTCCCGCCGCCCTTGCTTCCCAGACCCCGGCCAAGCCGGCTCCAACCGATTCGGCTTCGACCAGGCCGGCTCCTGCCGCTCCGGCTGCTGCCAACCCGGTTCCGCCCAGCGCTGCCCCGGTCAGGCAGGTACCTGCCGGCAAGACCGGCCCAGTCCAGCTCGAAGTCAAAAAGCTGACGCTCAAGGGCGTCAAGGCCATTGACCCGAAGGAGTTGCGACTATCCATCGCAACCGATCAGTCGCACTGCGCCAGTCTCCTTCTGGCACCGGTCTGCTTCATCAGCAAAACCAGGTATTTCTACACGCGCAAATACCTCGATCACGTCGAGCTGGCGCGCGACGTTTTGCGAGCCCGCGTTTTCTACTGGAAACGCGGATACCGCGAGGCGGAAGTCGATACCCTCGTCAAGCAAACTGATCACGACGACGTCGAAGTGACGTTCCTGATCAACGAAGGCCCTCCGACGATCGTCTCGGACATCACAGTGAATCAAAAGCAGAAAGTTCTCAACGATCGCGAAGTCGCGAAGAAAGTTGTGCTCGGAAAGAACTCTCCGCTCAACATGATCCGCCTCGATTCGAGCCGCATATTCCTGATACAGGCGATGTGGGACAAGGGCTATGCGGATGCGCGTGTCGATACCGCGTTGCACATCGACAGTGCGACGAGACTGGCAAACATCACGCTGAATCTCGACCCTCGTTGGAAAGCGACTGTCTCCGACATCCTCGTGGAAGGCAACAAGAAGATCGAGACGAGCACGATTCTCAAATCACTCACTCTCCGTCCCGGCTCGCTCTTCAAGCGATCGGAGCTGCTCCGCAGCCAGCGCGCTTTGTACGAGTCGAATCTCTTTCGCCGCGCCGCGATCGACATTCCGAAGCAAGGCGATTCGTCGAAGGTTCTGATCGTCACCGTTCAGGAAGCGCCGCTCAGAGAGAACCGCATCTCAGCCGGATTCAACACTGTCGACTTCTTCCAGGTCGAAGGCCGCTTTACTCACTACAATTTTTTCGGGCGAGCCAGGCGGCTCGACCTTCAGGGGGCGGTCGGAAATCTCCTCGCGAGCCAGGTCAACGGAAAGCTCATCTTTCGCAACGCCACGCGAATCGCCGACAACGCAGACGATCCGGTCTACTTCAGGCCGACCTACAATCTCAGCCTGAGTCTTCGCGAGCCATGGTTTGGAGCTCAGCAGAATGAGCTCGGGCTGAGTCTGTTCGCGCACCGGCGGAGTGCGCCGGGCATTTACGTCGACCGCGGATACGGAACCAGTGCGACATTCACGCGCGAGCTGCTCGACCGCGGTCCCGCAAGCATCAACTATCGCTTCGAGATAAATCGGGTCGAGGCAGGCGACGTCTACTTCTGCATAAATTTCGGCGTTTGCGACCAGCCAACGCTCGGCGCGCTGCGCGAGCGGCAGCGCCTCTCGCCACTGACGCTCGTCAGCAACATCAATCGCGCGAATGATCCGTTCTCACCGAACCACGGATATCGAACGACTATGGAAGTGGAGCACGCATCTGCTTTCACGCTTTCGGATTTTCGATACAATCGCGTGAGTGGGGACGGTGCGGTGTACAATCCGGTGCGCAAGCGTGGAACGATCGCGGCGCATCTGCGAGTTGGATACGTGAAAGCGCTGAGCAGCACTGCCTCAGCCCTCGGAATCAGTACCGACGCGCAGCTCCTCCATCCGCGCAAGCGGTTTTACTCCGGCGGCTCGAGGTCGGTCCGGGGCTACGGGGAAAATCAGCTCGGCCCGCGCGTGCTGACCATTCCCTCGTCCAGGCTCAGATCGAAGGACCCAAATTGCGGCCCGACTGTAGACATCACTACTTGTGACCCCAATGCCGTGGGACTCGATCGACCGGATTTCGAGCCCCGTCCGCTTGGCGGTAATTTCGTCGCCGAAGCAAGCGCCGAGTTTCGCTTTCCTATCTGGCAACAGTTGTTCGGAGCGGTGTTCGTGGATGGCGGATATGTCTCGCAAAAAACAACCAACGGTTTGCCCTTGAACGCAAAGGCAGTCACACCTGGATTCGGCGTGCGTTACCGCTCACCCGTTGGACCCATTCGCATCGACCTGGGCGTGAACCCGGGACGAGCGGAGCGGATTCCGGTCGTTACCGACGCAACGGTGAACGGAGTGACCACGCTCGTGACGCTGAAGGAGCGTCGTGAGTTCAGCCAGGCCGGCTCGGGATTCAAGAGCGTGCTCGATCGCCTCGTGCTTCACCTGTCGATCGGGGAAGCGTTCTAGATGAAAAAGAATTTCATCCGGGCGCTTGCCGTGCTGGCGGTACTGGCAATACTCGGCGTGGTCTTCGTATACAGCATTGCGAACACGGACTGGGGACGTGCTCAGGTGCAGAAGCGGGTTCTCGCTCTCGCTCAGAGCAACACGCATGGAATCCTGAAGATTGGCTCGGTGAGCGGGAATCTGCTGAAGGGATTTACCCTCCATGGTGTCGTCATTACCGACAGCGCGGGTGCGCCCTTCGCAAAAATAGATGAGGTGTCGGCCCGTTATTCACTTCGCTCTCTCTACGGCCAGCACGTTGAGTTCGACGCAGTTCGTCTGGTCCGTCCCATTATCGTGCTCGACAGACAGCCGGGCGGCAGATGGAACTGGGATCGAATTTTTCCTCACGACACCACGACCAGGCCCGGCCCAACGAAGAACAACTGGGGAAAGTGGATTCGCTTTACCGATGTCACGATGGTCGATGGTGATATCACCGCGAAGTCTCCGTGGGCGCCGAAGAGTACGGCGGGCTTGAACGAGGCCGATGTGATTCGTACAGCGATGGGACCGGAGGGACGGTTCGTCATCGTGAAAGTTGCGAACGGTTACCAGAAAGTTTCGGAGTTCCATCACATCAACGCGAAGCTCCCGCTGCTACGTCTCGAGGATCCGGCGTACAAGACCCGTCGCGCGGAAATCGCGTCGGCGAGTATGATTGCCGAGCCGTTCCGGCCGCCCGTTGCTGACGTGAGGTCGCTGGTTGGGGCGTTCGATTTCACCGGTGACTCGATCTGGTGGCAAAAAGCGGATGTGAGGCTGCCCGGAACCAGACTCAGCGGTGCGGGGAGGTACGTGATAACGAACGACGCCCTGCATCTTCGCCTTCGCGCCGACACTCTCTCATCAGCCGACATCCGGTGGGTCTATCCCCGCATTCCGGAGCGTGGCTCGGGCAAGCTCGACTTTGCGATGGACTGGGTCGGCGATACGAGTGTGTATGTCGTTCGCAACGCCGATGTCCAGATCGAGAGCGCGCACCTGTCGGGCGATCTGGGCCTCACGTATAGAGGCGCGGCGTTTTCTATCCAGAACACCAACGCGCGATTCACATCTCTCGACACGAAGCTCATCGAGCGTGTTTTCCCGCTCGTGAAGATTCCGCGAAGCGGGATTCTTGCCGGCCGCGCGAAAGTCGATGGCGACCAGAACAAGGTCGCCCTCGACGCAGACGTCACATTCGATGACAGGGCAGCAGGTCATAATCGCGTGACCGCTGAAGGCGGTCTCACGTTCGGGAAAGATTTCGAGGCGGATCATCTTCGGGTGACGCTCGCGCCGGTGAAACTCGAGGTGCTTCGGAGTTACGCGAAGACTTTGCCGAGTGGTGGCGGAACGTTGACGGGCACGGCGACGCTGAACGGCAACAAGAGAAGCATGGCGGTCAACGCCGATCTCGCGCTCGAGAATTCGAAGGTTGGACGAAGCCACGTGCTTGCAGTTGGCAACGTTGGCATGCTCAACAACGATTTCCGCGCCAGCAATCTGCGCGTGACGATGCGCCCGCTTCAGGTCGCTCTTCTTCGCAGTTACGCGAAGACTTTACCGATTGGCGGCACGCTCGAGGGTACGGCGACGCTGAAT
>JBBQYO010000238.1:0-5118 GCA_038208605.1 Gemmatimonadales bacterium | reverse complement strand
AATAATACAGTTCAGGATGTGATCGTACGCTGGCGCCGCATGTGCGCCGACGAAGCGCTCTGGTTGCCCGGAACGGATCACGCCGGTATCGCAACGCAAAACGTGATCGAGAAACAGCTGGCCGCGGAAGGGACCACCCGGTTCGCTCTCGGTCGTGATGCCTTCGTGGCACGCACGACTGCATTTGTGACGGAGACGGGCGGAACGATTCTCGACCAGCTTCGCGCGATTGGTGCGTCATGCGACTGGAGCCGCACTGCATATACGCTCTCGCCCGAGCTCTCCAAAGCCGTGCGCGAAGCATTCGTTCTGCTTCACGAGCGCGGCCTCGTGTATAGAGGCCATCGCGTCATTCACTGGTGTTCACGCTGCCTTACGTCACTCAGTGATGAAGAGGCCGAGCACAGCGAAGAGACGGGTAGTCTTTATCACGTGAGGTATCCGCTTACTGATGAGAGCGGAAGCATCACGATTGCCACGACCCGCCCGGAAACGATGCTCGCGGACGTCGCAGTCGCGGTGCACCGCGACGATGAGCGTTACCGCGATCTAATCGGGAAGACGCTGACACTTCCCATCGCGAATATCGAGATCCCGATCATCGCCGATGCAGAGGGCGTCGATCCGGCGTTTGGTACTGGCGCAGTGAAGATCACGCCTGCACATGACGCCAACGATTTCGAGATGGGTATGCGCCACAAGCTTCCGATGCCTGTGATCCTGTCGCCGGAAGGAACGATGGCAAATGGCGCCGACGCCGGATCACGGGTTCCTCCGGAGCTCCTTGGCGTCGATCGATTTGAAGCACGCGAGCGGGTTGTGCAGATGCTCAAGCATCTGAATGCGCTGGTAAAGATCGAGCCGCACACTCATGCGGTTCGTCACTGCTACCGATGCGACACCGTGGTCGAGCCACGGCTGTCGGATCAGTGGTTCGTGAAGATGAAGCCTCTTGCCGAGCCGGCCTTGTCTGCCGTGCGCAACCGGGAAATCAGAATCCTCCCCGAGCGCTGGGAAGCCGTTTACATCAACTGGCTCGAAGGCATTCGCGACTGGAACATCTCGCGACAGCTATGGTGGGGCCATCGCATTCCGGTCTGGTATTGCGACGCATGCGGCGAGGTCACCGTCAGCCGCGACGATGTTGCGGGTTGTCCCAGGTGCGGAGGAGAAACCAGGCAGGACGAGGACGTGCTGGACACATGGTTCTCATCATGGCTGTGGCCGTTCTCGACACTTGGCTGGCCGAACAAGGATTCAGCGGACCTCAAAGCCTTCTATCCAACCGATGATCTCGTCACCGCTCCCGAGATTCTGTTCTTCTGGGTTGCACGAATGATCATGGGTGGCTTTGCGTTCATGGGCGAAGCTCCGTTTCATACGGTGATGCTCACCGGAACAGTGCGCGACATGAAGCACGTGAAAATGTCGAAGTCCCTCGGAAACGGGATCGATCCGATCGACGTCATCGCGCTCTTTGGAACCGACGCATTGCGCTACACGGTGATCGCAGGCCTCGGCATGGGAGCGGACGTAATGCTCGACCCGAACGACCTCGAAAAATCGTTCGCACCGGGGCGCAACTTCGTCACGAAGCTATGGAACATCGGTCGCTTTCTTCTCACCAATGTCGGAGAGGAAACTGTTCGGCCACTCGACGCCATCGATCCGTCGAAGCTTCGTCGCGCAGACACCTGGATTCTCGAACGGTTGAACATTGCAATCACGGAATGCAACGCGGCGCTTGGTCCTGCGAGGCCGGTGAACGGTGTATGGAATGAAAACGAGCTCAACAGCGGTTTACGTCTCAGCGAATACACCGAGTCAGCGCGGCGATTTGTCTGGAACGAGCTTGCCGACTGGTATCTCGAAAGCACAAAAGCCAGAATCGCATCGGCGGGAGAAGACCGTGACATCGCGCGTGCCGTTCTCGCTCATTGCTTCGATTCTGCGCTTCGTCTTCTCCAGCCGATTGTCCCGTTTATCACCGATACGCTGTGGCGTCGACTTCCCGTTGCCGGCAACCGTCATAGCGAATTCATTGCGCGCGCTTCGTGGCCGCGTCGCCACGAAACGATAGCGAGCAATGGAGAATTCGAGCTTGTGCGTGAGGCTGTGAACGCCGTGCGCCAGCTCCGTGCGGACTATGCCGTGCCACCTGGCGACAGAATTCACGCAAGGCTGGATACGAGTGCGTCGGCCGATGCGGCGACGGATGCCGCGGTCTTCGACGAAGAAAGGGAATTTCTCGGAAGAATTGCGCGCTGCGACATTCAAGTGAACGGCGAAGGCTCGGGCGAGAGCGGCGCAACGATCCTCCTTTCGTCCGGAGCGAAACTGATCGTCCCACTCGGCGGGATCGTCGACATCGACAAGGAATGCGGCAAAGCGAAGATCGAGCTGGAGAAGCTTGCGACACAGCTTGCCGCACTGGAAGGGAGGCTGGCCAATCCCGGATTCACCGATCGCGCGCCGGCCAATGTTGTCGCGGCCGAGCGGCAGAAAGGGGTGGAGTGGTCGGCGCGGCGCGAACAACTGACTCAAAAGGTGGTGTCGCTGTGCGGATCGTGAGTCGTTTTGCGCTGGTGTCTGCAGTCTGTATGGCAGCGGCGTGCGCATCACAGGGTAGTCCACCGGGTGGTCCAGTCGATTCGCAGGCGCCGCAGATCGTACGCGTTGCGCCGGACAGTGGGCGAACCGGAGTGCGACCTCGCGAAGTAATCTTTGAGTTCGACGAGGTCGTGAGCGAACGGCCATCCGGCGCTCAGTCGCTCGACGCATTGTTTCTCATCTCGCCGCGAAACGGTGAGACGCAGGCCGACTGGCATCGCAGCGAGATTGCAGTGCATCCGCGCCGCGGCTTCAAGGCCAACACAACGTACACAATCAACCTTCTTCCCGGACTGAGTGACCTGCGCGGTAACGCGCGCAATACCGGCGCGACCACTGTCTTTTCGACCGGCGCATCACTCGCAACTGGCCGGCTGACGGGAACGCTATTCAACTGGTCGGAATCGCGCATCGTCGCGCGCGGACTTGTCGAGGCGCGCACGCTGGCCGATACCACGACGGTCTACGTCACGGCGACCGACTCGTCCGGCGCGTTCATTTTCAGGAATGTGCCGGCCGGCGCCTATCGAGTGCGCGGAATTTCCGACGACAACGCCAATCGTGGATTAGACCCGCGAGAGCCGTTCGATACCGCTGCCGTAACGCTGGTCGATTCGGCGAAAGTGGATCTTCTCGCATTCGTGCACGATTCGGTCGGCACGCGGTTGTCGAATGTAAGCGCGCGCGACTCGGTTACACTCGAGCTGAACTTCGACAATCCCATCTCTACCACTGTTCCGCTTTTGTCTTCGCGCATTCGGGTTCGCGCGCCTGATTCTACTGACGTTCCGGTTCTCAACACCGCGGCGCCGCCGCGAGATACTTCTGCGACGATTGCAAAACGGCTCCCGCGCCCTGCTCCGCTTCGAACGCTGATCGTCAAGCTCGCGAAGCCGCTCCGCCCCACGATCGTGTACCGCGTCACCGTCACCGACGTCCAGAACCTCATCGGCGTCTCTCGCACGAGCGAAAAGGAAGTCGTCCTGCCGGTGCCCCAGCCCGTCGTCAAACCACCGGCTGCGAAACCGGCCGTCGTCAAGCCGCCCGACGTACTGAAGAAATGACCGATCCGCGGAGGGCGATTCCCAGTGTGAGCGGCCTCCTCGAGCTCGAATCGGTGCGAGCTCTCCTCGCGCACAATCCCCGCCCGCTGGTCGTTTCGGCAATCCGGACTGCGCTGAATGACGTTCGTCAGGACGGTGATCCCGCAGCCGACGAGGATTGGGGAGAGCGCGTAAGCTCCCATCTTCGCGCGGCGACGACCCGGTCGCTGCGACCGGTGATCAACGCCACAGGTGTCGTGCTCCACACCAACCTGGGACGAGCGCCGCTAGCCGATGCAGCGATCGAAGCGGTGCGCGAGATCGCAGAAGGCTACAGCAATCTCGAGTACGATCTCGCAGGGGGCGCGCGCGGCTCGCGTTACGTGCATTGCGTCGATCTGCTGCGTGAGCTGACCGGAGCTGAAGACGCGATTGTCGTGAATAACTGTGCGTCCGCCCTGGTGTTGTCACTGAGCGCAATTGCGCGCGGACGCGACGTGATCGTTTCACGCGGCGAGCTGGTTGAAATCGGAGGCAGCTTTCGCGTTCCCGACATCATGCAGCGAAGCGGCGCGACGCTGGTCGAAGTCGGCACCACAAACCGCACTCATCTCGATGACTACTCGAGGGCGATGAGCTCGCGTACCGGCGCGATCGCCAAGATCCATCGCAGCAACTTCGCGCTTTCCGGCTTCGTCGCCGACGTTAGTGTCCGGTCGCTAACGCCGGTCGCAGACGAGCACGGGATTCCGCTGATTCACGATCTTGGCAGCGGGCTGTTGATCGACTTGAGCGAATTCGGATTTACCGGCGAGCCGACGGCGCGGGAAGCGCTGGCCGCTGGAGCGACATTGGTACTCATGAGCGGCGACAAGCTGCTCGGCGGCCCACAGGCAGGCATTGTCGTCGGCGGAAAGCACACCATGGATCTACTGCGCCGCGATCCGTTCGCACGGGCGATGCGGGTGGACAAGATGACTATCGCAGCTTTGTCAGCCACGCTGGAGCTCTATCGCGAGCGAGCCACCGCGCTGCGTGAAATTCCAGTGCTCGCGATGCTGACAGCACCGGCGGATGAGATACGAACACGCTGCGAATCCATCGCCGCTCGGCTTGCTTCGAGCGATTGCCATGTTTCGGTCGTGGCGAGCGAAGCGAGCGTTGGAGCAGGTGCCTTTCCGACAAAAGAGATTCCCTCATTCGCGCTGGCGTTCGACGGGGACGCGGTCGCCATCGAGCGCCGGTTGAGGTCGGGCCCTGTGCCGGTCATCGCCAGGATCAGGGACGATCGCGTTCTCGCAGATCTGAGAAGCGTTCCTCGAAAGCACGATACTTCACTGGCAACAACCGTGGCGAGCGCGACCGCTTGAACGTCCTGCCGACCGCCGTATTTCTCGACCGGGACGGTACTATAATCCGCGACGCGCATTACATCTCCCGGCCGGAGCAGGTCGTGCTGATCGAC
>JBBQYO010000237.1:0-5139 GCA_038208605.1 Gemmatimonadales bacterium | reverse complement strand
TCGTATCCACACCGTAAATGCCGGAGCTATCGATCATGAATGAGAACCAGTCTGTGCTCGAGACAATTGAGCCGGAAGTCGTCGAAGCGCTGGTAACACGCCGCGATGCGTTAAGGAAAGGGTTTGGACTTGGCTCAACGGCTGCCGCAGGACTCGCTTTTGCCACCGTCCCGCTTGCCCTGGCGGCGTTTGCGGGCCAGGTCCGGGCGCAAGGGTCGCCGGGTATCATCGCGGTTCTCAACTTTGCCCTGACTCTCGAGTATCTCGAGGATGAGTTTTATCGAACAGGACTCGCGAGTGGTGCTGCTGCCGCATTCACGGCCGGCGAGCGCGCCGCGATTGAGCAGATCAGCATGCACGAGACGGCGCATGTCGCGTTCCTGCAAACCGCCATCAGAAGCATGGCTGCGACACCGGTTGCAAAGCCGACGTTTGACTTCACGGCACGCGGAACTTTCCCCGATGTGTTCACGAACAAGGCAACGTTCATGGCCGTCGCTCAGACTTTCGAGGATACTGGCGTTCGCGCATACAAGGGCCAGGCGGGTGCGGTGCAATCAAATCCGGCAGTACTGACAGCAGCGCTTCAAATCCACTCGGTCGAAGCCCGGCATGCGTCACAGATTCGCCGGCTTCGCGGGCAGAAGGGTTGGATTACAAATGCTGACCGAGGAAATCTTCCGGCAGCCACGCAGGCGACCTACGCTGGCGAGGATAACACGACCCACAACGGCGTCAACGCTGCGAGCCTCGGCACCAACTTCGGCGGCACTGCGGCGGTAACAGAGGCATTCGACGAACCGCTGACGATGGCCCAGGTCCTCGCGATTGCCGGACCTTTCATTGTCTGATCGAGCCGGGATGGGTGGAAACAGCGACTTCGCCTGGGGCTCGCCCGAGCGGGTGACGGGTGTGCCCTTCCCTAGGATGCGTGGGCGAAGTTGGCCGACGGCAGGCCGATCACGTTGAGGTGTGATCCCTCCTTTGCCGTCACTGGTGTCAGCCCTACCTGAATCACGAGTGTCATCAACTCCCGCGCGGATTCCTCCGAGAAGACTCTCGCCTCGGCGAGGCAACGTGTCAGCAGCGGGGACCCGGCAAGTCGTGTTCGGGTCAGTCTTGTTATATAGATCGGCGCATCGTCGGGAATCAGGCGTAAATCATCCTTCCCCTCGACGAGAATTCTCAATCGGTTCCGATACTCACTCTGCTCGAAGACGCCCTCGAGCTTTCTCCGCATCCTGCCATCGGATACGATAAAGAAGAATTCACCAACGACCATCAGGTTGTTGACCTCCGCAAACAGATTAGAGCACATGGTCACGGCAATCATCGGGACACCGAGGCGGTCGGCAAGCCGTCTGCCATCCTCTCGGTGAAACGCCGTGGTGACGACGGCACCGAGCGACGCGGGAGTATCGGGCAGCTTGCCTCCAAGTCCCAGCATGTCAAAATCGGCCGCAATTACATTCAGCCCGTAATCCAGGGTGAGCTCATCGGCAAGAGACCATATTTGATCTTCGTTCGAATCCACCACCAATGCGTGAAGCTTCCGCGACTCGAAGACGCGGCTCAGTTGTCGGCCCAGGAACGCAGGTGTCACGCCGCGGTGCAGCGAGTGCATTGCAATATCCACGAGCCAGTCGATTCCGGGGTTTTCGCAGATCACTTGTGAACGGGTGATGTAAAAGCCGGACCGTTGGCGGCGCTCCACAAAACCGGACGTTACCAGCTCGTCGTAAGCAGCCAGGATCACGCGGGCGTCGACGCCAAATTCCCGCGCAGACGATCGCACGCCCGGAAGGCGGTCCCCGCTTTTTAAAATGCCGAGAGTGAGATTACTCAATAGCTTGCGTCTGATACGCTCCGCGATCTCGTGCCGTCGTAAAGAATTTCCCATCAGACCATACTCTCCTGGAGAATCGACCAACCCGAATCGCATATTTTTATACGACTGACTTCAGGTTTCGGATTGGCGACGGTCCTGCCCACCTTTCAGGAGCCGAAAGCGGGAGTCCGGTTGCGGAAGTAACGCAGCGTCGACTCCCGTATCATCGAAGCGTGCGTCGAAACTGCGGGAACGGCCAACGGCGCCCGACGGCGACGGACTCCGTGATGGCAATACCGACAAAATTCGAACCGATTTTTTTCATGCTAGTCACCTCGAAAACCGCCACCTCGCTCGGGGCAGACGACGATCATCGGCGTAGTGCCCCAAGGTTGCTGCGAACTCCTACTCTGGTTTGGCAGCGGAATCATCGGCGGCGGAATCATCTGCAGCGCAATCATCTGAAGTGTTCTCAGAGACCGACTTCCACTCGCTGGTGAATGGAATGATCTCATCGACCGTCTCGAAATTACCAGCGCGGACCCGAATGATTCGCTTGTCGACATCGCCGGCGAGACGGTCGAAAACATTGCGATGCATCAGCCCGCTTCGGAGCCGATCCACCAGCTCCGCTCTCTCGACGCGCAACAGATGCTCGACGGTTACTGCAGCCTCCTCTTCGCGCAGGTCGTCACGTTCATTGTGCAACGCCCGTAACGCTCTGATCGCTGCCTCGCTTCGTCTGGAGTAGTTCTCTTCAAGCAGGTCGAGCAGATCAGTTGGAGCAGCGTGATGATCGCGCATTCGCGTGACTTCCCTTCGCAGGCGTGCAGCGACCTGCAAGCGTCCCCGCGCGAGATCGTATGAGAACCGGGCATCCTCTGATTTCACTATTCCGAGGCGACGAAGCATGACCGGCATGGTGAGGCCCTGTACGAGGATGGACGCCAGCACCACACCGAACGTCATCGCGATCAGGACGTCGCGACCCGGGAACGTAACTGGCAGTGCGAGCGCAAGAACCATCGACAGCGCACCGCGCAACCCCGACCAGGTGACAGCGAGTCCCCACTTGAGCGGGATGCTTTCGGCCGTGCGCTGAAGAAGTCCTGTCACCCCCATTATGAGCGCCGCACGAGCCGCAAGCATCGCAACGAACGCAATGAGAATGATCTGCCAGTAGGATGCGAGCGCGGTGAAGCCCACGTCGAATCCGATCAATAGAAAGATCACCGAGTTGAGCGCAAACGCGACGTATTCCCAGAATGTCTGGACTGCAAGCTGCGTCGAAGGGGACATGCCCACGCGGCGAGCATAGAGGCCGCAGACGAGTCCGGCCGAGACCGTCGCTATGACACCTGAGTAATGGAGCTGCTCGGCCAATATGAAGGAGCCGTATGCCGCGATGCTGGTGAGCGTTATCTCGATCATCGCGTCGTCGATCCGGAGAATGATGTGCGAGAGGCCGAGCCCAAGCAGCCAACCGATCGCCGCGCCGCCTCCGACGATGGTGAGGAACTCGCGGATCACCGCAAATGCGGTCGTGGACGTTCCGTTCACGACTGCCAGTATCAGCGTCAATGCGACGATCGATGTGCCGTCATTGAGCAGGCTTTCGCCTTCGACGATGACTCTCAGACGGTGCGGTGCGTTGAGCTCGCGGAAGAGAGCCACCACGGCAATTGGATCGGTCGCGGCGACGAGCGCTCCGAAGACCAGGCCATGCCGCCAGCTGAAGCCATCAACCAGCCCGAACGACTGTATCGCGAAGGTGACGATCAATCCAGTGAGCAGAATTCCGGCGACTACACCGGGGACGGCGAGTGAGCCGATCGTCAGCCGATTTCCCCAAAAGGCGCCAGCCTCCAGGTTGAATGCGGCGTCAAACAGAAGTCCGGGAAGGAACACGGCGAACAGAAGCTCGCGCGTTAGATGTGGCGCTTCCATCAGATTCGTAGCACTCAGCACAAGGCCGACTACTACGAGGGCTACCGTGTACGGAATTTTCAGTCGCCGTACGACGATCGCTACGCCCGTCGCGATCGAAAAGAGAATGACGAAAGTGGCTGCGCTGTTCATTGCGGATTAGCGATAATGTGAACGTCCCGCTGCGGCAACGGGATCGACATTTGACGCACACGGCCCAGAAACGCGCGATTCAATTCTTTTTCCGGGAGCGTGCCGCGCGACCGAGTGAAATGCTCCGGGAACTTCGGATGTCTTCGGTCGCACCGTCCGGCGCCTGTGCCACAAGCGACACGCCAACGATACCGAGCAGTTTAAGGGCGGTCTCCAGACTCACGTTTGGTCGATCGCCCCGCTCCATTTCGGCCACGAGCCTGACGCTTACGTGCGCGCGGCGCGCAAGCTCTTCGCGGGTCATCGCGATCTGCTTCCGGGCGTGACGCAAAATTCCACCGAGTTTCGCTGAGAGCATGTCTACCCCCCCGGAGTTCCTCAGTGAAATTTACGATACTCGTCCATCCCTGTCGACCCCTTTATGTGCTATCCCGAACAGGTCTGACGTCCAGCGGCGTGACCGCGCCACAAAGGAATCCTTCGGAGCAACCATGCGGCAACGCGCCGGCCGATTTTCACCGGGCGGGCATCGTCCGGCGGCACAGGGTAAATTCGTTGGGGGCCCCACGCGATCCACTCTCCGACTCCGCGTTAGCCCCACAGTGGCGGTAAGCATCTTCTCTACCAAATACCAACGACACATGAGCTCCGACATTATCAAGCGCAACAATGTGAAGACTTTCGGAAAAGGCACGCAACCGATGGTTTTCGCGCACGGCTTCGGCTGCGACCAGAACATGTGGCGTTTCGTCACGAAGGCCTTTGAAGACGAGTACCGAGTCATCCTGTTCGACTATGTCGGCTCGGGACAAAGCGACCTGAGCGCCTATGATCCTGACCGCTACTCGACGCTTCAGGGTTACGCAGACGATCTGCTCGACATCATTCGCTCACTCGACCTCAGGCAAATCATCTTCGTGGGCCATTCAGTGAGCTGCATGGTCGGCGTCCTGGCCGCCAACGAAGAGCCCGAGCGCTTCGAAAATCTCATCATGATCGGCCCCTCACCTCGTTACATCAACGACGGCGCCTACGTTGGCGGATTCGAGAAAAAAGACATCGATGGATTGTTCGAGATGATGGACCGGAATTTCATCGGGTGGGCAAACTTCCTCGCTCCGGCTATCATCAAGAATCCGGATCGTCCCGAGCTCGGTGCAGAGCTCACCGAGAGTTTCTGCTCGACTGACCCTGTGATCGCCCGGAAATTTGCCGAAGCAACATTTCTCGCG